>JBDQGZ010000048.1:0-13083 GCA_040265115.1 Candidatus Nanopelagicales bacterium
ATGATGAGGGGGATGTCCTGAGCCCCGCGGAGATCCGCGATCAGGTGGTGACCTTCATCGTTGCCGGTCACGAGACGGTGGCGAGTGCACTCACCTGGGCGCTGTGGCTAGTCTCCGGCGACGATGCGGTCGCGCAACGGTTGCAGGACGAAGCCGTGGCGGTGCTCGGTGACGGTGCGCCGCGTGTCGAGGATGTGCCGCGGCTGCCCTACGCGCGCGCCGTCCTCGATGAGGCGATGCGGCTGTATCCACCGGCTTGGCTGGTCACCCGCCGGGCCCGAGAGGCCGATGTCCTGGGGGGACGGGTCATTCCCGCGAGTGCGCTGGTGATCTTGAGCCCGTATCTGGTGCATCGGGATCCGAAGGTGTGGGCCGATCCGGATCGATTCGACCCTGATCGCTTCGCGGGAGGATTGCCGCGGGGTGGGGATGCCGCGGCTGCCTACTGGCCCTTCGGGGCCGGACCGCGACTGTGCATCGGCCGGGAGTTCGCTCTCCTCGAGGGGGTGCTGCTGCTCGCCGGACTTGCCCGGCGGGTTCGCTTTGCTCGCGATCGGGGGATCGCGCCCCCGCGGGCAGTGCCCCTGGTCACGATTCGGCCGGAATCGGGGATGCCTCTAGCGGTCAGCCGCCTCGATGGACGTAGTCCAGCAGTGCCGACTTCTCCTCCTCCAGCGATGTGAGCTTCGCTTTCACGACATCGCCGATACTCACGATGCCGGCGAGGAACCCACCGTCATCAACCACGGGGAGGTGACGGAATCGGGACTCGGTCATCATGGCCATCGCCTCGTCGATGGATGTGTCGAGTCCAACGGTGACGACGTCGGCGGACATCAGGGACGACACCGGTTTCGGCCGGACGCCACCGGTCGTTCCTGCATCCGGATCCGCTGCCATGGCGCGGACGATGTCTCGCTCGGACACGATGCCGTCGATGAGCCGACCATCTGCGGAGACCACGAGCGCGCCTACCCCGTGTTCGGCAAGCAGCGACAGCACAGTCACGATCCGCTCATGTGGGGTCACCGTGATGACCTCGGGGCCCTTCGACGACAGGATTTGCTCGATCTTCATGTCCTCCAGAGTCAGTCTTCTCGCGCTCGCGCGTCCAGAGGAGAAGAGAAAGTGCGGTGAGTCTGCGACCGGTCTGTGATGTTCGCGGGCTAGTGCAGGAGGTCGATGACCGCGTCGTGCAGATGGCCGTTCGTGGTGATCGCGCTGTCCAGGGTGGGCTGTCCGTGAAAGGAGGTGATGCGGCCCCCGGCCTCGACGACGATGGGAACGAGGGCGGCGACATCCCAGAGGTTCAACTCAGGTTCCGCGGCGATGTCGACGGCACCCTCGGCCACGAGCAGATGGGACCAGAAGTCGCCGTAGGCACGCAGGCGCCAGGTCGCCTGGTGAAGCCGATCCAGGGAACCATCGGGCCAACCGATGGGATCGCTCACGCTCACCGATGCATCGGCGAGATCTCGCACCTCGCTCACTGCAATGCGGCGAGGTTCGGTGTCCTCGGGCCCCTGGGTGAAGGCACCGTGTCCGGTGGCGGCCCACCACCGGCGCTGGAGGGCGGGGGCACTGACGACGCCGACCGTGATCTCGCCGGTGTCCTCGATGAGGGCGATGAGTGTGGCCCACACCGGGACACCACGGACATAGTTCTTCGTCCCGTCGATGGGATCGATGACCCATCGTCGACCGGCTGTGCTGTCGCCGCCGTGTTCCTCGCCGATGACGGCATCACGAGGTCGCTGGACGGCCAGCATGTCGCGCAGTGCCCGCTCGACGGCCTGATCGACCTCGGTGACCGGGGTCAGGTCAGGCTTGGTGTGCACCACCAGATCGGAGGAGCGATATCCCGCCATCGTGAGGGCATCGGCGGCATCGGCGAGGGTGATCGCCAGGGCAAGATCATCGGCTGACGCGGGGGCCACGCGGATCACGTTATCCGTCCGCACGGTGTCGACAGCGCGTACGGTGGTGTTCGTGCTCGATTCGATCTTCGGTCTGCCCACCCACATCCTGGTCGTCCACGCGGCGGTGGTGCTCGTGCCGCTCGCAGCGATCGGGGCCATCATCATGGGCTTCGCCCCGACCTTCTCCGTGCGATTCGGACCAGCCGTGGTCGTTATCGCCGGAGCCGGTGTGGTCTCGTCGATCCTGGCCCGCCAATCCGGACAATCCCTGGCGCTGCTGCGTGGTGTCAGCGAGGCGCACCATGACAGTGGTTCGCTCATGCCGCTATTCGCACTCGGACTGTTCGCGGTCACCCTCGCGCTGTGGCTGGTGGATCGTCGGCGCGCGCGTCGACGGGCACTGGGCACGCAGATCCTCGCGGTGGTGGTGGTTGCCGTGGCCGTACTCGCCACCGGGTGGACCATTCGCACCGGGCATACCGGTTCGGAAATGGTGTGGCAGGGGATCTATCCGGCCTGACCGGACTCGGTGGCGCCGCGACTGGCGAGGAGTCTTCGCAGGGAGGCCAGGCGTGCTTGGGCATGCGGATCTCCGGCGACGAAGGCGTCGAGCCCGCACTCCTCTTCATCGTGGCTGCAGCCTCGGGGACATTCGCTGATGCCGGGAGTGAGATCGGGGAAGGCGTTGACGACTGAATCCGGGGAGACGTGAGCCAGCCCGAAGGAGCGCACCCCGGGGGTGTCGATGATCCAGCCACCCTCCGGCAGGGCGAGAGCCAGCGCGGATGTCGAAGTGTGCCGCCCGCGCCCGGTCACCTCATTGACCATGCCGGTCGAACGATCTGCGCCCGGCACCAGGGCATTCACCAGCGTGGACTTTCCGACCCCTGAATGACCCACGAGCACCGTCGTATGGTCGACGAGGATGTCCCGAAGGCGTTGCAGGTCGGATGGTTGTGGTGATTTGCCCTCACCGCGCGAAATGGTGACGATCTCGACGTCCACGTCCGCATAGGCTGCAAGGAGTTCTGCGGGGTTGGCGAGATCGGCCTTCGTGATGATGAGCAGCGGCTGCATGCCAGCATTGATCGCGGCCACGAGCGCCCGGTCGATCAGGCGGGGGCGCGGTACTGGATCGATGATCGAGGTGACGATTCCTAGCTGGTCGGCGTTCGCCACGATGACGCGCTCGACGGGATCGGAGTCATCGGCTGTTCGTCGCAGCGCCGTAGTGCGTGGATCGAGGCGCACGATGCGGGCGAGGTCATCCTCCCCGCCGTCGGTTCCGCCGACGAACCAGACTGAGTCACCCACGACCACGCCCTTGCGCCCCAACTCCCGTGCCTTGATCGCCAGCATGTCGCGACCGTCATCGGCCCGCAGCGAGAATCGTCCCCGGTCGACGCCGATGACTCTCGCGTGCTCGGCATCGAGGTGCTGCGGACGTTCCTTGGATCGGGGTCTGGACTTCCCACGGGCCGGCCGCACTCGGACGTCGTCTTCGTCCCAGCGTTGCGCTTGTCGACGCGTGGGTGTCATGTGCCCTGCCCGAGCATGTCCCACCACATTCCGGGGAAATCCGGGAGCGTTTTGCGGGTGGTGGCGATGTCATGGATACGGACATCGGGGGTGGCGAGACCGAGGACGGCGGCGGCGGTGGCCATCCGATGATCGGCGTAGGAGGACACCGTCGCACCGTGCAGCGTGCTCGGTTCGATCCGCAACTCGTCATCACCTGCAGTCGCCCGGCCGCCGAGTGCCGTGATCATCTCCTCCAGTGCGGCGAGCCGGTCTGTTTCGTGACCTCGTAGGTGACCGATGCCCCACAGGCGCGAGGGAGTGGAGGCGAGAGCGGCGGCGGCGGCGAGAACGGGGGCGAGCTCACCCACCTCGTGGAGGTCGGCATCGAGACCGCGGACCGTTCCGGTTCCCCGAAGGGTGAGTCCGGTGGCGTCCTGCTCGATGACTGCACCCATCTCAACGAGCAGCTCTCGCAAACGATCCCCGGCCTGGGTGGTGTCCTCCGGCCAGTCCGGGATGTGGATGCGTCCGCCGGTGATGAGGGCAGCGACGAGGAAGGGTGCGGCGTTGGACAGATCCGGTTCGATCGTACGATCCCGTGCCTCGATGACACCGTGATCGACGTGCCAGGTGGGGTGCTCGACAGATCCGCTGCGGCGTACCGAGACTCCATGCTCGGCGAGCATTGCGATCGTCATCTCGATGTGCGGGGCGCTCGGCAGATGGGCTCCGATGTGGGTGAGGCGCAGGCCCCGGTCGAAACGTGGTGCGCTCAGCAGCAGGCCGCTGACGAACTGGCTCGAGGCGGAGGCATCGATGCGCACCTCGCCCCCTGGAACACTGCCGCGACCGGTGACGGTGATGGGCAGCAGCCCGTTGCGATCGGCAATCGAGACACCCAGCCCGCGCAAAGCGTCCAGCATCGGTCCGAGTGGTCGTTCGCGCGCTCGCTCATCGCCGTCGAGCACGACGGTGTGACAGGTGAGGGCAGCAACAGGCGGAACGAAGCGCATCACCGTGCCGGCCAGCCCTACGTCGATGAAGCGTTCGCCGGCCGAGGATCCGTCACCGACGTCGTCGATCGGTGTCACGCGCCAGTCGACATTGCCCTCGGTCGAGGCCTCGCCGTCCTCCGCAGCGGTCGACTCGAAGAACTCCGCCCCCAGAGTCCGCAAGGCCTCCACCATGAGGCGGGTGTCTCGGGCATCCAGTGCCCCGCGCACTGTGGAGGGGCTATCGGAGAGAGCAGCGAGGATGAGTGCCCGGTTGGTGGCTGACTTCGAGCCTGGGATGGCGATGCGCGCATCGACCGGATGCCGCGCCATGGGAGCCGACCATGGATCAGCCGGTGGAGTCGCGGTCATATCGGTGGAGGGCATCGGCCTCGAGCGTAGTGCCTGCCATGGGGCACCCTGGAGTCCATGTGCGGACGATTCGTCGCCGGACGGGATCCGGTCAACGTCGCGGCAGCCTTCGGTGTCCAGGAGCTGCCCGAACGGCTCCTGCCCCCTAACTACAACGTCGCCCCGACCCAGCAGGTGTCGGTGGTGCGTGAGGATGACGGGGTCCGATGCCTTGACATCGCCCGATGGGGCCTGATCCCCTCCTGGGCGAAGGACCCCTCGATCGGCAACCGAATGATCAACGCCCGATCCGAGACGGTTGCGGAGAAGCCGGCCTTCCGGTCCTCCTTCGCCAAGCGCCGGTGCATCGTTCCCGCCGATGGCTTCTACGAATGGCAGGCCGCTCCGAAGATCCCCTTTTATCTGCATCCCGCTGACGACTCCGTCCTGGCTATGGCCGGGCTCTATGCCTGGTGGCGAGATCCCAGGGTGGAAGCGGAGGATGATCCGACCGCCTGGGTGATGTCGACGACGATCCTCACGATGGGATCAACCGGGCCGATTTCGGCCATCCACGACCGCAGCCCGGTGGCACTTCCAGCAGACCTGTTCGCTGCGTGGCTCGATCCCACGGTGCCGGGCGGCCCTGTGCTCGGCGAAGCGCTCGCGTGGCGGCCCTCGGAGTACTGGTCGATCCACGAGGTTTCCCGAGCCGTCAACCGTCCGCAGAACAACTCCCCGGAACTGCTGGATCCGGTGAGGCATGAAGTGTCGGGAATAACGCAGCAGACCTTCGAGTTATGACTGGCTATGGCCGCGGCTACCGAGGGAATCGAGGAGATCACGATCAATATCGATGGTCTGCTCAGCGAAGCCGCTACTGACACGGGGTTACCCTCGAAGGCAATGACCCCGGAGATGACAGCCCAGGCAGCCGACGCTGAGCGGTTCGAGCGTGACGCGCTGCCCTATCTCGATCAGCTCTATCGCGGCGCCCTGCGCATGACCCGGAATCCTGCGGATGCCGAGGATCTGGTCCAGGAGACGTTCGTCAAGGCGTTTGCCAAGTTCGACTCCTTCACGGAGGGCACGAATCTCAAGGCATGGCTCTATCGGATCATGACGAACACCTTCATCACGTCCTACCGCAAGCGTCAGCGCCAGCCACTCCAGACTCCAACGGATGAACTCGCTGACTGGCAGTTGGCGCAGACGACGCCTTTCACCACAGGCGAAATGCGCTCCGCGGAGTCGGAGGCTCTCGACCACATCACCGACGATGCCGTGATCGATGCACTGTCGGCGATCCCCGAGGACTTCCGCATCGCGGTCTACCTCGCCGATGTCGAAGGGTTCTCCTACAAGGAGATCGCGGACATCATGGGCACGCCCGTAGGGACGGTGATGTCGAGGCTGCATCGCGGTCGCTCTTTGCTGCGCGCCTCCCTTGCCGACTACGCGGCGGAGCGAGGGTTCGCGGGTGCCGTGGAGACAGGGGATCAGCCGTGACGATCAGCGATCCCCGTGACTGTCGAGCCGTGCTCGCGGCGGTGCATGACTATCTTGATGGCGAGGCTGAGGAGGGGTCCCGTGAGATCATCGTTTCGCACCTTCACGCATGCCCAGGTTGCGCTCACCGGGTGCGAATCGAGCAGTCTCTCCGCGAACTCATCCGACGTTCCTGCTCCGCACCGGTCGCACCACCGAGCCTGCGCTCGCGGATCGTCGCTGCGATCACCATCTCGCAGGTGACCGTGACTCGTCGGCAGCGGCCCGAGGGGGAGTAGCCGCGAGCCCGAGGCAGGGGTGTGCCACGATAGGCGCCGAATTCCACTGTGCCGATGAGGGCCGTCAAGGGCCGAGGAGGATGGCATGAGCAAGAGGGCTCGAAAGAAGCGCGACCGCAAGAAGAGCGGTGCGAACCACGGCAAGCGTCCGAACTCCTGAGCGTTCGTCCGTGACAACTGTGCCCACGCGCCTCGAAGTGCGCGCGGAGATGGTGGCCAGCGTCCAGACCGTGCTCATCACGGCGGGGGAGAAGGTGGACGTTGGTGCCACCCTGGTCATCCTGGAATCCATGAAGATGGAGATCCCCGTGTTGACCGAGATCTCCGGTGTCGTGGCCGAGATCGCCGTGGCTCCCGGGGATGTCATCCACGAGGGGGATCTCATCGCGGTCATCGACCACCGCTCCTGAACAGTCCCACCAGATCGGACAATGCCCCACGTGAACAAGACGCGAACGACCTTCACCGTCACTGAGGACGACACCGCCGAAGCACTCGGAAGCGGCGATGTGCCGGTCCTGAGCACCCCGAGACTGCTGGCCTGGTGCGAGGCGGCCTGCGTCACCGTCATGGGAGATCTGGGACCGGAGGCCACGAGCGTGGGCACGAAGGTGGACCTCGACCACCACCGCGCCACGCCGATCGGGGCCACCGTCATCATCCACGCCCGGCTTTCCGGCCGCGATGGGCGTCGGCACACCTTCGATGTCGCTGTTGAGCACGATCTCGGGGAGGGGCCAGTATCGGTGGCTCACGCCACCTTGACCCGGGTGGTCGTGCGGCGGGAGTCCTTCCTCACGCGCATCACCGCCTAGTCGCACCCCGGACATGGGTCCCCCTGAGAGGGGCCTGGGATCTGGATGCGACGTGACCGTTATCTGTCTGTTATGGTCCTCGGCATGCAGTCGACGACGCCGGAACCCTTCGACGCCCGACGCAGCCGCCAGGCCGCTCGCGAGCAGCGCCTGGCCAGGAGAGCCCGTGCGGAGGCTCACCGCCGCCGTCGCCGCAACCTTGTGGTCCTCGGTTCGACCGCGGCCCTGGCAGCAGGTGCGCTCGTAGCCGTACCCCTCGCCGTCGCATCTCCCGGTGATCCTGAACCCCTCGCCGTCTCCGCGACGGCAGCTCCCGACGCGACGCCGGCCCCGGCTGCTGTGCCCGCCGAGGATGTGCCGACCCCCGCCCGCGCAGAAGCTGACGCCACCGCGGAGGAGCCCACGCCGGTCGAGACCGCTGACGTCGTGGAGTCGAGCGCTCCCGCCGAGGCCGATGCCCCGCAGGAGCAGGCGTCCTCGACCCGTTCCCGTTCTGCCGCTGCTGAAGACGACTACACCGGCCGCACGCCGAAGCAGTTGCGGAAGGTCTCCGCGGATCTTCCCGTTGCCTCCGAAGGGGACAGCGGTCGTGTGGTGAAGGTCGCTCAGCGCGCTCTCGGCGTGAAGCCGGTCTCGGGCTACTTCGGTCCGAAGACCCGCAAGGCGGTTAAGCAGTTCCAGGGCAGCATGGGTCTGCCGAAGACCGGCATGATCGCCACGTGGACCTGGGCCGCCCTGGGTGAGGATGTCGTGGCCAAGGCGGAAACGGTCGCGGAGAAGTCCGACGGCTATACCGCCGGCGATCCGCCCGAGTCAGCGCCCGCGCGCTCAGCCGAACCGCCCATTCTGGAACAGGGTGATGAGGGAGAGGCCATCGCGGTCGTACAGCGTGCGCTCGGCGTCGAGCCCGCCTCGGGCTACTTCGGACCCAAGACGGCGGCTGCAGTGAAGGACTTCCAGGAGTCCGTGGGCTTGCCCCGCACCGGCACGATCGCCACCTGGACATGGAAGTCCCTCGGTGCTGAGGTCGCCTCGTCTGCGGCGTCAGCTCACGCCACCTACGGCACCGACTTCGGTCCCGGTGCGCCTAGTTCCTCGGGTGGCTCCTCCAGCGGTGGTTCGAGCAGCTCGGGTGGCTCGTCCTCCGGTGGTTCGGGTTCATCCGGCGGTGGCTCGTCCTCCGGCGGCAGCGGCACCATCAACGTCAACGGCCGGTTCTGCCCCGCCGCCTCGTTCACCTACGGCCAGGGCTTGGGCGCGCCGCGCCCCGGTGGTCGTTCTCACGCTGGCCTCGACCTCATGGGTTCGCGCGGCACCCCGATCTATGCGATCGACGGTGGCACGGTGACCCGCAGTGGATACCAGTCCAATGGCTCGCTGATCCTCGATATCACCGGGCCCAACGGCATGTTCTTCTACGGCCACTTCGACTCGATCAACTTCAGCGTCGGCCAGAAGGTGAAGGCCGGTCAGGTGATCGGCTACATGGGAGACACCGGATCGCCTGGTGCGGTGCATCTTCACCTGGAGTGGCGCCCGAACGGCTGGTCCGGTGGTCCCGCCGACGTCACGCCGTTGGTGCGGCAACTCTGCGGCTGATCGGATCACACTCCCGTGGTCGACCGGGGATAGGCCACCTCGGGGTCAGTGAGCACATTGACCAGGTACGGCACGCCTGAATCGAGGGCACGGTCGATCGCGGGACCGATGCCCGCCGGATCGGCAATAGTCTCGCCAGCACCGCCGAGGGTGCGTACCACCTCGTCATAGTGGGTCGGCGCGAGATCGGCGACGACGTCGTAGCCATAGAGGAAGCGCATCGGATGTCGCTCGAGACCCCAACCGGCGTTGTTCGCCACGATCATCACCACGGGAAGATTCTGGCGCACAAGGGAATCCACGTCCATAAGGGAGAAGCCAGCAGCCCCGTCACCCATGAGCAGGACGACGGGTGAATCCGGGTGTGCGATGCGGGCGGCCATGGCGTAGCCGGGCCCGGTGCCCAAACAGCCATAGGGACCGGGATCCAACCAGCGCCCGGGCAACTTCGGCTCGATGAAGCGTCCGGCGAAGGAGACGAAGTCGCCACCGTCACCGATCACGACGGCATCGTCGGACAGGCGTGGGATCAGTTCGCCGTAGATGCGAGCTGGATGAATCGGATCAGCATCGCTGGCGAGCAGCGGTGCATCAGCGGCAAGGGCGCCGAGGGCGGCTTCGCGCAACATCTGCGCCCACTCCAGCGGCGCCTGCTGATCGCCGAGCTCATCTTCGATGCTCGCGAAGACCGTCGACAGATCACCGTAGGCACTCGCGGCGAGGTCGAGATGATCGGCGACCTGGCCTGGCGAATCGACGAGATGGACAACCGGGGTTGGCGACTCCGGCGACCCGAATGCGCCATAGCCGAGGCGGAAGTCCAGGGGGGTGCCGGCCACGATGACGAGGTCCGCTCCAGCGAAAGCCCTACCGCGAGCCCGCGTCACGAGCAGTGGGTGGTCGGGGGGAAGGACGCCGCGCGCCATCCCGTTCGCGATGACCGGCAACCCAAAACGCTCGACGAATTCGCGCGCGCTCACCTCAGCGCCGTCAGCCCACACGTCGCTGCCGAGGATGAGGATCGGTCGCTCGGCTCTCCGCAACGCGGTGGCGACAGCGTCGATGTCTCCGGCCTGGGGGGTCCGATCCGTGACATTTGGCGTGGCGCCTTTATGTGCTTCGGCAGGGGTGAACAGCACATCCATGGGTACATCGAGAAAGACGGGGCCGCGATGGGCTGATCCGGCAAGGGTGAAGGCAGTGTCGACCGCGGCGAACACGTCCGCCGGGTCGTGCACGGTCGTCGCTGATTTGGTCACAGAGGCGACGAGTGGCGGATGGTCGAGTTCCTGCAGGGCTCCTGAGCCCCAGCGAGCATCAGGGGCACGGCCGCCGATAACGACCATGGGTGAGCCGTTAACCCAGGCGCCGGTGATGGCGGACACCGCATTGGTGACCCCGGGACCTGCAGTGACGACGGCGAGACCTGGGGTTCGTGTCAGCTTGCCGATGGCTTCGGCGGCGAAGACCGCGGTCTGCTCGTGTCGCACATCGACGAGCCGCAGCGGACCGGTGGCGCCCGCTTCCACGGACTCCTTACCGCCGACGGCCGCGTCGTACAGCGGGAAGACGTGGGCTCCGGACAGGGTGAACATCGCCCGTACTCCGTGGTCGACCGCTGCGTTGACCGCCTGCTGTCCGCCGTGCTCGGGAGTGTTCGACACCGCAACCCGCCTAGATGAAGAGTGTGATGACGCTGACGAGGAGGGCGGCGACCAGGATGCCGGCGATGACGGCGACGAAGGTGCGATTGTTCATGACGGGCAGCGTAGCCTGCATGTTCGTGGGCAGCCTTGAGCGCGTCGTGGAAGAGCGAACCGACCTGTCGTCGGAGAATCTCGCGCGTCTACGGGCGCTGGTCGACTCCTGGGAGATCCTCGCCGATCTCAGCCAGGCTGATCTCGTCTTGTGGCTACCCACGTGGAATGCGGCGGGGTATGTCGCCGCGGCGATGGTGCGGCCCACGACGGCACCCACGTCTGTCCCTGATGAGATCGTGGGAACCTTCCTGCCACGAGGACGCCTGCCGGAGGTCGACCGGGCCCGGGTGTCCGGGCTCGTCGGAGAGATTCATTCGCCGGAGGCGATCGCCGTTCCCGGATCTGACGGCCGGGTGATCGCGGTGATCGCTCGCCAGGCGCGATCCCACGCGGCCGGACTCCTTCAACAGGTGTACGAGCAGGTCGCGGGTGTGCTGTTCGGGATGCTTCGCCGGGGTGAGTTCCCTCCGTCAGGAGTCTCCCGCGAGACCAGTGCGGGGCAGTCGCCGCGGGTCGGCGATGGGCTCATCACCCTGGACGCGGAGGGACGGGTTAATCAGGCGAGCCCGAACGCGGTGTCGGCGCTGCGCCGACTCGGTCTGGCCACGGATCCGGTTGGCGCCGACCTGTCCCGAACCCTCGCTCGATTGATGCGGCGTCCGGGTCCGGTTGATGCCGCACTGCCACCGATCATCAGTGGGCGGCGTGCTGGATTCGTGGAGGTGGATGCTCCCCAGGGCAGCCTGGTGATCAGCTCGTGGCCGCTGCTCGAGCGGGGGCGTCACTCGGGCGCGGTCATCCTGGTGCGGGACGTGACCGATTTACGCAGCAGGGATCGTGCCCTACTCAGCAAGGATGCGGCGTTACGGGAGGCTCATCATCGGGTGAAGAACAACCTGCAGACGGTGGCGGCACTGCTACGCCTGCAGGCGAGGCGGGTGCACGAACCCGAGGCGCAGGTGGCTCTTGCCGAAGCTGGTCGTCGGGTGGGGGCCATTGCGGCGGTGCACGACATCCTCGCGGTGTCCCCCGCCGAGGAAGTGGAACTTGCCGAGATGCTTTCTCGGCTCGTCGAGCTCAGTCGTCAGTTGTCGGTGAGCGGCGCGGAGGTCAGTCCGCAGATCGTCATCGAGATCGGAGACGGCGTGACGGGCGGCGGAGGTGGATCCCTGTCGGGGGAGATCGCCGGCCCCATCGCGATGGCGGTTTCGGAGCTGCTGGCGAATGCGGTGGAACACTCGGGAGCCGGGCTCATCCGGGTCGAGGCGCATCGGCAGTCGCTGGGGGCAAACGATGAGGATCGCCTCGTCGTCGCCGTGATTGATGATGGTGTGGGATTCGACCCGAGTCACACCTCGGGGCTGGGCCTGAGCATCGTGCGCAGCCTGATCGAGGAGGACTTGACGGGGACTGTGGGGATCGAACGAAGAGATGGGACGACGTGGGCGTCGATCTCGGTGCCGGTCTACTGACCTCGACCGGGTCGGTCAGGCAGTGGTGCGGGCTCGCAGACGAGCGTTACGCCGCTTGAGTGCACGACGCTCATCCTCGCTCAGGCCTCCCCAGACACCGGCGTCCTGTCCAGACTCCAAAGCCCAGGCGAGACACTCGTCGATGACATCGCAGCGGCGGCAGACGGCCTTGGCCTCTTCGATCTGCAACAGGGCCGGGCCGGTGTTGCCGATCGGGAAGAACAACTCGGGGTCTTCGTCACGGCAGGCGGCATTGTGGCGCCAGTCCATGCGGTCCTCCTCAGTGCGCCCTCAGCGCGGTAGATGTCGCTCATCGTGGGAACGACATCCTCTAGGGTGACACGGTTGCGGGGCGCCCACAAGACGAATCACCCCTGAATCGCCTCGAAACTATGTCGTCTTCATCACAGGCATGTCGCAGAGATGCCCGATAATCGGATTATTCCCCCGGATTGGTCACGGGCGGCTCGTGGGAGCCCTCCACCTCGGTGATCGGCTGCACGGTGTTCAGGGCGGCGGGATGGGACCGCAGTCGGGCCAGGCTGACGAAGCCCAGGCCCTCCCCATCCGCCTGCATCGGGGTGGGTGGGTCGGCCGCGATGGCGAGGGCTGAGGTGTCATGCCACACGGTGATGCTGCGGCGCGTCGAGCCGGCGCGGGACCCGGCGAGCAGCCGGCGACTGGCCCGGGCGGCGGTGATCAGGCCCATGCGTCGAAGCGCGAAAGCATCGAGTCCGGTGTCGAAGGAGGCATCCGGGCAGGCGTCGATCGGCAGGGAGCCCAGTTAGGTCCAGGGAGAGGTGTTCTGCACGATGGCCCAGTAGACGCCCTCGATGACCTCATCCCCTCGCTGCAGGGTCAATCGCG
>JBDQGZ010000049.1:0-13005 GCA_040265115.1 Candidatus Nanopelagicales bacterium
GCTCGCGGGGGCGCGATCCCCCGATCGCGAGCAAAGCGAACCCGCCGGGCAAGTCCGGCGAGCAGCAGCACCCCCTCGAGGAGAGCGAACTCCCGGCCGATGCACAGTCGCGGTCCGGCCCCGAAGGGCCAGTAGGCAGCCGCAGCATCCCCACCCCGGGGCAGTCCGCCGGCGAAGCGATCCGGGTCGAATCGATCCGGATCGGCCCACACCTTCGGATCCCGGTGCACCAGATAGGGACTCAGGATCACCAGTGCGCCCTCCGGGATCACCCGTCCCCCCAGGACATCGGCCTCCCGGGCACGACGGGTGACCAACCAGGCCGGTGGATACAGCCGCATCGCCTCATCGAGGACCGCACGCGCGTAGGGCAGCCGCCGCACATCCTCGACCCGCGGCGCACCGTCCCCGAGCACCGCCACGGCTTCGTCCTGCAACCGTTGCGCGACCGCATCGTCGCCGGAGACTAGCCACAGCGCCCAGGTGAGCGCACTCGCCACCGTCTCGTGACCGGCGACGATGAAGGTCACCACCTGATCGCGGATCTCGGTGGGGCTGAGGACATCCCCCTCATCATCGGGGGCCAGGAGTAGATCGAGCATGTCGGCCCGTCGATGTCCGGGCGTCTCGGCTCGACGCTCGGCCAGGATGCCTGCGACCGCCTCATCGAGGGTGCGCACCGCCTGCTGGAGCCGTCGATTCGACGGGGTCGGCACCCACCCCGGAGGAGTGATCGGGACTCGCGCGCGAGCGACGACGACATCGAGTGCGCTCAGCGTCGCCTCGGTGAGTCGATGGGCATCCCCCGCGAGGTCGGTGCCGAAGAGGGAGGAGCCGACGACCTCGAGAGTGGTGCGCATGATGATCTCGTCGACATCGAGGATCGCGCCTCGCGGCGGCAACTGGGTCCAGCGTTCATCGAGACGGTCGAGTGCAGCGGCCACGTGATCCCCCACTGCCGCAATGGCCTCGTGATGAAAGGCGGGTTGGACCAGCCGGCGCTGTCGCCGCCACACCTCACCATCCGAGGTCAACAAACCTTCGCCGGTGACGAGCGACAACGATGAGTACTGCAGTGTCTGCTTGTCATAGCCCCGTGCATGGGTGGTGAGGACCCGTCGAGCCGCTGAAGCGTCGGACACGAGGTAACTCGGTGGGCGCGGGATCGGGAACTGCACGACCGGTCCGAACTGTGCTGATGTGTCCACGAGGTACTGCAGTGGATCACGGCGGATCTGGGTAAACGCGCGCAACATCTGCGGACCGCTGGGACCTGGCGCGGTCGCCGGGGTCGTGCCATACCGCCGATCGGGAATACCGTGCGGATCGATATCGCTGTCGTCGATCATCGGGCGCGGGCCCGACTCAATTCCCGAGCGACCGCAAGCGCTCCGAGGTGTGAATACGCCTGCGGGTGATTCCCCAGTCCGCGGCCGTCAGTCGGGTCGATCTGTTCGGGGAGCAGCCTGGTGACCCCACTGGCATCGAACATCGCTGAGAGCATCTGCCGCGCATCGTCGAGTTGGCCGAGCCGAACGTAGGTTGCCGCAAGCCAGGCGCCGCAGATATGCATGGCACCCTCATGCCCGGCGAGTCCATCGTCGTAGCGGTATCGATACACACCACCAGCGTGGCGCAGTTGGCTCTCCATGAATGCCACCGTCCCGGCGATGCGCTCCTGGGACGCAGGGTATCCCTCTAGGATCCCCTGCAGGACAGCAGCATCCGCAACCTTGCGGTCATAGGCGCAGACATATGAGTCGAGTTCCTCGTCGAAGCCGTTCCGCTCGATATCCTCAACGATGTCGTCGCTCAATGTTCGCCACTCAGGTCGAGCGGTGCCACGTCGATCCGCAATCCTGCGTCCACGATCGGCCGCTAACCAACACATCATGCGCGAGTGGACGTGATGGCGGGGATGATCACGAATCTCCCAGATTCCATGATCTGGTTCGCGCCACCGGATCGACACCGCGGTGACACAGTCCTCGACAAGGTCCCACTCTGCATCGGATACCGAACCTCGACGCTCGGAGACCTCATCGATCAATGCAACGACGGGCCCGAACACATCGAGTTGCACCTGTCCCTGCGCGGCGTTTCCAACCCGGACTGGGCGGCTGCCGGCATACCCGGGCAGGTGATCGAGGACTGCCTCCGGCCCGAGTTCGGTGCCATGGATCGAATAAAGCGGATGCAGCCGCTCCGGACTTGAAGCTGCCGCGACCACACTGTGCAACCAGTCGAGGTAGGCCTCGGCTTCGGCAAGTGAACCAAGATCAACCAGCGCACGGACCGTGAGTGCCGCATCGCGAATCCAGACATAGCGGTAGTCCCAGTTACGCAGACCCCCGACACCTTCGGGCAGGCTCGTCGTCGCCGCAGCCAGGACCCCTCCCGTCGGCGAGTAGCACAGACCTTTCAAGGTGAGTGCCGACCGCCTCTCCCACTCCGGATCCACGCCGGGCAGATCCAGCGCCTCGACCCAGTCCCGCCAGGACTGTTCGACTACCGATCGCGCGCGACCTGCGCATTCGTCGGAGACGTCGTCGGTGCCGTAACGCAATTCGAGCACAACCGGGCTCGCACTCGCATCGATCACAGCAGTGGCAGTCTGTCCCCCGATGCCATCGGAGATGGTCCACTCCACTCCCGGTGCGGCGAGGCAGATTGCGTCGGAAGCTCCTTGAACGGCCAAACCCCCGGGCACCACCTTGATAGTGACCGGCACCGCGGAGAATTGGGGTCGGGGAACGAACTCGACTCGCGCTGGCTGTCGACCGCTCAGAACACGCACGAGGCGAACCGCACAGGAGTCATCCCTCTCGAGTCGCGGGCCACCGTCGAGATAGTCGATGAGTTCCAGACCCGCCCACCGAGTGCGCGCAGTCATGGTGTCGGGAACGTAGGTGGTCGACATGGGCGGTTCACCATGGACCGGCAAGATCGTGAAATGTCCCGCTGTCGCGTCAGCGAGAAGTCCGGCAAAGAGCGCGGGTGAGTCTGGATCAGGGGCGCACATCCAGTCGATGCCGCCCCGCTCCGAGAGCAGGGCGACCGTTCGACCATCGGAGAGCAGTGTGTAGTCCTCGATGGGATGGGCGTGACCGCCGAGAAGCCAGCGTTGCCGTTCGGCGAGGACATCAGCGAGAAGAACGGCGACCGCATGCGGATCACTCACCCGATAGCCAGCGGCCGTGTCGCCCTCCCCCACCTTCACACCGAGATCCGGACCGGTGAGGTCGGCGAAGACACTCTCATCGGTGAGGTCGTCCCCGATGAAGAGCACTGCCGACGCACCGAGACGGTGACGCAGCAGCGAGACCGCTTCAGCCTTATCCGAGTGCACGACGCTCAGCTCGAGGACTTTCTTGCCGTGGCGCACCTGCACCCCTGGTAGGACGCCCGCGAGGCGTTCCACCTCGTCGAGCAGGGCCCCTCCCCGCTCATCCTCGACTGCACGAACATGCACGGCGACGCTGGCCGGCTTATGTTCCAGATGAGCGCCGGGCACATCGCGGATGAGTTGGCGACACGTCTGATCGATCTGCCCGAGCAGGGCGGACTGATCGGTGGTGAGGTCTCGGGCGAAGTCGAGGTCGAATTCCGATCCATGGCTTCCCACCAGGTGGATCTCCGACGGGAGTCGGGACAGTGCCGCGAGATCGCGGAGTGCGCGTCCGGACACGACGGCGGCCGTCGTGGACGGCAGTTGGCTCAAAGCTCGCAGCCCTCCCACGGCTTCCGGGAGAGGGATTGCGCTGCGGGGATCCTCCACAATCGGGGCTAGGGTCCCGTCGTAGTCGCAGCACACCAGTAGTGATGGAGTCCGAGCGATCGTCCGGATCACCGCTTCGTCGATCGGAAGAGCTGAGTCCGCGATGGTCATGCGATCTCCGCGACGAGATCCCCGGCTTCGACCTGGTCGCCCGTGGACAGGTGCACCGCCTGAACGACCCCGGCTCGCGGTGCGGTCACCACGGATTCCATCTTCATCGCTTCGATCACCGCGAGCCGGTCGCCTGCCACCACCTCGTCTCCTGGCGCGACCGAGATGGTGATCACACCCGGAACCGTCGTGCCGATCTGGCGGGGATCGCTGGGATCCACGCGCCGACGCGCTTCCCGCGTTCCCGTCACCGAGGTATCCAGGACGCGCAGGGCCCACGGCTGACCATTCGCCCACAGGTGAACCCGACGGTGCCCGGTCTCGTCGACATCGCCGATGGCGTCGAGTTCCACGAACCACGTCTGACCTGGGGCAACTTCGATTCGCTCGACGCGACCGGGTTCGAGGCCGTAAAGGAAGGGAATCGTCGGAATGACCGAGACATCGCCGAACTCCTCCTGCGATGCCACCAATCCCGCCGCTTCGGAGGGCAGCATGAGCCGCGATAGCGCTGCGCGTCGTTGCTCCGGATCATGGCGGTCGGAATCGGCGAGCATCGCCAGATCATCGGCATCGACACTCGGTGCGGGCGGTTCGGGACGTGCGGCGGTGACCTCATCGGTGAACGGCTGCACGAAGCCCCCGGCGGGTGTGCCGAGCTGACCATGCAGGAACGCCACCACCGACGCCGGCAGGTCATACCTTGCTCCATCGGCGAGCATTTCCTCGCGACTCACACCGGAGGTGACCATCCACAGCGCGAGGTCGCCGACGACCTTCGATGACGGGGTCACCTTCACGGGGCGACCGAGGACGATGTTTGCCTCGGCGTAAGCCTCGAGCACCTCATCGAATCGGTCACCCACCCCGAGGGCATCGGCCTGAGCCCGCAGATTCGACAGCTGCCCACCGGGCACCTCATGTCGGTAGACCCGAGTCGATGGGGAGCGCTGTCCCGCCTCGAAGGGCGCATAGGTGTCGCGTAGAGCCTCCCAAAACGGTTCGAGCGACAGCACATCGCCAAGATCGAGGCCGGTGTCCCTCTCCGTGTGCGCCATCGCCGCGACGAGAGCACCCATGGCCGGTTGACTTCCACCTGATGCCACCGGCGCACTCGCACAGTCGACGCCATCGACACCCGCCTCAGCGGCGGCAAGATAGGTCGCCATCTGCCCACCCGCCGTGTCATGGGTGTGCAGCCGGACCGGAATATCGAACCGCTGACGCAAGGCCGTGATGAGAGCCGTGGCCGACGGTGCACGCAACAGCCCCGCCATGTCCTTAATGACCAATCCGTGCACGCCTGCGTTGACAAGATCATCGGCAATGCCGAGGTAGTAGTCCAGTGTGTAGGTGGTCTCTGCCGGATCGAGCAGGTCGCCGGTGTAGCACAGTGCACCCTCGGAATACGCACCAGCATCCCGGGTTGCGCCGATGACATCGCGCATCTGTTCGATGTCGTTCAGCGCGTCGAAGACTCGCAGGATGTCCACTCCCGCCGCAACGGCCTCGGCGACGAAGGCACCGATGACCGGGCGCGGATATGGCGCGTAGCCGAGCAGATTGCGGCCACGGATCAGCATCTGCAACGCCACATGCGGGGACGCGTCGCGTAGTCGCACCAATCGGTCCCACGGATCCTCGCGCAGGAATCGCAGGGAGGCGTCGAAGGTTGCCCCGCCCCAACACTCCAGCGACACCAGGCTCGGCAGCATCGCCGATGTCGCCTCGGCCGCCGCCACGAGATCTACGGTGCGCACCCGGGTCGCGAGCAGCGACTGATGAGCATCACGCAACGAGGTGTCCGTCACCGGCAGTGCGACGCGGCCACGCAGATATCGCGCCAATCCCTCGGGTCCCTCCGCCGTGAGGATGTCGCGCGTCCCGACCGTCGGCGATCTGTCAACCGTGGGAAGCAGAGCCCGGGGATCGGTGAGTTCGCGGGCGGGACGACCGTGGGGGCGGTTGACCGTGACCTCGGCCAACTTCGTGAGTAGACCCGAACCGGGTCCGCGCTGGGCTGCCTCCAGCAGGTAGGGGTGCTCATCGAGGAAGGAGGTTGTGAGATCTCCGGAGAGGAAGTCGGGATCATCGAGGAGGGCTCGCAGGAAGCCCACGTTGGTCGACACTCCACGAACCCGGAATTCATCCAGCCCTCGACGGGCACGCCGGGAGGCCTGCTCCAGATCGGCACCGCTGGTCGTCATTTTCACGAGCAGTGAGTCGTAGTAGGGAGAGATCTCAGCTCCGGTGTACGTCGCCCCGTCCAAGCGAATACCGGGGCCGCCGGGTGATCGATACGCCAGGATCGTTCCGGTACTCGGCCGGAAGCCATCCGCGGGATCCTCGGTGGTGAGACGACACTGGATTGCCGTTCGCTCAGGTCGCTCAGCCGGCTGGGATAGACCGAGTTCGGCGAGTGTGGCACCCGCCGCAATCTGCAACTGAGCCAGCACGAGATCGATGCCCGTGACCTCCTCGGTCACCGTGTGCTCGACCTGGATGCGCGGGTTCATCTCAATGAACGCGTAGCCATATCCATCGACGTGATCGGCCGCTGCTGTCTCAGGGTCGGCCCACACCAGGAATTCCACCGTTCCGGCCGACACGTAGCCCACGCTGCGCGCGAACGTCACCGCATGCTCGGCGAGTCGGTCGAGAAGCGCGACCGGCAATCCGGGTGCCGGTGCGATCTCGACGACCTTCTGGTGCCTCCGCTGCACAGAGCAATCGCGCTCGAAGAGGTGAATGACCTCTCCGGCCGCATCGGCGAGGACGTTGATCTCCACGTGACGCGGACGGGTGATCGCCTGCTCAAGGAACACGGTGGGGTCGCCAAATGCCGCCTCAGCCTCACGGCTTGCCGATTCCAATGACCCGGCGAAGCCATCCGGCCCCTCAATTCGGCGCATACCGCGACCCCCACCGCCGGCACTGGCCTTGATGAACAGTGGAAAGCCGACCTCCCGTGCCGCCTCGATCCCCTTGTCGACCGAGCGGATCGGGCCTGAGGCCTTCAACACTGGAACCCCCGCGGCCATGGCCGCTTCGCGCGCTCGCACCTTGTCGCCGGTCAGACTCAGCGTCTGTGGGGAGGGCCCCACAAAGGTGAAGCCAGCATCCAAGCACGCCTGGGCGAACGGGGCGCTCTCGGACAGGAAGCCATAGCCGGGATAGACCGCATCGGCCCCCGCCTCTCGGGCGATCGCGATGAGCTCGTCGATGTCGAGATAGGACCGCACCGGGTGACCCGGCTTACCTATTTCATACGCCCGATCCGCGATAAGCCGATGAAGCGCCGACCTGTCCTCCGGCGCATAGACGGCGACCGACGTGACCCCGAGTTCACGAGCAGCACGCGCCGCCCGAATCGCGATCTCGCCCCGATTGGCGATGAGAAGCGTTCGCACGAATTCACCCTAGCGATACACCAAGCACACACCGAACCCGGCAAGATGACCGTCATGACGGTGCATCCCCGAGCCGGCCAACCGGCCACCGAGGACGATCTGATCGACCCGGCTGCCCTGGTGACGGCCTACTACACCCAGCATCCTGACCCGCAAGATCCGGGACAGCGGGTGAGTTTCGGCACCTCCGGTCACCGCGGATCCGCCCTCGACTCGGCCTTCAACGATGACCACATCGCAGCCACGACCCAGGCCATCTGCGAATTTCGGAAGGCCGCCGGGATTCGTGGACCCTTGTTCCTCGGTCGCGACAGCCACGCCCTCAGTCGCCCGGCGTGGGCCACCGCGCTGGAGGTCCTCGCCGCTCACAGCGTGACCGTGCTCATCGACAACCCTGATGCCCTCACCCCGACACCGGCGGTGTCGCACGCCATCGTGCGCCACAACTTCGGTCGCCGCGCTGATGATCCGGGTCGCGCCGATGGCATCGTGATCACCCCGTCGCACAATCCACCACGCGACGGCGGCTTCAAATACAACCCACCGGACGGAGGTCCGGCCGGATCGGACATCACCACGACTATCCAAGAGCGCGCGAATGAACTCCTGGGCCTGCGCCTCGAGGGAGTACGTCGAGTCATTCTCACCAGCGCCCTGGCAGCAAGCACTACCCAGCGCTACGACTTCCTCGGCACGTACGTCGACGATCTGCCGAGCGTGGTGGACCTTGACGCCATCCGTGACGCGGGCGTACGTATCGGAGCCGACCCGCTAGGCGGGGCGAGCGTGGCGTACTGGGAGGCGATTGCCGAGCGCCACCGATTGAACCTCACCGTCGTCAATCCACGTATCGATCCGACCTGGCGGTTCATGACCTTGGACTGGGACGGCCAGATCCGTATGGATTGCTCCTCGCCCCATGCCATGGCCTCGCTCATCGGGGCTCGCCATGACTTCGACATCGCTACCGGCAATGACGCAGACTCCGATCGGCACGGCATCGTCACTCCGGACGCGGGACTGATGAACCCCAACCACTTTCTTGCGGTTGCCATCGACTACCTGTTCTCTCGCCGGGATGGATGGTGGGGCGAGGCTGCAGTCGGTAAGACGATGGTGAGCTCGTCCATGATCGATCGGGTGACCGCCCATCTCGGTCGCACACTGTGGGAGGTTCCGGTCGGCTTCAAGTGGTTCGTACCGGGATTGATCGACGGTCGCATCGGTTTTGGAGGGGAGGAGAGCGCTGGCGCGTCCTTCCTCCGTCGCGACGGACAACCGTGGACGACGGACAAGGACGGGATCATTCTCGCGCTGCTCGCCAGTGAGATCCTCGCAACAACCGGCGCTTCACCATCTGCTCACTACCGGAGACTGACCGAGCGCTTCGGCGACCCGGCGTACGCGCGGATCGATGCTCCCGCCAACCGCGAAGCGAAAGCCGCCCTCGCGGCACTCACCTCCGATCAGGTCACGGCCCACGAATTGGCTGGCGAGCCCATCGAGACGGTCCTCACCCACGCCCCCGGAAATGGTGCAGCCTTGGGCGGAGTGAAGGTCGTCGCTGCTTCCTCGTGGTTCGCCGCAAGGCCGTCGGGAACCGAGGACGTCTATAAGATCTACGCCGAGAGTTTCTTGGGGGCAGAGCACCTCGCGGAGGTCCAGCAGGCCGCGCGGATCGTCGTTGATGCCGCACTAGGCTCCTCCGACGGAGGTGCGGCATGACTATCACACGCACGTCGGTGCCAGCTCGAACCCACGAGGGCGAGTTGGTGGATTTCGAGACTCTCGACATCGATCTAGGTGCGTTGCGGGTCCAACTGCTGAGCCTGGGTGCCGCGATCCGCACCGTCGAAGTGCCCGATGCCCAGGGAATCGTCGGCCATGTGCACCTGCATCTGCCGGCACCTGCCGATCATGCTGATAGCACGCTCAATCCGCACCTCGGTGGCACGCTCGGGCGGTATGCGAACCGCATCGCACGAGGCCGGTTCAGCATTGACGGTGCGGAGCATCGCCTCGATGTGAACAAGGACGGGAACACCCTTCACGGAGGTCGACGAGGTTTCGATCGACAGGTCTGGAAGATCATCGAACTCGTCGACGACGATGACCTCGCCACGATCACCTTCGAGCTCACCAGCCCGGACGGCGACATGGGATTCCCCGGCACTGTCACTGCGCAGGCCACCTACGAAATCACCCCGGACTCCCTCACCATCGACTACTCCGCCGTCACAGATGCTTCGACGGTGATCAACATGGCTAATCATGGTTATTGGAACCTCGCCGGCTCCCGTGCCGTCGGTGCGCACCAGCTGATGGTCCCGGCGATGCGCCGACTGGTCACCGATGACACGGGGATTCCCGTGGGGATCGACGAGGTCACCGACACCTTGTTCGATCTCCGGGATTCGAGGGTGCTGCAACCGGTCATCGAAGCCACCGGGGGGCTCGACACCTGCTACCTACCCGATGGAGAGGGAATGCGACTCGTCGCCGATCTCATCGCAGCAGGGGTGGGGCGGCGAATGCGGGTGAGTAGCGATGCACCCGGTGTCCAGGTCTACACCGGCAACGGTCTTGCAGATCCCTTCGAGAGATATCAATCGGTTTCCCTGGAGGCACAGCGCGCGCCCGACGCCCCCAATCAACCCGTGCTCGGTCCGTCCATCCTGCAGCCCGGCGAGCGATACGCCACCACGACGATGCTGGAATTCTCCACCGTGTGATGCCTCGGCACTGACGGCTACACCAAGCCGCGAGCTGAAATCCCCTGCGCCAACGAGAGGGGCGCACCATGAACGAGGTTGTGCAGCTCGAGCATTCGAGCCTCCGCAATGACAGCGCCAACGAACGCCCAGGCCCATAGTCGCTGTGGATCATCGCCACTGATCTCCGCGAGAATCCCGATGCGTCGTGCCGTCGCTGCGACGAGAGGTGCTGGATCGATTCCCCGAGCATCTCGTCGCGTCTCGGCTTCCGGATGTATCTGCATGAGGCTCTCCGGTGCGGCCAGTGCAGCAGCGAACTCGAAGGACGGATCTCCCAGCCAGCCGTGGGGATCGATCGCCACCCACCGGTGATCATCCGATACCCCGTGTCTTAGGACATTGCGATGCTGAAGATCACCATGCACGACACGGCAATCCATCGAGCCGAGAAGTTCGTCGCACAGCTGCTGCGCGAGGTACCGAACATCCCGAGGTAGACGGGGGTCCTCGCATCGAGCAATCGGCTCAACCACGGCTCCCACGTGCGGCAGTGAATTGCTCGACGAACCAGGGAGGCGAAGGTGCTGGCGGAAATCCTCGACGATCTCGGCGATGATCGTGGTCGCGACATCGTCATCACGTTGCACAAGGGGGCGTAGATCGTCCCCGGGCAGCACCCGCGCGGTCACGAGTCGGGCACGACCCCCATCGATTTCCACGAGTTCCACCACGTCCGCGGCGCGATCGCCGAGCTGGGTCAGAGCCAGCGCCTCGCGCCGGAGCGACTCGATGGTTCCGGTCTTGACGACTACCGGCCGACCTTCCCTGTGCGCAAAATGCACATGGTCATGTCCCGGCACCGGTTCGGTGCCCTGGGTCACCGCGGGATCTCGAGAACGACCTTGCCGAGAGCCTGTCGGTGATCGAGCAGGTCATACGCCGCACGCGCCTCATCGAGTGGAAGTCGATGGCCCACCATCGGGCGAATCTGGTCGGCGCGCAGAAGGTCGGTCACCGCATCGCCGATGCGTCGGAAGGCGACCGGATCATGACGGATGAAGGCGCCCCAGCCGGCTCCCACGACATCGAGGTTGTTGAGAAGGAGTCTGTTCACTCGGACCTGGGGGATCTCTCCCGCGGTGAAACCGAGGACGACGTAGCGTCCCTCACGGCGTAGCACGCGCAGCGAGTCGGTGGTGCGATCACCGCCGACGGGATCGCACACGATGTCGACACCGTCCGGTGCGACTTCCCGCACCCCCTTCGCCCACTCCTCGTTGGCCATGACGGTGTGGTGAGCGCCTGCCTGTTCGGCGAACCGCGCCTTCTCCGGCGTGGAGACCACGGCGATGACCTTTGCTCCGAGTGCCGCGGCGATGCTCACCAGGGCGGTCCCCAGCCCACCGGCGGCACCATGCACCACCACGATCTCCTCGGCGCTCAGACGTCCGCGCATCGCGAGGGCGAAGTAAGCCGTGTGCATGTTCAAGATCACGGCCGCACCCTCGGCGAAATCAAGATGATCCGGGAGAGCGAAGGTCATCGCTGCGGGGGCTACGGCAATCTCGGCTTGACCCGCGATGTTGGTGAATGCCATCACGCGATCACCCGCAACGAATTCACTACCCTCAGGCGCCTCGCGAACAACACCGGCCGCTTCGAGACCGGGAACGAAGGGAAGATCAGGAGAGTGCTGGTACAGCCCGCGGGTCTGGAGAAGTTCTGGGAAGGACACCCCCGCCGCATGCACATCCAGGGACACCACTGGGCCGCCGAGTTCATGCGTCAATGAGGGCTCTGGCACCTCCGTAACCTCAATCTGGGCAGGACCGGAGTGTTCGGAGATGACGACTGCGCGCATCGCGGCATCGTGTCACACGCGACGCTCCTTCACGACCCCGGCGATGAAGATGAGCGCCACGGCCATAGTCGCGATGCCTGCTCGAATCCCTGTTCCCTCAGCGATGAAGCCGACGACGAGCGGGGAGAGCACGACCGCGAGAGCGACCCAACGTCGCCTCAGGCGCAGAGCGTGACTCAGGCGCCATCGGGGACGCGGCTCAGTGCTCGAGCCATTCGCTGAACGATCTCCACCACGATCTCGGGCTCTGTGGCCACGTTGACCCGCACGAAGCCGCGACCCACCTCCCCGTAGAGATGACCGGCATTCAACGCCACTCGACCCTCGTCAAAGAACACCTTCGCCGGATCGGGTCCGAGCCCAAGTTCTCGGCAGTCCACCCACCCGAGATAGGTCGCCGACGGCACTCGGTAGCGAGTTGTGGGCAGGTACTCGCGCAGTTCCTTCGCCAGCAGGCTCACGTTCGATTCAATCCGATGAACAAGTTCGGACAGCCACACATCTCCCTCGCGGTAGGCCGCCGCACTCGCGATGATGCCGAGGTGGCCCGTTCCGTAGGTCACCTCCATCGGGATGGAGGAAAGGAGACGAGCCGCCGTCTCCTCACTACCCGCCACCATCTGCGCGCACTTCAGGCCAGCCAGGTTGAATGCTTTCGACGCCGACACGAGCGCGACGTCGGGAGCTGTGAGATCGGGGTCGAAGGACAGATAGGGCGTGAAGGGGCGATCACCCCAGGTCAGCGGCGACCAAATCTCATCGCTGATCACGGTAACGCCATGTTCACGGGCAAGTTCAGCAATTCGACGCAGTGTTGCGGTATCTGCGGTGTAACCGGTGGGGTTGTGCGGGTGACACATGAGATAAGCAGTGACCTCGGGGCGCGCGAAAGCCTCCGCAAGACCGTCCAGATCGACCTCGTCGTCGACAAGAGGGACCTCGACGATTTCGCGACGGGCGATGGTGCGGGTGATGTTGAAGAACGGCGGGTAGATCGGCGGTGTGATAACGACCGCGTCCCTATCGCCGGTGAACGCGCGCAATGACTCCGCCATACCCGTCAGGACGTCGGGCAGAACGAGCACCCGCTCAGCAGGAAAAGACCATCCGAAATGTCGGGCCATGAAATCC
>JBDQGZ010000050.1:0-12943 GCA_040265115.1 Candidatus Nanopelagicales bacterium
ATCACCAGCGGATGCATGACGTTCTCGCTTCTCTCAGCGTGGCCGAGTCCGAAGACGTGACCGAGTTCGTGGAGGTAGAGGCCCTTCAGGGCCTTGCCATCGACTCGACTGAGTGCGCGAACGTGGCGTGCGCGGAAGAGTGCGACGCCACCGATGACCTCGCGTTCAGCGACATGGACTCGGGCCGGCATGGCAAGGCCCGCCACCGGATCCACCATGAGCGGATCCTTGCCCTCGCGGATGAAGGAGATGTAGACGTGTCGGTCGCGTTGAGTCGAACCGTCCGTCGGGTGCAGGGTGTGGCTAGCGGGGTCGAGTCGGAGCCGTTCCCGTCCGGTGAACCGAACAGTGACCCCTGAGGCCTTCGCCCACTGTCGCATCGACCAGGTCACGCGGCGGATCTCTCGCGTCTTCTGGCTGTGCCTCAAGGCCCGGACGTCGATGGAATAGGTGATGGGTGAGGGGCACGCTGCCCAGCCGGTTCCGTAGAGGTCGGTGTCGGCGAAGTAGGACCGGTAGTCCGCATCGATACGGGTGGCCGCGATCGCCGAGGTTTGCGGCGAGCTGAGCGTCACGGGGCCGACGAGAGCCAGCGCAGCGACGACAGCGACGACGATGAAGCGAATCCCATAATCGGACATTCGGTACAGAACGGTCATATGACCAGTGTAGGCCCGAATTATGACCGGTCAGTGTGGTCTTGATCACCCGCTAAACGGCCGTGGGGAAGGCGAGGCGAAACACCCGCTCACTGTGTGGACGTGAAGGGCGCGCCCGAAGGGATTCGAACCCCTAACCTTCTGATCCGTAGTCAGATGCTCTATCCGTTGAGCTACGGGCGCCGGGTTGTGCGAGGAGTCACGATACCCCTATTGCCGTGCGGCCCCTCTCCCGGTGGGCCACACTGGTGATCATGGAAGCTACAGGCCTTCCCCAACTGACTCGTCGAGATGCCCTAAAGGCAGCTGCCGGGCTGTGCGGGATTGCCCTGGTAGCTGCGGGTGCGTCCACCGCTCAGGCCGCACCAGCTCCGAGTAATGCTGTCAAATCTCTCAAGGGTGGCCGGGTACAGGTTGCGCTGAAGAAGGTGCCGGCCTTGAGGAAGGTTGGCGGGGTCGCCACGATCGGCGACGTTCGCGGAATTCCAACCGCAGTTGTCCGTACCGGGAAGAAGACCTATCTCGCCCTCGATCTTCGCTGCACACACCAGGGGTACACCGTGGTGGAGTCGGGGAACGGATTCCGTTGCCCACTCCATGGCTCGATATTCACCGACACCGGCCAGAAGGTCTCAGGCCCAGCTGTCGGACCGCTTCGCCAGGTGCGCAGTCGCCGCAAGAAGAGCGCCCTCTTCGTCGGCTGAAGGCTCGACGAACTGCACCCCCTGCGGGGGCACATTTCGTCGATGGCGGAGGCGGAGGGAGCCGTCGTGACCTACGGTCACTCCTCCCAAATCCCACGCACCCCTATATCGACGAACTGCACCCCCTGCGGGGGCACATTTCGTCGATGGCGGAGGCGGAGGGATTTGAACCCTCGATGGGGTTTTAGCCCCAAACCCGCTTAGCAGGCGGGCGCCATAGACCGGACTAGGCGACGCCTCCGTGCTGGCGAACCAGCCCCGACAGGCTACCGGAGAGACCCCGCACCAGGCACACTGATGTCGTGTGACCCCCGATACGAAGCCGGCCACTCTCACCTCGACCCTTGTTGTGGACTGTGGGGGTGGTGGATTCAAGGCGACCGTGCTCGATGAGACCGGGACGATGCGTGCTCAGCCGATCCGTGTGCCGACTCCCTACCCCCTCCCCACCGAGCGTTTTGTTGAGACGATCCTGGGGCTCGCCGATCAACTCCCCTCGGCTGAGCGAGCCAGTGTGGGACTCCCCGGCATGATCCGCCATGGAGTGGTCATCTCCACGCCGCACTACGTCACCGTTCGCGGTCCGCGAAGCAAGGTCGATCCCGAACTCCTTGAGCAGTGGCATGGATTCGATGCCCGAAGCGCACTGACGCATGCTCTCGGCGTCCCCACCATGGTCTTGAACGACGCGGAATTCCACGCTGCAGGAGTCGTCGCGGGCCAGGGGCTCGAGCTCGTCCTGACCCTTGGCACGGGCCTGGGGTGTGCGCTGTTCGACGGTGGTCGGCTCGCGCCGCATCTGGAACTTTCGCAGGCCCCAGTCCGTTGGGGGTTGAGCTACGACACCTATATCGGAGAAGCCGAGCGTCGTCGGCTCGGCGACTCGTTCTGGTCGCGTCGGGTGGTGCGAGTGGTGGATGGTCTGCGGCCGATATTCGTGTGGGACCGGCTCTACATCGGTGGCGGCAATTCCCGTCACATCACGGCGTCCCAAGTAGCCAAACTCGGGGACGACACGGTCATCGTGCCCAACACAGCGGCGCTCGTTGGCGGCGCGCGCGTCTGGCAACTCGCGGGCGACTCACCGCTGTAACAGGTGCTAGCCCGCTCGCCATATTGGGCGAGTGAGGCAGGTCGGCCCACCCTCACCCTTGGTGATCTCGCTTGCGGCGTAGATATGCACGTCGCATCCGGCGTCGGCGAGCAGTTGTACAGTCGCATCATTGCCCGAGGCGATCGCAACAACCCCCGGCTCGATCGCCAGCACATTGCAGCCCAGGGACAACCAGTCCTCCTCGGGCACGCTGATCGTCGCGATCCCACGCTCGGCAAGCGCCTGAAGGAGTGCGATCGGAGCGAGCCGTTCGTAGACGACAGCAAGGTCCTGGCGAACGGGGGACACGACACTCATGAGGTGTAGGCACCAGTCCGGCCCCTGGTCGTGAGGCAGGTCGAAGACGTCGACCTGAATGCCCTGGGGTTGCACGAGATCCCGGATCTGCGCCACGGCTGCTGCGTTCGTGCGATAAGAACGGCCGATGGCGAGAGTGCGCTCGTCGAGCCAGAACATGTCACCGCCGTCTGCGGTGGCGTCTCCGGTCAGTGAGCCGAGCACCGGCACTCCGATTTCGGAGAGCTCCTGCGTCAAGACGGGACCCTCGTTTGTTCGAACGCTCTTGGAGGAGCGCAGCCCAATAACTCCGTTGCCGACGACGAATGCGGGATCGTAGGTGAAGCACGAGTCAGCAAGATCGGCTCGCTCGGGAAGAACGCTCACCTCGCAGCCAAGGCGCTCGAGCATGCCGGCGAATGCTGCGTGCTGGTCGAGGAGCAGTAGTTCGTCCAGCGGCTGATCCCAATGCGCATCGGAGAAATTTGACCCGAGTGCCGGTGGTCGCACGGCAACTCGACGAAGCGGTGCCGTCATCGAGGTGACGCCATAGTCATGTGACACGGCCGGCAGCCTAGCCAGTCATACGCTTCAGCAGGCGGCTAAGTCGCAATCTGTTGTAGCGAAGGATCAGGATGAAGGGTGTATTTCCACCAATGACGATCACGGTGAAGATCAGTGCGAGCCACCAGGGATTGAAGAAGAAGAGTGGGATGAAGGTGAGCATCGAGAGCAGGTGCACCCATTCGCCTCGTCGCACTTCGATGAGATAGCGCTGGAGGCTCTCAGCATCACGACCCGGCAGTGTCGCCTTGCTTGCCCCACCGAAAATGGCTCCCAACTCGGGGAGATGCTGAGCCATCCAGGTCACGCCGAGTGTACGAAATGTCAATTCCTTTCGAGGAAAACTCCAACGCAGAGGACCACGGTCACAATCCAGCCAGCGATCAGGCCAACGGGGAGCTGTCGCCCCGATGACGATGGACAGCCCCGCGATAACCGCGATGTCGATGACGATCAGGCGGAGCAGATCACTGATGAACATCGTTGCTCCTGAGGTGACGCCCCCCGATGAGTTGTCGATTCAAGATCAGGAGAACGACGGCCATCGCAACTAGGGAGATTCCGACGCCGAGAAGGGTTGCGATGATCCGGTTGTCACCGGTTTGATCGACATCTCGGCCGGCGCTTTCGAGGATCACGATGGCCGGAGTGAGCACCGTCGCATAGAGGGCGTAGGGCCACTTCTTCACCAGGGCGATGGCGGTGGCGATAGCGAAGACATATCCCACGATCATCAGGGCGGTACCACTCCCGAGGACCGCGGCAGCAACGTAGGCAATGGCGAAGCCGACGAGTGTGCCGATCGACCGATTTAGGGCCTTACGCCAACCATCCCTCGCGGAGGGCTGGATGACGATGAAGGGTGTCATGATCAGCCATCCGCCAGTGTGCCCCCAGTCGCCCCCCAGCGCGATGAGAGCGGTGGTGATCGTCGACAGAACTAGGACACCGGTGTAGGCGAGAACGCGTTCCCAGGGAAGATCCGCGGACTTGCCGGGGGGCAGAAGGCGTTTGTTGATCTCCCCCACGGCGAGTGCCACGACGACGAGGTAGAGCGCCATGACGAACGCGAAGATGAAGGGATCGGTCAAGGGTTCCTGGGGAGTCCACTCGCTTGCGATGAACGCACTCGCGATGCCGGTCAGAACGAAGGCTTTGTTCCACCCCCGCCGCGCTGTCAATCCGATTGCGGCGGCAACAGCCACGAGAGCGACAACTCCGAAGGTCGGGTTCCCTTGATCTACCGTCATGAGGAGGGTGGCGGGGGCGAAGAGGAGTGCAGCCAGGAGTGCCGGACGGGTCCCAGCCGATGCCGCTGCAATGGCAATGCCGAGACCCGCGAGTCCGATCAGACTCCCTGCAGCCGGTGCTCCCATCGGTGCAAGGACCAGGTTCGGGATCAGCAAGGCGAGCACGATCGCGGTGATAGTGATCGCGATACGCCCGGCCTTGCCCATAGCCGGATGGTATCGGCGCGGGGGGCCGTCGTACCTCGGGCAATTCTCCGGGTGGATCGAGCTCGATCAGGGCCCGATCTACCCGAAGAAGGGCTATCGGCGGAGGGAGTGGGATTTGAACCCACGGAGACGGGGACACCGCCTCAACGGTTTTCAAGACCGTCGCCTTCGGCCGCTCGGCCATCCCTCCTTGCCCGACGTCCAAGGACGACAAGCACCGATGAGCCTACAGATAGCGTCAGCGAGCTGAGGTGAAGGTCACCGCGGACTGGTCGACCGCGATGATCACCCAGGTGCCGCGGTCCTCAGCTGTGCTGAGGCGGTAGCCGGGAAGCAACCAGAACTGCCCGTCGGGGCCCCAGTACTGCGCGAGGGTCTCCTCCGCATCAGTCACCACAGCGGGGTCCCACACGATCGGGATGTCATCGGATGCGGGTGTGCCTGCCGCTGGGCTCGTCGTCGAGTCGACCGGGTCATCGTCCAGCACGCGGGGCATGTCCATCGGCATGACGACGGGATCAACCGGAGTCGGGCCGAAGGCCCTCCACTGTGGCTGCGCTGAGCGCAGGACTGCGGTCCGAGCTCCGACGATGGGATAGTCGGTCACCACCTGCAATCCAGCAGCGAAACCGTTCGCCCAGAGGGGACCTTGCGCATCGAAGGTGATCGACCAACTGAGCTGGGTTCGCTCGCCATCGATCGTTTGCCACGCGGTAGCCGTCGTCACCGCGCCGTCGTCGAAGGACTCCCAGTCGATCCCCACGTCGAGACCGGGTGACGCAGAAACTCCGAGTGCGCTCAGGATCTGCTCAGCCATAGCGACTGCCTCCGCTTCGGGCATGGACTCACCCTCGAGAACACAGGGCTCAGGAACTCCAGGCTCCGAAATGTAGGGTTCGATGCTCCCCGGTTCCCCATCGACGGAGGCACCCCCGCTGGACGTAGCGGAGTCCGAACAGGCCCACGGGTCTCGAGTGTTGTTCGCGAACGACCACGACACGCTCGCGTCGTTATAGACCCACACGGAAGGGCCAGATCCATCCGGCGAACCGACCGTGACCACCCCGTCGGTTTCGGTTGCTGAACCCGCGACACCGAACACATCAGCAAGTTGCTCGGCGAGCACGCCCCGATCGACGCTCTCTCCGTTCAGCCTGTATCCATCGGCGGTTCCGGGGGTGTCGCTGAGGCCAGGAGCCGGCTCGAAGCCTTCGGCGTAGCCGGGCCAGATCATGCTCGTCGCTGCCGCATCCTCGACCATTGGGGCTCCGGATCCGGGCGACATCATGCGATCGGGAGCGACAGCAGGCTCGCTATTAACGGCGGGAACGTCGACGGTCTCGTCGGCGATCGCCAGGATGGGGTCGTTCCCGGTGGCGCGACCGAGGGCCAGCCCGGCGAGGGTTCCCGCAGCCAGCAGCACGACTGCCGCGGCGACCCCGAACTCGATCAGCCGTCGGCGGTCACGGCCGGGTGACTGTGCCTCGTCTTGGGCTTCGGCGAGCACCCGCTCCCGCAGCGCGGTGAGGTCCGGATCGGCGGCGCTCGAGGCGGGGTCAGCGGCGGTGAGCCGGGCGAGATCCACTGAGTCGGTCGGGCGGTTGGCGTCGGTGCTGTCGCTCATACCCTGTCTATGCCGGGAAGTGGGTGATCCCTTCACCGGAACACGGATGGGTTTTTTACAGTTCCCATTCCTCGTCGAGCATGGCCTGCTGCATCGACAGGCGCAGGGGATCCATCCGCAGCACCCCTGGGGGCGCCGCGAGCAGTTCTGGCATCTCGGTCATCAATGTGGCGAAGCCTTCCGCAGCTCGATGCTCCGTTTGGGCATTCTCATCGCGGAAGATTTCATACAGCCAGACGATGTCAGCGTCATCAGGATCGAGGTGCACGATGAACACCTCTGTCCCCGGTTCCTCGGACAGGCCGTCGGTATATCGGTTGACGACGTCGAGAAGGGCCGCTCGCTGCCCGGGTTGAGCCTGCAGGCGCACGAGCATGCCCATGCGACCTGGAAGCAATGCCTGGGACGGATCCTCGGTCATGTCACCACTCTAAAGCCTCCAGGCCGGGACCTTGAACGACGAAACGGCTCGTGGATAGCGTGGGTTGGGTGACCGGATTCGGAGTGCGCAGCTGCGCCGCGTCGATCGGTGGGCGTAGTTACCAGGTGATCCCTGCTTCGGTGAGCGCTCGCAGAGTCAACTCCCGGCCCTCGTCAAGTCCGACGCGCGGCGACCACCCAAGTGATCGGATGCGGCTCGTGTCGAAAGTGCCTCGGCGGCGCAGATAGCGGATCGATTGACGGTCGAGGTCGAGTCGTTGCGTAATGCCCCTAGGAAGGATTCGGGAAAGCGATCCGATTGCTGGCTCTGCGACCCAGCCTGGGAGTTCGGGGTGTCGACGTCGTGAACCGCGCTCGGCAAACCAGCCCCAGAAGTCCCTCATGAGTGTGCGCTGACCGTCCGTCACGATGAAAGCCTGGCCAGCGGCTTCATCGCCGGCGTCGACGATTACCTCGATCGCATCCACCAGATTGTCGATGTAGACATGATTGATGACGGAGTGTGTGGCATCAACATAGACAAACGTGCGCTCTGACATATGTCTGAGTGGTCGCTTAATCCATGGCTCACTTCCGGGTCCGTAGACATCACCGGGTCTCACGATGTGGACGCGGAATCGTCCCGGATCATTCACTCCGCGGAGTGAATGCTCGCCGATGATCTTCGACCAGCAGTAGGGATTATCGGCCGGATCGAAGGGGTCATCCTCATTCGCGCCATCGCGATAGTCGAAGCCGTGCACCATGATACTTGAGAAGTGGACATAGGAGTGTGCGCCCGACCGTCGAGCGGCGAGAGCGATGCGCTTCGGTGCGACGGCGTTAAGTTCGTGGAATTGTGCCCAGTCACCCGATTCGGACACGAGGGCGGCTGTGTGAACAACGAGTTGTGCGCCAGCGACACACTCATCGACGATCTTGTCGTCTCGGATGTCACCGGAGATCCACTGGGTTCCTTCAATCGGTGCGACCCCAGGCATGTCGAGTCCGCGCACTGTCCACCCGCGCTCGAGGTAGCGCCGCGCGATGGCGGAACCGATGAATCCCCCGGCGCCGGTGATCGCGATCGTGGAGGTCACGTGAAGGGCGGCCGGTCATCGAGGCGCACGGAGGCGCGGCCAGCGCTCCTCCAGACACGGGCAATGGCGTCAGAATCCTCCGGGGTCACCAGGTTGCCCATGACGCGCAGAGCGATCGTCATGAGAATCTGGGATCTCATGCCGATCGGACCCAGGGTGGGAAGGAATCCAGGAACGGTGATGAGTCCGGCGAGGCGCCGAGCGATGGAAAACGCCAGCCCGTAGCGTTCCCGGAGCAGACTTGGCCACAGCAGGGATAGGTCGTAACTCCGGCCGTGCGAGGAGAGCACCTGAGCGGCGAGATGTCCGGTCTCCAGCCCGTAATCGATGCCTTCTCCGTTGAGGGGATTCACACAGCCAGCAGCATCCCCAACCAGCATCCAGTTCGGCCCGGCGACTCCGGAGACGGCGCCGCCCATCGGGAGGAGCGCAGACCAGACCGCACGGACGTCGTCCCCGAGTTGCCAGTCTTCGCGTTGGGCGTCGGCATAGTGATGCAGGACGCTGCGCAGGTTGATATCCGCGGGGTGCTTGTTGGTTGCGAGGGTCCCCACCCCGAGATTCACCTCGCCGTCACCCAGCGGGAAGATCCATCCGTAACCACTGAGCAGCCGATCATCGGCGCCGCGCAGCTCCAGGTGCGAGGAGATCCACTCGTCATCGCTGCGCTCAGACTTCACGTAGGCACGAGCTGCTACGCCATACGCAGTGTCACGATGCCATTCGCGCCCGAGCTGGCGACCGAGTTGCGATCTCGCGCCATCGGCGACGATGAGGCGATGGCAGGTGATGGTGCGTGTGCTCGACTTGTCCTTGACCACGACACCGGACACGCGGGATCCGTCCATGACGACATCGATCACGCGTGCCCCCTCCAGAGGTGAGGCACCCGAGTCGAGCGCGACCTGTCGAATGGCCGCGTCGAGTTCGAGGCGGGGAGCTGCCCCACCATGTGAAGGCAGTGAGCCGCCCGGCCAGGGCAGGTAGAGCAGTTGTCCGAATCCGGCCGCGCGCAGTCCACGATTGCGGGCGCGGCCTTCCAGCCAGGAGGACAGTCCCAGGTGGTCGAGTTCGGCGATCGCTCTCGGAGTGAGTCCATCTCCGCACGGCTTGTCTCGTGGGAATTGCTCGGCGTCCACGAGGAGCGTGTCGAGGCCTGCGCGAGCACTCCAGGCGGCGGTGGCCGAACCCGCGGGCCCGGCACCGACGACGAGAACATCGGTGTCGGCGGCAGGCATGCGTTCTATCGTGCCGTCAGGCCCACATCTGCGCGAGTTCAGGGTAGTCCTCGATGGCCTGGGCCGTGCCGCGCGCGAGGGCATCGGGCACGGCGCGCGGATTCATGAGGTCCTCGGGGATCGGCCCGCGGGGAATCCGTAGGGCAACTCGGGTCCCGCTGGCGGCCAGAGACTCGAACTGTCGGGCGATTCCACCTGGGGCGACAGTGCCCCAGGTGTCCTCGACCGCTGTGCCATCTGTGAGCGAGATCACCAGCGCGCGCTTGGCGCCGGCCACCAGGTCGGTGTGTGTTCCCGAACCACTGACCCCGCCGTCCATGCAGCGTCGATCCAAGATGGGCTGCGGCGGAAAGATCCCGGGCACGGCACTACTGGCAGCGACCGCCCGGGGGAGCGGAACCTGATCACTGCCGGTCACGACGCAGCGTTCACCGGTGTAGGTGTCGACGCAGGTGATGTGCAAAGTGTCGGAAGGCCAGCGCCGCATCGCCAGCAGCACGGTGATGTTGCGGGCGAGTGCACTCGCACTCGGAGTGTCGGCGGCGAGAGCGGCGTAACCAATCGCTTTGATGGTGTCGGGCTTGTTGTTCTGGGCCGCGCGGAACATCTCGAGCGCCCGATCCTGGGAAGGGCTGAGCGAACTCGCTGGAGCAAGGGCGGAGACGAGTTGCGGAGCACGCGCGAGCCCAGAGATCGCCGCGTGGAAGGCCGCGAGTCGTCGCCCGGTGATGACGCTCGCCATCATCGAACCGGCCGATGTTCCGACGACGCGCTGTGAAAGGGAAAAGTCCAGACCGAGCTTCATGAGGGTGCGTAGATAGCCGGTCTGCCAGGCGACGAACCAGACTCCGCCGCCTCCGAGGACAATTGTCCGATCGAGTCCGGCCCCGTATCGGGCCTCGACAGACATGGGCATGGCGAGACGATCCGTCATGGGTACTTCCTAGCGCACCGGATGTCCGGTGATCGCGATCCACACCTGTTCGGCATGACCGATGAGCTGGCCGTCGGTGGAGTACAGCGCGGTCGAGGTGAGCATCTTGCGCCCCTCCCGAGCGTGCCAGCGCCCCACGGCGATGAATTCCTCGTCGAGGTCGGGCTGCAGCACAACGGACGCGGTCATGCGCCCGAGCAGCATGGGGTCACGTGGTGCATCGGTGGTCCAGACACCCGGGCAGTCCAGTGCCGCCCAGGTCGCGGGGATGACATCTGCTGGATCCAGCAGTGGTGTCAGGTGGCCTGGCCGCCACAGGCAGCCCACCGTGTTCTCGACGCCTGCGACAGCGCCGGGTCGGAGTCTGTAGCCGTCTTCGCGATCGACCCCGCACACCAGGCAGTTCCCGTATTCAGGGCTCGATCGAACGAGGGTGCGCGTCTCGGCGTCGAGTGCGGTGTCTCGATCGACGAAACCGGGGACGTCGCGAGTGAAGTGTCCGGGGCGCATCTCGGCGATGAGCTCCTCGCCGTGTCGGACCGTGCTTCCGTCGACACAGAGTTCGATCTCGAGTGGGATGGGGCGACGCAGGGTGATCTCGGCGGGATCGAATCCGCTCGCGTCCGCGGCCATCCCGGCGAACCAGCCACCGTTGGCGAACCCGATGGGCCCGGAGAACCGCTCGGGAACGCGCATTCTGACTCCGGTCACGGATCGAGCCTAGGACGGTCGCGGGGAGGAGAGTCCCCAGGGCATTGGCCTATCTGAGCCAAGCCAGGTCGCCAAGGCGTCAACCTGGGCAGCGACAGCGACTCGGGCCGGCTCACTGTCGGGTAGCAGTCCGTCGAAGCCGTGGACTGTTCCCGGCAGGTCGAGGATCGACACGGCAACACCCGCATCGCGCAGGCGTTCCCCGTATTCCGCACCTTGGGAGCGCAGGGTGTCGTGTGCGGCGATGACCAGATGCGCCGGCGCTAGGTCGGTGAGGTTGTCATGTCGAGCGGGAACGCAGTAGTCCGGTGGTGTTGAGTCACCTAGGTAGTGCCGCCACATCCAGCGAGCAGCATCGGGAGTCCAGGTAGGCGACCACACATCGTCGATGATGCGGTCATCGAGGGCCGGGCAACTCAGTGATTGACCGGCAAGCTCGATGCCCTGATCGCGGGCCCAGAGCGCGAGACCCGCGGCGAGGCATGCCCCGGCGCTGGAGCCGTGCACGGCGATGCGCGCTCCTGGATGGCGTACGCGAACTCCTTCGACGACGGCAGTCATGTCCTCGAAGGCGGCAGGTGCTTGATGTTCGGGGGCGAGACGGTAGTCGACGCTGATCGTTGTGATGCCGTGCTCTGCGGCCAGCGGAACGGCGATGCGTTCCGCACCGAGAGCGCTGCCGACCACGAAGCCACCCCCGTGCGCAGCGATGACGATCCGATCGGTGCGTGGATCCGCTGCTGGTGACCAAGTCAGGGTGTCGACCCCGCTGATGCTCTCGTGGCGAAGAGTGACCCGAGGGTCGTCGAACCGCGGGGCAGGACCGCCGGTCTCGCGCATGTAGGCGTCCGACATGGCGCGGATCGCCGAGCTGTCGCCGAAGTCGATGTCGGCGGGGGGAGCCGCGTCCAACCAGGCGGCGATCTGCGGATCGAGGTCGAGAGAACCCACTATCCGCGACCCACCGCATGACAAGAGCCCACGAGTCGAACGCTATCGACAGGTGGGCTCTTGAGGGGATTGCTCGGGAGGGGCGCCTCAGGCTGCGATGGCGACCGAGGCGCGAGTGGGGGTGTAGACCGCGCGAGCGACATAGCAGCTGACCTTCTCGAAGGCGCGCATGCGCACGTTCGAGGGTGCCGTCTCATCGGTCAGCACCTCGATGAGGACCGGGGAGACCTCGGTGGCGCGTGCGGTGTCGACGAGGGCGGACAGCGCCTGGGGATCCACATCGACCCCGGACTCGGCAACGCGCAGACCGAGAGCCTGCAGTGTGGTTCGGGTGAAGGTGGTCATGGCACGTCTCCTCTTTCTCGGCTCGATGCGGATTCTTCGTTTTGGTCACGATCCGCTGTGGTGTTTCCACGGTAGACCTCCCCAGACCATTGTGTAAAATGATGAAAATAGATAGTGTCTATAAGTAACTGCTATGGTACGAATGTGGCTCATGTGGAATTTCGATACCTCGAGGCTCTGCGGGCTGTGGCCGAGGAGGGCACCTTCACCGATGCCGCGATCAGGCTCGGCTATTCCCAGGCGGCGGTGAGTCAGCAGATTGCTGCGTTGGAATCTGCCCTGGGGCACTCGGTATTCGATCGACCTGGAGGTGCGCGCCCTGTTGCTCTCACTCCGGTCGGTCGAATCTGCCTTCGGCACGCGGAATCGATGCTGGATCGACTCGATGAGATGCGGGCGGATATCGATGCGATGACCGCGGGAATCGGCGGACGGCTTGCGTGCGGCACCTTCCAGAGCGTCTCGGTCGAACTGGTGCCGAGCATTGTGGGCCGCGTCCTCGGCGAAACCCCTGATCTGCAATTGCGCGTCGTGGAGGAGGATGAGAACGAGCCCCTCATCGCGCAATTGATGGCCGGAGATCTCGATGTGACCTTCCTCGCCGGGCCGGTGCGCGAACCCGAGATCGAGACGATTCCCCTCGGGCAGGATCCATTCGTCGCCGTGGTCGCGGTTGATGACTACACCCGATCGCTGAGTGCCCTGCCGGCGCAGCACCTCAGCAGCACCGGAATCATCGGAGAATTGGCGGGAACCGCACAATCCTTTGTCGAAGAGGGACTGCGCGGCGCCGGAGTTCAGGTGCGCTACCGATTCCAGACCAACGACAACGGCGCGATGCAGGCG
>JBDQGZ010000051.1:0-12803 GCA_040265115.1 Candidatus Nanopelagicales bacterium
TCCGCCACGATGACACGGGTGCGACCAGTGAGGCGTGTGATCTTGAACGCGGCCTCATTCGCCTCCGCGCCAGAATTGCAGAACAGCACACGGGCAGTCCTCGTGCCGCTGGGATCAAGGAGGTCGATCAACTTCTCAGCGAGGCACACTGCCTGCGGATTGATGGCGAGATTGCTGGTGTGACCAAGTGTCGCCACCTGCTCACTCACGGCCGACACCACCGCAGGGTGAGAGTGACCGAGCGCATTCACCGCAATCCCGGCGAGAAGGTCGAGATACTCCCTCCCCTCGGCGTCGAAGAGTCGGGTCCCACTCCCCCGGACGATGGTCAAGGGTGGCGTCCCGTAGTTGTCCATCAGGCTGCGTTGCCAACGCGATGCCCAGTCGGCAGCGGCCCCTGTCGAGATTTCGCCCATCGCGGATGATGTCGTTGATGACGTCATGGTGTTTCCACTTCCGTGGTGACCATCGTGCCGACCCCCTCATCGGTGAAGACCTCCACCAAGAGCGAGTGTGCAACCCGTCCATCGATCACGTGTGCGCGTGGAACTCCTGCGGACACCGCTCTCAGGCAGGCTTCCATCTTCGGACGCATTCCCGCATCGAGAGAGGGCAGGAGGTCGGACAGTTCGCTTGGGGTGATCCTCCGCACCACCTCGGTGCTCGCGGGCCAGTCGGCGTAGAGGCCCTCGACGTCTGTCAGCACAACGAGCTTCTGGGCATCGAGGGCCACGGCGAGCGCGGCGGCCGCGGTGTCAGCGTTGACATTGTGTGGCACTCCGCTGCGATCGCTAGCCACGGTCGACACGACGGGAATCCTTCCGTCATCGAGAAGGTCCGACACGAATTGCGGATTCACCTCGACCACGTCACCGACCTGGCCAAGGTCAACCTCTTCGCCATCGACGACCACGGAGCGACGCTCAGCGGTGAACAGATGGGCATCATCACCGGAGAGTCCCACGGCAAAGGGACCGTGGGCGTTGATGGAACTGACGATTTCACGCTGCACCTGCCCCGTGAGGACCATGCGAACGATCTCCATAGCCTCCGGAGTCGTCACTCTCAGGCCACCTCGGAATTCGCTTTCCACGCCGAGTCGTTCGAGCATCGAGGAGATCTGCGGTCCACCGCCATGGACAACGACAGGCCGCAGCCCCGCGAGCCGAAGGAACACCACGTCCTCAGCAAATGCTCGGGTGAGGGCGTCGTCGACCATCGCATTTCCGCCGAACTTGACCACGACGGTCGCACCCCGGAAACGCTCAAGCCAGGGCAGGGCCGACGCCAGCACGGCAGCCTTGTCATGCGCATCGAGGGTCATCGGTCTACCTCTCCGGTCAATTGCACTCAGGTGGAGTAGGCGGAATTCTCATGCACATAATCCGCCGTGAGGTCGTTGGTCCACACCGTTGCCATCTCATCCCCGGCATGGAGATCGATACAGATCACTACGTTTCGTCCAGACATGTCGACGCGCCCGCGCGATTCCCCCGCCGCCCCTCCGCGAGCGATCCAGACGTCGTTGATGGCGACGTCGACCCGATCAGACTCGAACGTTGCCGACGTCGTGCCTATGGCCGAGAGCACCCGACCCCAGTTGGGATCCTCGCCGTGAATCGCACACTTCAGCAGATTGCTGCGAGCCACTGCCCGACCAATCTGGACCGCTTCATTTTCAGTCAGGGCATTGACTACCTCGATCTGGATGTCCTTACTCGCACCCTCGGCATCCGCGATCAACTGGCGAGCAAGATCTGCGCACACAGTGAACACATGCCCGGCGAACTCATCCGGCTCAGGTGAGATCCCGCTGGCTCCACTCGCCATGAGGACGACAGTGTCATTGGTCGACATGCAACCATCGGAGTCGATTCGATCGAAGGTGCGTCGCGTCGCCTCGGTCAACGCGGTGCGCGCGGCATGCAGATCGACATCGGCATCTGTTGTGAGCACAACGAGCATGGTGGCCAGGCCCGGTGCAAGCATCCCTGCGCCCTTCGCCATGCCCCCAACAACATATCCCGTACCCTCACTCGTTGCCTGCTTCGGAACCGAGTCGGTCGTCATAATCGCCAGAGCCGCATCGTCTCCCCCGGACACTGACAACGTGTGCACGCACTCGTCGACTCCTGCGAGCAGGTTCGTCATCGGGAGCCGCTCCCCGATCAACCCGGTCGAGCACACGATGACATCGCCCGCCCCGACCTCCTCGCCGCGTGCGGACAGCACATCGGCAACATGCTCGGCTGTCGCATGGGTGTCTGCGAAGCCCTCAGGACCTGTGCACGCATTCGCCCCGCCGGAGTTCAGCACGATTGCGTGCGCTTCCCCATCGATGAGCACCTGACGGCTCCACAGGACCGGAGCGGCAGGGAATCGGTTGGACGTGAAGACTCCACACGCCACCTGCGCTGGACCCTCGTTGACCACGAGTGCAACGTCGCGAGCGCCACTCGTCTTGATCCCTGAAGCCACCCCAGACGCGGTGAATCCTGCAGGAGTTGTCACGCTCATGGCGCGACCCCATCCCGAGACAGTCCGGTCTGCTCGGGCAATCCGAGCATCAGGTTGGCATTTTGGACCGCCTGCCCTGCTGCTCCTTTGACGAGGTTGTCCATCGCCGCGACGACAACCGCCCGGCCGGAGTGACTGTCCGCTGCCACCTGGATCTGAACCGTATTGGCTCCATAGGTCGACGACGTCGCTGGCCACTGCCCCTGGGGGAGGACCGAGACGAAGGGTTCGAGAGCGTAGGCAGCATGCAGGGATTCCCGCAGAGCTTCGACCTCCACACCCTCGCTGAGCGGAGCAGTGACCGTGGCCAGGATCCCCCGCGACATCGGCGCAAGAAGCGGGGTGAAGGACACGCGGACCGGACCACCGGCCGCCCGCGAAAGCCCCTGCTCCATCTCGGGGGTGTGCTGATGCACACCGCCCACCTTGTACGCCGACATCGAACCCATCACCTGGCTGGCCAGGAGTGACTCCGACGGAGAGCGGCCTGCGCCGGACGTACCCGACGCCGCAACCACGACCACATCAGCTCCATCGACGAGATCGGCGGCGAGCAGCGGCGCCAGCGCCAGGATTGTGGCCGTCGGATAACAGCCGGGGTTGGCCACCCGCTGAGCCTCTGCGATGCGCTCCCTGGATCCAGCCAACTCCGGTAGTCCGTACACCCAGGTTCCGGCATGGGCCCCGCCGTAGTAGTGCCGCCAAGCTGCATCATCGGTCAACCGGAAGTCCGCCCCCAGATCGACGACCATTGCCTCGGGACCGAGGGCTGCAGCGATCGCCGCGGACTCACCGTGCGGGAGCGCGAGGAAGATGAGATCGGCGGTTCCCAGGACGTCGGCGTCTGTGCCCACGAGCGGACGCTCGGCTAGTTCGGGCAACTGGGGATGGATCTGGCCCACGGTCTGGCCGGCCTTCGACCCCGCGGCCACGACCGTGAGCTCGAGATCAGGATGCAGCGTGATCAAACGCAGCAGTTCACCCCCGGCGTAGCCCGAGGCACCCGCAACCGCTACCTGGAAGACCATGGCAGAAGTATACGCATATCCGCATATTTTACGGTAAGGGGTCCGTCAGGACCCGCGGAGCACCGCCCCGTGCCGTTCGGTCACCAAGTTGAGCGCGCCATCGCGAACTCCGGCGATCTCCTCGGCCGACAGGGTCCGGTCTGGGGCGCGCATCCGCAGCGCGAAGGCCAGGGATCGGCTCCCCTCCGGCACCTGAGGGCCGGCATAGATGTCGAACAGCCGAACCGACTCGAGCAGATCGCCGCCTCCCTCGCGCAGCGTCGCGGCGATGAGTTCGGCCGGGATCGACTCGTCGACGATCACCGCGAGGTCCTCCTGCGCCAGCGGCTGCGTGCCGACACGGGGAGCCGGAACTGCATCGACGCTGTGCGCGAGCAGCGCATCGAGATCGAGCTCGAATGCGACCGTTCGTTCAGGTATCGCCATCGCCGCGATGACCCGCGGATGCAACTCCCCGGCGTAACCAAGGACACGTTCACCAATTTTGAGCGCCGCAGTGCGCCCGGGGTGGAAGGGAGCGTCCTGGCCCTGCTCCACGGCCAATTCGACCCCCACGGCCGATGCCACGCTGCGAGCCGCCTGGACTGCGTCCGCCCAGTCGAAGGCCACACCGCTGCCCCACCATCCCGATCGCTCGCGGAGCCCGGTAAACACCGCAGCCAGATGACGCGGCTGGACGGGAAGGAGAGCCTCGAGTTCTGCGGTCTGTTCCTCAGTCGGTCGGACATCCACCGCGGGGCGAGGAGGATCGTCGCTACCCCCAGGTTGCTGGCCTGGACGCAGATAGAACACGCGGCCTATTTCGCTCAGGGCCATGTCGTCGCTCCCCCGCGCCACGCTGCGTCGGAGTGCCGACAGGAGCCCGGGAAGAAGAGTCGTGCGCAACATCGGCTGCTCGTCCCGCAGGGGATTGGCAAGCAACGGCGCAGAACGTCGATCATCGGCAGCCGGGATCTGAAGGGCATCGAGGTCCTCCGCCCCGATGAACGGGTAGGACAAGACCTCTGCCACACCAGACCCGGCGAGAGCCAGTGCAACCCGCCTGCGCATCCGCTGATCCCGGGTGAGACCGAAACCAGAGGGGGCCGCAGGCAGGATGGAGGGCACAGCGTCATATCCGCCGAGGCGGATGACTTCCTCGACGAGATCAGCCGGATCGGTGAGATCGGATCGCCACGGCGGCACCGTGACCTTCGCCAGGCCAGCATCGATATCGACGTCGCAGCCCACCTCGGCGAGCCGCTGCACGACAACGTCCTCGCAGATATCCATTCCAGCGGTTCGTGCCGGTAGGTCGACAGCCATCTCGATGACCATCGGTGAGTAGGGCGACTCCCATGCGGTCATTCCGACGTACTCACCCCCGCCGTGCTCAAGCAGCAACTGCGCAGCACGCGCTGAGGCGTAGGGAGCTATGACGCGATCAACTCCCCGCTCAAAGCGTCGCGATGCCTCGCTCGGTAACCGGTGACGGCGAACCGTTCGAGCGACCGCGATCGGGTCGAAGTGAGCAGCCTCGAGAACGATGTCGGCGCTGTCATCAGTGATCTCCGTGGCGAGGCCACCCATCGTTCCCGCGAGGCCGATCGGTCCCGAGTCATCTCGGATGACGATGTCGGTTGGATCGAGGGTGCGCTCGACGTGATCGAGGGTCGTCAGCACCTGATCAATTCCTGCTCGATCAGCGCGAACAACTCCGCGGAGCGTCCCTCCGTCGAAGGCGTGCAAAGGCTGGCCGTACTCGAGCATCACGTAGTTGGTCACATCGACGGCGAGGGAGACAGGACGCATGCCCGCGGAGACGAGGCGTCGACTCATCCAGGCTGGAGTCGCTGCCTTCGGATCGAATCCGACGATACGCCGGAGCGTGAACAGATCCGCCACACTCGGATCGGCTACCGAGCATTCCCAGGGCGGCGCTGCTTCGCCGGGAGCTGGGAGTTCCGCGAGTTCCACGGCCTGATCGACGAACGGAAGGCCGAAGGCTGTCGCGACCTCCCGAGCAACACCGCGGACCGAGAGCGCATAGCCACGATCGGGAGTGACCGCGATATCGAGCACTTCATCACCGACACCGAGCAATCCTGCGGCATCGTCTCCGACGTCACCCACGTCCAGCACGATGATGCCCGCGTGATCCTCGCCGAGGCCGAGTTCGCGCTCCGAGCAGATCATGCCGTCGGAGACGTGACCGTAAGTTTCCCGGGCGGCGATCAGGAAGTCACCGGGGAGGATCGTGCCCGGCAGTGCCACCGCGACTCGGTCACCCACAGCGAAGTTGCTCGCGCCACAGATGATTCCCCGGACACCTGAGCCGGCCTCGCCTACGTCGACCTGACACCAGCGAATCGGCTTCTTGAATCCGGTGAGCTCCTCGATTTCACGCACGCGCCCCACAAGGAGCGTCCCGCTGAATCCCTCGCCCAAGGTCTCTACCGATTCCACCTCGAGCCCGGCAGCAATGAGCCTCTCAGCGACATCGCGCGCGGAGACATTGGTCGGGAGATCCACCCACTCCCGGATCCATTCAAGACTCACCCGCATGTCAGACCTCCAGCCCGAAGCCGCGAGTGAAACGCACATCGCCTTCGACCATGTCGCGCATATCGGTCACCCCGTGCCGGAACATCAAGGTGCGCTCCACTCCCATGCCGAAGGCGAAGCCGGAGTAGCGGTCGGTGTCGATTCCGGCGGCCCGAAGCACGCGGGGATTCACCATCCCGCAGCCGCCCCATTCGATCCACCCCTCGCTACCGCATGTGCGACAGGAACGCGTGGGATCGCCAACGGAAGCGCCTCGGCACACGAAGCATTCGAGATCAAGCTCGGCACTCGGCTCCGTGAAGGGAAAGTAGGAGGGCCTAAGTCGGGTGCGCACCCCTTCGCCGAACATCGAGGCAGCCAGGTGGTCCAGCGTCCCCTTCAGGTGAGCCATCGTGATGCCCTCATCCACCGCGAGACCTTCGATCTGGTGGAACACGGGCGTGTGCGTCGCGTCGAGTTCGTCGGTGCGGTAGACACGGCCGGGGGCCACGACGTAAACCGGCAGATCCCGTTCCAGCAGGGCGCGCATCTGGATCGGTGACGTCTGAGTGCGCATCACGACACCACTTGATTCATTACCCACGAAGAAGGTGTCCTGCATGGAGCGAGCGGGATGATCGGGAGCGATGTTCAGCGAGTCGAAGTTGAACCACTCGGCCTCAGCCTCAGGGCCTTCCGCAACCTCGTATCCCATCGCGATGAAGACATCGGCCATCCGCTCCATCAGCGTCGAGAGCGGGTGTCGAGCACCCTGCGGAGTGCGGTCCGTGGGCACAGTCACGTCCACGGATTCCTCGATGAGCACGCGAGCATCCCGTTCCTGCTCCAACACGACCTGTCGGGCTTCCAAAGCCTCACGCACACGGCCTCGCGCGACTCCCATGCGCTTGCCCACCTCAGCCTTTGCCGCCGGGGGAAGTGCTCCGATCTCTCGATTCGCCAGGGCCAACGGCGACTTATCGCCTGTGTGCGCCAATCGCGCAGACTTCAAAGCATCGAGGTCGCTAGCGGAAGCAATATCTGACAGCGCCGCCTCCACCATCGCGTCCACGGCCTCCGGTTCCAAAGAGGCGACCCCTACCGGGTCGTAGGACTTATTCGGTGCGGACACCCCGTCACTCCCCCGCTAGGAGTTCGACAAGCCGGGCGACATTCGCGTCGAGATTTCCGGTGCCATCAAGCACGATCTCGGCATGATCCGGGGGCTCGTACTCCTGGCCTACTCCAGTCATGTTCGGCAGCGTGCCTGAAGATGCCTTGGCGTAGAGACCTTTCGGGTCACGCTCGGCGCACACCTCTACCGGAGTATCCACGAACACCTCAATGAAGTCGCCCTCGTCAAAGATTTCGCGCGCAGCGCGTCTATCAGCACGGAAGGGAGATACCAGCGCCACTAACACGATGAGCCCCGAATCGAGCATCAACTTCGCCGCCTCTGCGACGCGACGCACATTCTCGGCGCGATCCTCCGGTGTGAAACCGAGATCCTTATTGAGTCCAGTGCGGACGTTGTCGCCGTCGAGGACGTATGTGTGCAGTCCCAGGGCATGTAGGCGACCTTCTGTGGCATCTGCGACGGTGGACTTGCCAGAGCCGGGGAGCCCGGTGAACCACACCACTCTCGGAGTCTGGTTTTTCAATCGCGCCCGAGCTCCGCGATCCACTTCGTAGTCGTGGGGCACCACGTTCAATGCTCGGCGGAGCGAGTGGGTCACCATCCCGGCAGCCACCGTGTCAGCGGTCACACGGTCGACGAGTAGGAACCCTCCGGTGTCCCGGCAGGTGGTGTAGGGATCGAGCGGGATCGGAATGTCCGTGGCTACCTCGACTCGACCGATGTCGTTCATCTCAAGGACACGGGCTGCGAGTTGCTGACCGCTGACGACGTCGCGTCGATGACGCACCACGGTGACCGTCGCGGGAACGCTGCGCGGACCAACCATCAACATGTAGGAGCGCCCATGCATCAGGGGTTCCTCCCCCGTCCACACGACATCGGCAGAGAATCGATCTGCCGGCTGTGGCCATGCGGTGGCGCCCTGCGCATCCGTTCCCGTGGCTGCAATCAGATCACCCCGGGTCACGTCCACTTCGCGATCCAAGACGATCGTGACAGCTTCACCCGTTCGTGCGAGTGCGAGATCGCCTTCGAAGGCCACGATGCGATCCACCTTCGCGGTCACACCGCTGTCGGCAATGACGACTTCGTCTCCTGGCCGCACCTCCCCAGCAGCAACCGTGCCGGCATACCCTCGGAAGTTGCCCTCGGCACGCACGATGAACTGAACGGGGAAGCGGAACGGCGTGACCACTGACTCGGGCGGTGACCATTCTTCCAGGGCCCGGAGCAGGTACGGACCGTGATACCAGGGCATCCGCGTCGAAGCGGAGGTGACATTGTCACCGGCAAAGGCGCTGACCGGAATTGTGAGAACCTCGTCGAGGCCCAGCCGAGCCGCCGCCGCTTTCACCGCACCCGACAGTTCCTCGAACGTAGCGTGCTCGTATCCGACGAGATCCATCTTGTTGATCGCGACGATGATGCTCTTCACGCCCATGAGCGCGCAGACAGTGAGATGCCGGAACGTCTGCGGCCGGACGCCGCGTGCGGCATCCACCAGCAGCACCGCTACCTCGGCGTTGGACGCAGCCACAGCCATGTTTCTGGTGTACTGCTCATGGCCGGGAGCGTCCGCGATGATGACCCGCCGGCCATTCGGGAGATACATGTGGCGGTAGGCGACATCGATCGTGATGCCCTGCTCGCGTTCGGCCTCGAGTCCATCGGTCAGCAGGGAGAAGTCAATCTCGCCCACGGGGATCGTCGATCCGCCTCGGCGGGTGCGCCGCGCGTATTCCAGTTGGTCCTCAGGGATCGAACCAGTTTCGGCCAGCAACCGACCGATGAGGGTCGACTTGCCGTCATCCACCGAACCGCAGGTGACGAGTCGAACCACCGGGATGGCGTCGAGGGCAGTCGTGCGCGTCAGGAGTTCAGTCATGATCAGAAGTACCCCTCTGCCTTCTTGGACTCCATAGATCCGCTGCCTTCACCATCGATGAGGCGCCCCGCACGCTCAGAGATGTTGCTCTCCAGCATCTCGGCAATCAGGGTGTCGAGATCTGCTGCCGTCGACTCGACGGCGCCACTGAGCGGATAGCAGCCCAACGTCCGGAAGCGGACGCTTTTCATCATCGGCACCTCACCCTCGCCGAGCGGGAGCCTGTCATCATCAACCATGATCAATGCTCCCTCACGTTCGACCACAGGCCGTTCGCGAGCGAAGTACAGATCGGGAATCGGAATGCTTTCCCGGCGGATGTAGCGCCAGATATCGAACTCAGTCCAGTTGCTAATGGGGAATGCTCGCATCGTCTGGCCCTCGGCCAGCCGCGTATTGGCGGTGTGCCAAAACTCAGGGCGCTGCTTTCGAGGATCCCACCGATGTCCGGGTTCGCGAAGGCTGAAGATCCGTTCCTTGGCCCGTGACTTCTCTTCATCCCGACGCGCTCCGCCGATCGCGCAGTCAGCCTGCAGGGAGTCGAGGCCCTCACGCAGAGCGACGGTCTTCATGATCCGGGTGTATTCATGGGTTCCATGGGTGAATGGAGTGACTCCCTCGGCGACTGCTTCATGGTTAGTCGCAACGACGAGATCGAGGTTGAGTTCTTCGGCCATGAGCTGACGGAACTCGATCATCTCCTTGAACTTCCAGGTGGTGTCGATGTGCATCACCTTGAAGGGAATGGGCGAGGGGTAGAAGGCCTTTCGCGCCAGATGCAGGAGCACACTCGAGTCCTTGCCGATGGAGTACAGCAGGACCGGCCGCCGAAAGGCACCGGCAACCTCTCGATACACATGGATGGCCTCCGCCTCAAGGGCATCGAGGACATCGTTCTCGGACACGGCAGCAACCGACGTCAAGGAAGTCCCTTTCTGCACTCCCCTTCTGTCTTGCGCAGAAGGGCACTCCTGCCACGTTACCCGGCCTGGCCGCTTCCCCTCCTCAGCGGGGAGGCCGGGTCACAGGTCACCCGGGCTCAGGCCTCGCTCATCGCTTCAGCAGCCCCGCCCGTCGCGGCTGCCCGCGCAGCGCGGCGATCCGCGACCTCCCGGGCGGCCTCCTCGGCCATTCCCTCGGGGAGAGGCGGGTTGTCGGTCCGCGTCACCGGATGGCGCGTGGAGATGTAGGCGTCGAGTTCCGGGCCCGACTCCCACGAGGTGATGAGGCAGTAGCGGACCTCGGGGCCGGGATGCCACACGGCGTGCCACAGGCGCTGGGTGTCGATGATGACCTGGGCACCGGCCGGCAAGGGAACACGGGTCTCCGTTGCCGGATCGTCGCGATCCTCGCGAAGGATCATCACACTGCCGGGATCATCGGTGAGGTTGAAGAAGCCTCGGACAATCCACCCGGTCCCTTCGGGATTCAACCGGTTGTTGTCATCGATGTGAAGGTTGTAGATGGAGTCGGCGTACGTATTGGGCTTCAACTCGATGACACGGCAGCGACCGATGTTCGCGCCGGGTTCCTCGGCTCGGGCCTTCAATCGTGGCGCCTTGGCAATGTTCTCCTCGACCCAGACACCGTCCTTGTCCGTCTTCGGCGGATCATGGTGCCAGAAGCCATTGCATTCCAGGTCACCGTAGGCCGACGCCAGGGGGGCGAATCGGGTATCGCCGGAGGACTTCCAGTCCACGTACTCGATATCAAGCCATTCGCTCGGGTCAGCGGCCTGATCGTAGGGATCGAGGACGACGTAGCCACTCTCAGCGAACGCGGGCAGGGTGATGTAGTTGCGTGGATCCATGGAAACAGTATCGCGCATAGGCGCGGGGCTCCCCTATCGCGACACACTCGAGTGAAGCCGAGCCCTCAAGCGGCTCACTGAAGGACCTGTATCCCCGGGGCGGAAGTCCCTCCCTAGCCAACGCGGATTCATGACCCCCGATTCCCTCGTCGGTGGGCCCCGATTCCCTAGTAGGTGGGATCGTGAGGGGCTGGTGGGGGCATCAGAAGCGGGGCATAGAGGCAGACCGCCGCTGCCGCAGCGAGGTTCAGGCTCTCCGCGCGTCCCAGAATGGGGATCGAGACAGACACGTCCACGGCCGCTCGCACCTCTTCGCTCACGCCGTGTGCTTCGCTGCCGAAGACCCACACCAGCAGTCCTGTCATCATCTGGCGCACCGTGGGATCGTCGAGACTCATCTCTGCCCGACCATCCGCGGCGAGGCAGTGGGCTCCGTGCTCGCGTGCGAGCGCAAGCACATCAGTGATGGATGCGTCGGTGAGAACCCGCAGGTGGAACAGCGATCCCGCAGTTGCGCGCACGCACTTGCCATTGTGTGGATCAACCGAGCCGGAGGAGAACACCACCGCCACGGCTCCGGCTGCATCAGCAGAGCGAATGATCGTCCCGGCATTGCCAGGATCGGAGATTCGGTCCAGCACGACGACGGTTCTCAACCCTGCTTCTCCAGCTACGTCCAGCTTCTGCGGAGTGAAGAGCTCTGCGGCAACCTCCGACGACCAGGGTTGAGCATGGAGAGCACACACGGCAATGAGCCCTTGGGGGTTCTCGGTCTGGGACATCGCCCGCGCCACCGATTCGGACATCACGACCACCCGAGCAGCCGAGGCCTGTGCTGATGCGATCAGTTGTGGGTGCTGTCGGGCGGCCGTCTCCGTGGCATAAACCTCTCGCACCTGCCCATCTCGCAGGGCGGATTCGACGGCTTGGGGCCCTTCCACGACGAAGGCACCGCGCTCAGCGCGGTGCCTTCGGTCGTGGAGTGCTCGAACCGAGGTGACGCGCGCCGATCGCGGCGACGTCAATGGGTCCGGCGTGGTCAGGGTCGGGACCGTCTCGATCAGGCGGCCGTCGGAGCCGGGAGGGCCGGCTTCGCCACCTCGACGAGAGCCGCGAAGGCCGCCTCGTCATTGACCGCGAGTTCGGCGAGCATCCGGCGGTCCACTTCCACGCCGGCGGCCTTGAGCCCCTGGATGAAGCGGTTGTAGGTGAGGCCGTGAGCGCGGCAGCCCGCGTTGATCCGCACGATCCACAGCCGCCGGAAGTCGCCCTTGCGGGCCTTGCGATCGTCGTAGGCGTAGACGAGCGAGTGGGTAACCTGCTCCTTTGCCTTGCGGTACAACCGCGAGCGCTGTCCGCGGTAGCCGCTGGCCTGCTCGAGGACCTCGCGACGCTTCTTGTGAGCGTTCACTGCGCGCTTGACGCGTGCCATGGTTGTTCTCCTTCGTCGTAACGGGCCGCGACGACCGTCAGGTCATCGCGAGGGAGCGCTGGGGGCGCGGGGTCTCACTTACCGAGCAGGCGCTTGACCTTCTTCACATCGGCGGGTGCTACCTCGGCATCGGCCATGAGCCGCCGGGTGCGCTTGCTCGACTTCACCTCGAGGAGGTGACGGCGATTGGCCTGCTCGTGGGTGATCCTGCCTGAGCCGGTCACCTTGAATCGCTTCTTGGCACCACTGTGGGTCTTCTGCTTCGGCATCGCGGGGATCCTTCGTGTCGGGGTGGTTCTGGAAAGGGGCGGGGTCGATCAGGCCTCGGCGGCGAGGGGCTCATCCGCTCCGGCATCAGAGTCGCTGCTGGGGCGCGCCTTCGCCGAGGTCTCTCCCATTCCGGACCCGCCGGGACAGGGCCCCGGAGAATCCCTCACCGGTCCTGTGCGCTGAGGCCCAGTCTCTGCAGA
>JBDQGZ010000052.1:0-11748 GCA_040265115.1 Candidatus Nanopelagicales bacterium
GAAGACCAAGGAGTTGATCGCGCTGGCGATCGCGGTCACCGAGCAGTGCGACGGGTGCATCGCGTCCCATGCGCGAGGTGCCGTGCGAGCCGGTGCGACCCGTGAAGAGGCAGCCGAGGCGATCGGGGTGACGTTCCTCATGGCCGGTGGGCCGGCGACGGTCTACGGCCCGCGCGCCTATGACTCCTTCTGCGAGTTCGCTGACGCCGAGGAGGCGGCTGCCACCGAGCAGTAGCCCCTCATAGGGAATCCGCTCACCAAATGGCGGCCATCTCGTGAGCGAATCCCCGGGTCCGGGGGTGGACGGCGGGGCGTGCGACCCTTGACGGATGACTCGTCCCGGGCGCCTGGCGCTGGTCGGTAGTGGGGAGTACCTGCCGGTCCTCACCGATGTCGAGGACTGGCTATTCGCCGACCGCGAGCGCCGCTACGTCCAACTCGCCACCGCTGCTGCACCCGAGGGCGAGAAGTCCCTGCGCTACTGGCACGACCTGGGAGCGAAGGCTGCTGCCCGACTCGATGCCGAACAGGTCGTCGTCGACGTCCGGGCGCGCGACGATGCCTTCGAGCAGCGCTGGGTGGAAGCCATCGCCGGCGCGGGGCTCATCTATCTCTCCGGTGGGAGCCCGACCTTCCTCGCCGACACCCTCCGCGATACCCCAGTGTGGGGCGCCATCGTTGAAGCCTGGCGCAACGGCGCAGGCCTTGCTGGATGCAGCGCCGGCGCGATGGCAATGGGCGGCTACGTGCCCAACTACCGACATCCCCGATCGGGCGGCACCGAGGGACTCAGCATAGTCCCAGGCGTGCGGGTGCTGCCGCACTTCGACCGCTACACGAAATGGATGCCCGACTTCGCGCTGCGCCCACTGGTCACCGATGGGGCGACCGTGCTCGGCATCGACGAGGACACCGCTCTTGTCGCCCAAGCACCTGACGTTCCGTCTGCGCCATGGACCTTCACTCCACGCGGTCGGCAGTACTCCTGTGAAGTTACCCGCGGCGGCACCATACGCATCGACAGCATTGACCTCACGGTGGCTGCCGCCGACAACGAGGCCCAGCCGACCACATGACTATGACGACTGCGCTGCAGACTGCCCGTCGGCTTTCGCTTCTCCTCGTGGCGATTGCCATGTCCGCCGGGCTCTTCATCACAGCACCCCACTCGGCTGAGGCCGCAACCCCCAAGCACCGCAAGATCGTGACCGTCGCAGTGAAGTCCGCGTCTTCCACCTTTGGGGTCTTGAAGAAGTGGCGGTGGAGTTCGAGCAAGAACAAGTACGTCCGCGTCGGCAAGCCGATCCGCGCCTACGTGGGCGTCGACGGAGCCGGGCAGGCATCGGAATACGTCAGCCGCACCCCCGCCGGCGTCTTCTCGCTCACCGAATCCTTCGGCTGGAAATCCGATCCCGGCACCCGGTTGCCTTATCGAACGGTCGGCTATTCCTCCTGGTGGGTGTCGGATGTGTCGAGCCCGCACTACAACACCTACCGCGAATGCTCTCCCGGTGCGTGGTGTGGGTTCAGCCAGGCGCGCAGCGAACAGCTCGGCGCAATCAGCCTGTATTCGCATGCCGTGGTGATCGACTACAACCGTGACCCGATCGTGCCTGGCGCAGGTTCGGCGTTCTTCCTGCACGTCAGCGAAGGCAAACCCACGCAGGGATGTATCTCTATCAGCGAGGTCAAACTGGTGGCCCTCCTGAAGTGGCTCGATCCCAAGAAGAAGCCGGTGATCTCCATCGGGGTGGGCCGGCAGGCCTATACCGCCGTAGGCCGCTGAGACCGCTCTAGACAGTCGACTCAGCGCAGGACGAATCCGGTTCCGAGGGGGTCGAGATCGTCGAGGGCGAAGGTCGACTCGCCGGTCGGATAGGCCATCCCGGTGATCTCGGTGATGATCCCGGTCTCCACTTCATCCACGACGCTTGCGTTGAAGGTCGTGCCGATGATCGAGTCGTGGCGCAGCAGCGCACCTCGGGGAAGGTCACCGGAGTCATCGAGCAGGGCCAGGCGCGCGGTCGTGCCAGAGCCGCACGGTGAACGGTCGACCTCACCATCGGCGAAGATCGTCACATTGCGTTGATGGCGACCTCCATCCGACGTGGGGCCCAGGTCGTCGAACCAGATCGCTCCGTAAATACCCGACAGCAGCGGATCGCTCGGATGGGTGGCCGCAGCATCGGCATCGAGGGCGGCCTTGATCTCCCGACCCAGGGTGATGATCTCCACGAGGTTGTCCGGGGTGACAGCGAGACTGAGATCGCTCGCGCGAACGGAGGCGTAGTACGCCCCGCCCCACGAGACATCAACGGTGGCCTCACCTCGCGAGGTCGCCACGGTGACACCCCGCGCATGCACCCACGCGGGCACATTACGGAACGTCACATCCTGGGTGACACCACCCACCCGGCGTACCCGGGCGGTGACGCGGCCCGACGGCACATCGATGACGACATCGGTCACCCCGTCGTCGGCTGCGACAACTCGGCCGGTGCGCACGGCCCACTCCCCTAGGGCAATCGTGCCGTGCCCACACGCGGTGGAGTAGCCGTCCTTGTGCCAGAACAGCGTGCCGAAATGCGCGCCGTCATCGTCGGGGGCGACGACAAAGCAGCCGTACATATCGGCATGACCGCGCGGTTCGAAGCACAGCAACTGGCGCACCACGTCGGCGTCCGCATGCGACTGCACATAGGCGCGCCGCTCCCGCACGCTCGCCCCGGGCAGGTCGGGGGCGCCATCGATCACGATCCGGAACGGCTCCCCGGCGGTGTGGTAGTCCTGCGTGCGGATGCTCATACGGAGCAGTCTGCCCGACCCCTCCCCCATCCCGAACCAAACTCCGCAACGATCAGCACTTTTTCGCCCCTATGCAGTTGCGGAGTTCGCGGTCCACTCCGGCATTTTGCCCGGACGGAATATGTGTCGTCCCACCGTTGGCAGGCCACATCCCGGGGCTTCAGGTTCGCTAGCGTTCGCCCATGGCAATCGATCCGCTGGGCCTGCGCGCGCACGCCCCGTTGCTCGACGCCTATTGGCGCTTCATCGAATCCTCCCCGACTCCCTTCACCATTCCCGGCCACAAGCAGCGCACCGATCTCGTCGGGGAGGTGATCCGCGGGGATGTGCCGCTGTATGGCGGCCTCGACACGATGAAGGTCGAGCACGGCACGCTCGCCGAGGCCGAGCACCTCGCAGCGGATCTCTGGGGCGCTCACTGGCTGCGGTTCTCCGTCGGGGGATCCACCCATGGCAATCAGGCGCTCGCCCTAGCAATCGGTCAGCCCGGCGACACCGTCATCGTCGGCCGCACCCTGCATCGCTCACTGCTGCTCGGTCTCGTCCTCGCAGACCTACGGCCGGTATGGGTGCATCCGGCGATCGACGACGCGACAGGGCTGCCATTGGGATACGACGCCGACACCATCGAGGCCGCCCTACAGGCTCACCCGAACGCCCGTGCGGTGTTCCTCGGTGAACCCTCCTACGTCGGCACCACCGGGGATATCGCCGCGCTGGCCAACACCTGCCACCGGCACGATGTTCCGCTCATCATCGATGCAGCCTGGGGGGCGCACTTCGGCTTCCACCCGAAACTTCCGCCGCACGCACTCTCCGCAGGCGCCGACGCGATGGTGACCAGCGCCCACAAGGCACTCCCCGCCTACTCAGCCGCCGCACTCGTGATGGCCCGCACCGACCGACTGGATCGCACGAGGCTGGAGGCCGCCTTTGAAGCCACCCACACCACGAGCCCGCCCGGTTCAACGTTGGCCAGCATCGATGCGGTGCGCGCACTGCTGCAGCATCATGGCCAGCGACTTTTCGATGCAGTGCTTCCTGTGGTCTCAGCTGCCCGTGAGCGAATGCGTTCGATGGAGGGGGTCAAAGTCCTCGACGGCGCCGGTATCGATCAGATGAAGCTGACCATCACCCTCGCCGGAACCGGAGTTACCGGCAATGACATCGAGGCCGATCTCGTCGCCGCCGGATTGCCGATCGAGTTCGCCGACCGCGACACGATCTCGCCGATGATCACCCTCGCTGACACGGACGAGACCGTCACCCGACTCGTCGATGCGCTGCAGGAGTCGATCGAGCGTCACCGCGGCACACCACGCCTCGCGTCCGCCTCCATCGCCTGGAACGTGCACGCAGACCAGGCCACCTCACCACGTGAGGCGTACTTCGCCCAACACGTCACTGTCTCCGCCGACGAGGCCATCGGTCGGGTCAGCGCGGAACTGATCGCGCCCTACCCTCCCGGGGTGCCGGTCCTCGCTCCGGGTGAGCGCATCACCGCCGACATACTCGACGGGCTACGCACGGCCGCAGCGCAGGGAAATCGCATCGCCTACGCCCACGACCCCACCCTCACGACCCTCCGCGTCCTGAACTGAACTCCGCAACTATTGGCACGTTTTCGCCCCTAGGCAGTTGCGGAGTTCGGCTCTCTCCTCGTCCGCGAGCACGTCGCCAGCCAGGCGGTCCCCGACATCACGGCGATGCCGACGGCGATACCCCCAATGGCGTCACTCGGCCGATGCCAACCTGCGACCACGGTCGCTCCTGCAACCGCGATGATCACGAAACCGCCTAGCCACCAGGCCCACCGCTCCCGCGCACCCCATGCCCATAGCAGGGCGATAACACCGGCAGTGACGATCGTGGCGTGCCCGCTCGGGAACGTATTGACGCCGACCTTGCCAACCTCAGCATCGAGAGCCTCCTGCAATTCCGGCCGCGGCAGGACCTGCTTCAAGACTTCACTCGTCACCACAGCAATGACAAAACCACCGACTGCCCATAACCCGGATGGGAGCCGATGCCTGGCACCGGAGATGGCGAACACTACGAGCAGCAGGAGACCGATCGTGATCACGTTGATCAGGTGGAGGGCACTCGTTAACGCGGTCCGGGTGAGTTTCCCGGCCTCGAAGACTTCGAGGAGTTCATCATCAACGAGTTGCCCGACCGGAGTCAGAACGAACACGAGGTAGGCCAACACAAGAACGGCGACAGCGCCCACGCCAGTCCACGCCAAGCGACGGCAATTCATGGCGACGAACCCTACCGACTGCGGCACAATGGCGACATGTCCCGTATGGGCACCCTGAGGGAGTTCGACCGCACTCGATTTGACCTTGGCGATGCCGTCCGCGGGTCGCTCGTGACTACCGGCGTCATCGCGATCCCGGTCTCCCAGGGCGACTTCATCACCGCGATCCCGCTGTCCATCGGAACGGTCTTCACAGCCATCGCCGAAGCCGGGCATCCACTGGGCCGCCGCTGGCGAGTGATGCTGTGGACGACGCTGTGGCTCATGGTCGCCGCCGCGCTCGGCAACCTCTCCGCCGACTACACCCTCGCGGTCATCCTGCTCACCATCCCGGTCGCCTTCATCACCGGCATCGCGGGGATCGCCGGTCCACGGGCTGCCGTGATCGGTCTGCTGTCCCTGGTCATCTTCACCGTGTATGCGGGAATCCCGGTTCCACTCGACGATGCGGTCACCACCGCCGCCCTCGTCGGCCTTGGTGGCCTCATTCAGACAGTCGTGTGCGTGCTCGTCTCTCTCGCCCATCTCGCCCGCACCAGCTCACGGTCCATCTGGAGCCATCTGCAGGCACTTCAGGTCACCGACCATCCCCCGTTCGCTGTGTCCACCCTCACCACCACCGGGAGGCCCTTCCTCATCCACGCCTTTCGCCTCACCATCGTCATCACGATCGCCACCTCTATCTCTGAAGCGACAGCACTCCCGCATCAGTATTGGCTCCCGATGTCGGTGGCCTGGATGAGCAAGCCTGATCAGGATGGGACCACAACCCGGGTCATCCACCGAGTGGCCGGAACGGTCCTCGGCCTCGCCCTCATCGGACTCGTCGATCTCGCGCTCCGACCTGACCCCATCGGATTCGCCGTCATCAGTGTCATCGGTGCGGCGGTCACGATCGGATTCATCTGGATGAATTACGCGACGGCTGTCACCGGTGTCACGGTCTGGATCATGGGCCTGTTCGCGATGGTGGGTGATCCGATCCTCGAGACGATGGGGCTGCGACTCTCCGCGACAGTCGCCGCTGCCGCGCTCGTCTTGCTCGCCTTCTGGCTCCCGGGCTTGGTGGGTCGCCGAACCCGACTGACCTAGAGGTCGAGGCTCGAGTTGATGGCAGCAGCTGCGGCCGCAAGGGCAGCCTGCTCGTCCTCCGCGATCTCCACGGGCACCACCTGATCCCAACCATTCGGGTCGAGCATCACGGGGACGGCAACCGGTCCCCTTGTCTTCCACACCTCACCATCGAGGATCACCTGAGCCGGAACCACCCGACGGTGGCCGCCGACGATGAACGCGACGAGGTCGACAACGGAGTGTGCGGTGGCAAGCTCAGTGGTGCGTCCGGCAGTGAAGTGGGTGAAGAACGGCTTGATCGCCGCGCGGATATCAGCCGGTTGCGTCTGGATGAAGTCATACGCCCCCGGCACATCGCCCGAGTTGACCAGATTCAGCATGCGTGTACGAGCCGCGGGGATTTCGTCGGGGAGATCGGCGAGTGAACGTCCCTCGCGGGCCGTGCCCACCACATCTGCAAAATGCTGTTCGCTCACTCCACGGGCGTGGATTCCGCTCCAGATCGGCACGAGGTGATCGCCGTGCTGTCCCCACATGTCCGCCTGTACCTGCGGGCGCCGGACCCCGAGATCCGTCGCTAGTTCCCGCCGGAACCTCAACGAGTCCGACCACGCGGCGGCCCCGATGAGCCGATGCCGCGGCACAGCAGACGAGAACAGATGCATCGCGAGTTCCACTGGATTGGATTGAATGACGACGATCGGTTCGCCATTCATCGTCGAGACAGCCTCGGCAGACTCGCCGAAGATGCGTCGGTTCGTCTCGGCGAGGGCCGCACGGTCACTGGTCTCCCTGGTGACGGTCGCCCCGGCCATCATCACGACCAGATCCGCTCCGGTCTGCGCCACATCGGTTCCCACCTCGATGAGGGGCGCGGTGTCCGCGAATGCGTCTCGTAAGTCGGCGCGCAATCCCCACAGTTCACTCTCGTGGGCTCCGCCAGCATGACCGATGAGATGAAGGGTCGACGTGTGTGGCAGAACTCCACGCTCAGCGAGTTGGGCTGCGACCTGCCGACCGCAACTCCCGGTGGCTCCGATGATGACAACATCCATGGCGGGCACGCTATCGACTTCGTGCCTTCACTTCGACACAGGTCATGCCAGGGGTCGAATCTTGAGGAGGAGCACCTCCACCGCGTATGCGGGGTCGGTCTCGAACACCTCGGGTGAAGGGAAAGTTCCTTATATCTATGAAAATTCCACTGAACCTCTGATCGCGACAGAGCGATCTGACAATCTAAGGAAGATGAAGAAGACACTGATAGCGGCCGGACTCCTCGCGAGCGCAGCAGGAGCAGCCACCATCGCCTCACGCCGCGCCGTGGATCAACTGCGCAACACCCCAGACCCCTACCCCGCCGATCTGATGCGCTCCGAACCACATGGCGTCACCAGTTTCATCGAGCGGCCCGACGGAACCACGATTCGAGCAGTCACCGCGGGCGAGGGCCCCACCGTCGTCTTCGCCCATGGGATCTACTGCAGCGTGATCGAGTGGAACGTCGTGTGGGACCAACTGCTCGAGCGCGGCTACCGCGTTGTCGCCTTCGACCAGCGCGGTCACGGGCAATCCACGATTGGCTCCGAGGGAATCTCGACCGAGTCGATGGCCGGGGACTATCTCGCGGTGCTGGAGAACTACGACGTCCGCGACGGGATCCTGCTCGCGCATTCCATGGGAGGCTTCCTCGCGATCGCCGCCATCCTCGACGTGCCCGGGGTCGCTGAACGGCTCAGCGGGCTCATCCTCATGTCGACCTTCGCTGGCGACGTGCTCCGCGGAGCGCCACAGAACAAGGCGCAGATCCCCATGATCAAGTCCGGGGTCATGGCGAAGATCGCCTCGAACGACACCACCGGGATGCTGTTCGCTCGCTCGCTGTGCGGGGACAATCCATCCCCGGCCATGTGCGAGGCCTTCCTCGACGTCTTCCGCTCCACCGATCATCAGCCGCTCGTCCCCGTCCTCGAGGCCTTCAGCAAAGAGGACCGAGGCGATCGGCTCGCCGCGATCTCGATCCCGACCATTGTCCTCTGCGGGGAGAAGGACGGCACCACACCGCCGAGCCAATCCCAGCGACTCGCAGACGGCATTCCGGGAGCACAACTGCGCTGGGTTCCCGGCGCTGGGCACATGCTCAACTGGGAAGCGCCTGACGAGATCATTTCGGCGATCCAGGACCTATCCGGGGTTCCGGCCTGAGAGATCCGAGACAGATTCGACCTGCATCCGCCCCCGCGGCGTGATCGTCCCGCTCGTCCCTTCGAGTTCAAGGATGACGTGTTGGCGCGCACTGCACCCTGATGGGGGCAGCACCTCCCTTGGTCTTGTCCAACACGTGCAGTCGTAACTGGGGAGACAGTTCAGCACTGGAGATACGAATGTGGCGAGAGGGGCTACATTGACGAAAAAATTTGCGGACAACCCCTTGTGTTGCCTTGACCACAGGGGTAGAAATCTCCCAAGGCATCGCGAGGTGCCGGTCGGTTCGAAAACCGGCGGCCTACCAGGCCAGACCTGGAGGACCCGAGTGCAAGCGGGTCGGACGCAAGGTACGAATCGAGGAGTCGAAAGTGACGCCAGCCAGCTGGAAACAGGGGGCGACCAGAGCGGGGAGCACACCGTGAAGGCGCCGGGAAACCGGAGGCGAGAACACGGCTCTAAGAGAACGGCCCCTCGGACTCATACTCCGAGGGGCCGTTCTACTTTTTCCTCAGCCCATGGTGGGAACCGGGTCATTGTGAACGTCCGCGGGCTTGTAGATCCGCTGGCCAGGGCATATGGGCCAGGCGTCGCCCTGATCGAGCGCTGAGCATTCTTGGAGTCTCCGCAGAGACGTGAGCAACTCTCGCGCTCGCATGTGAAACCCGAAGGAATGGCGCCAGCAGTCAGGAATCCCGCCACGGCGGAGATCTACGGTGATGTCAGCGCCTGTCACCGCCAATGCCACCTGACGAGGAGTAGCCCGTGCATCTTCGAGCCCTGTCCGTGTCCGTATTCTCGGCCGCGTTCCTCGCGGCCTCCCTCACAGCAGCAACGGTGCAAGCGTCGGAAGCCACACTGACGTCGGCGAGCGAGACGCCGGCCTACCCCCTCGTGACATCGGGCAACCAGATCCTCGACTCCAACGGCGAGATCGTGATCTGGCAGGGCGTGAACTGGTTCGGTCTCGAAACCGCGAACCAAGCCCCCCACGGCCTCTGGGCGCGTGACTACCAGGACATGGTTGCCCAAATCGCCGAACTGGGATTCAACACCATCCGCCTTCCGTTCTCGATCCAAGCCGTTCAGGGCACCACCACGACCGGCATCGACTACGGATCGGGACGCAATTCCGAGCTTCAGGGACTCACCCCTCTCCAGGTCATGGATGAGGTCATCGCGGAAGCAGGACGTCATGACCTGATGGTGATCCTGGACAACCACTCACTCGCCAACGACGGCTACATGTACGACCTGTGGTACGACCAGGGTGGCTATGCCGAACAGGATTGGATCGACAACTGGCGCCTGATTGCCGCGCGTTATCGAGACACTGGCAACGTCGTCGCCTTCGACCTCAAGAATGAACCGCATGGTCGCGCCACGTGGGGCGACGGCACGGCCACCGACTGGCGACTCGCTGCCGAGCGCGCCGGGAATGCCATTTTGGAGATCGCACCAGACAAGCTCATCGTGGTCGAGGGAATCGAGGGACCGGTCGCCGGCGGGCAAGTTCTCGACATCAACTGGTGGGGCGGCAACCTCGAGGGAGTGCACGACAATCCGGTGCGGTTGACAGTGCCAAATCGCCTCGTCTACTCCGCCCACGAATACGGTCCCGAGGTCTACGCCCAACCGTGGTTCAGCGACCCCAACATGGCCCAGATCCTGGCGGAACGTTGGGAAGCAGGTTTCGGCTACATCCACACTGAGCAGATCGCCCCCATTCTGATTGGCGAGTTCGGTGCGAAGGCAGTGGACATCTCCACCGTCGAAGGGAAGTGGATCACCCAGTTCGCCGAGTACCTTGCTCGTACCGGCATCAGCTGGACCTTCTGGGCCTGGAACCCCAACTCGGGAGATACCGGTGGCGTCCTCACCGATGATTGGACCACCGTTCATCAGGATAAGATGGCCCTTCTCAGCGATCTCATGGCCTCCGCCCAGAGCAGCGAACCTCTGCCGCTGCCTGCCCCAGTGGTCCCGCAGCCTGAGCCTGATCTGAGTGAGAGCGTGACGGTCCGCTTGCGGCGTGTGGCGGTGTGGGATGGCGGTTCCTGCTACGTGCTTCGTGTTCACAATCGAGGAGACGATGTGCTTGAGTCGTGGCGGGTACGAGTGCGTGTGCCGAAGGGCACTGCAGTCACGTCTCAATGGGGAGTCGGAATTCGGACGAGTGGACGGGGCCTCATCATGAGTTTCCCGGAATTCTCCGTGTTGAGCCCCGGTGAACGCTCGACCGGGGCCGGATTGTGCATCGACAGCTCCCGAAAGCCCCGAAAGCTCCGGGTCCTAGCCTGATGGGTCCCTCCCGATTTCACCGAATCGGTCGGCGCCGGGGTATCGTGCGATAACCGAATCTCCCCTTGACGGCGAAATCCTCACTCCCTTGGCTCGCAGATAGGTTTACAGGATTCGAGGGAAACTCGACTGAGGAGGTGCCGTGGTTTCGCGTTCCCCCATCTCCACGGGCGATTCGGCCAACCCACCGCGTCGAGTTCTTCTCGTCGAGGACGAAGACTTCACCAGGGCAGCAGTATCTGCGTTTTTGGAATCTGCTGGATATTCCATTCATGCGGTCGCGACCGCCACAGAGGCGCTCGAGGCGCTGAATACCCACGATCCCCACGCACTCGTCACCGATTTGGATCTCGGCCTGGGACCTAGCGGCGTCGATCTCGCTCGACGCATATCCATGGAGCGCCCATGGGTCGGCCTAGTCATCCTCACCGCCCATCAGTCAGTCCACCTCGCGGTCGGTGGACCGGAGGCACTACCCGCTGAAGCAGTCATGGTCGTGAAGTCCAACCTGGATTCGATGGAGGGCATCTCCGATGCCATCGAACAGTCCATCTCACACCTGAACACGTCACCCCCGACCACTCCCCATGAGCACGGCCGAGCAATCGTGACTACCGTTCAAGCTGAGATCCTTCGCTTGATGGCAGAGGGACTATCCAACGCTGGAATCGCCGAGCGTCGCGGCACCTCTTTGCGCGCTGCGGAAGCCTCAGTGCAGCGGACCCTGCTGGCTTTGGGGATCGACGCCGATCCGAACTTCAATTCACGGGTACGCGCTGTTCGTATGTGGCAGGCGGGCCAGGTCACTGTTCGCTGACCGCGCGCTCTTCACTCGAGCGCTGAGAAGCCCATGGGCGCTGTCTATCGGCCTGTACGCGACCTTCCTTCCGCTGTTCAGCCTTGGCATCTACACCCGTTCGGCTTCAGCGCCCGGGACACCGTCAGCTCTGTCATCGGTGGCGATTTCACTCACAGCCCCCGTCGTCGGCTTCATCGCCTACGCCGCTGTGGTCTTCATCATCAGACGAAGGAGCATTGCATCTCCGGTGTGGATGGCACCCGCCCTGTGGTTCATCAGTGGCGTCATCAGTTCCCTCACAGCA
>JBDQGZ010000053.1:0-11643 GCA_040265115.1 Candidatus Nanopelagicales bacterium
AGAAGAGCACCGCAGCCAAGAAGACCACCGCAGCCAAGAAGAGCACCGCAGCCAAGAAGACCACCGCAGCCAAGAAGAGCACCGCAGCCAAGAAGGCCCCGGCTAAGCCTGCGGCCGTCGCCAAGGCGCCGGCAAAGAAGGTCGCGGCGAAGAAGACCACGGCAAAGAAGTCGGCTCCGGCGGCGAAAAGCTCGGCTGCGGTCACGTCCGCAGCCCCCGCGAAGAAGGCCGCTGCGTCCAAGGCCTCACCCGCAGCAGCAGCACCCAAGGCTGCTGCCAAGGGCGAGAAGAAGACAGCTGCCAAGAAGGGGCCAGCCTCGACCGGCGAAACTCCAGCAGCAGCCGGGTCCGGGGACGAGCCTGACCTCAAGGAGGCGGCGGGCCTCGAAGCAGAGCTCGAAGCCGATCTCGCCCAGGATCTCGCGGCCCTCGAGGCCGATGGTGACGACACCCCCGCGGCCGGACAAAGCGAAGAGATCGTCCTGTCCGACGTCGACGACACCGATGAACCCGTCCAGCAGGTCACCCAGGCGGGAGCGACCGCCGATCCGGTCAAGGACTACCTGAAGCAGATCGGTAAGGTCCCGCTGCTCAATGCCGAGCAAGAGGTGGAACTAGCCAAGCGGATCGAGGCTGGCCTGTTCGCCGAGGAGAAGTTGAACTCAGGGGTCAAGATCCCTGCGAGGCTTCGCGCCGACCTCGACTGGATCGCCGAGGACGGTCGCCGCGCGAAGAATCACCTGCTGGAGGCCAACCTGCGACTTGTTGTCTCCCTGGCTAAGCGATACACCGGGCGCGGCATGCTGTTCTTGGACCTCATCCAGGAGGGCAATCTGGGTCTTATCCGTGCGGTCGAGAAGTTCGACTACACGAAGGGATACAAGTTCTCCACCTACGCCACCTGGTGGATCCGCCAGGCGATCACCCGGGCTATGGCCGACCAGGCCAGAACGATCCGTATTCCGGTGCACATGGTCGAGGTCATCAACAAGCTCGCCCGCGTCCAGCGGCAGATGCTGCAGGATTTGGGCCGGGAGCCAACTCCGGAGGAACTGGCCGCCGAGCTCGACATGACACCGGAGAAGGTCGTCGAGGTCCAAAAGTACGGTCGTGAGCCTATCTCCTTGCACACCCCGCTCGGAGAGGACGGTGACAGCGAGTTCGGCGACCTCATCGAGGACTCCGAGGCCATTGTGCCCAGCGATGCGGTGTCGTTCACGCTGCTGCAAGAGCAGTTGGAGTCCGTTCTCGACACGCTGTCCGATCGTGAGGCGGGCGTGGTCCGGATGCGTTTCGGCCTGACCGATGGCCAGCCCAAAACTCTCGATGAGATCGGCAAGGTCTACGGGGTGACGCGCGAGCGAATCCGGCAAATCGAATCCAAGACCATGTCCAAATTGCGCCACCCGAGCCGATCCCAGGTCTTGCGCGACTACCTCGACTGAGTTTCTTCAGGCCTGGGGTTGGCCAGCGAGGACATCAGGCTTCAGCTGCGGGAACCTCGTCGCCAAGACGGTGGGTTTCGTCGGTGATGTCCACGGCCTGGCTGCGAAGCGAGTCGCTGTGACGATTCCAGTGGTGGCTACAGAACATCAACTCACCGCCACCGGCGAGGACGACTCGAACGTATGCCTGAGCACCGCACCGATCGCAACGATCGGTGGTGTCGAGAGCACTGCTGGGAGCCAGGGTCGGCATCGTGATCCTCCCGTGTCGTCGAGGCTGTCTCGTTCGAGGGCGGCGCCCTCACTATGCCTAACATTGTCACACCCCTCTGACATTCCCGCGCACCGAGCCCAGGCGCGTCGGCGTGGCGGTGATCTCGGTCACATAGGGGTTCGAGATAGCCTGTCGGGCACGATGAGTCCACGACCAACAGCCAGTTCCCGAGCGAGGTCCGCTAAGGGAGATGGCGGTGGCTACAGCGCCCGCGACCTCGCCGTCCTGGAGGGCCTCGAGGCGGTCCGCAAGCGTCCTGGCATGTACATCGGATCGAATGACGGCCGGGGCCTTGCCCACTGTCTGTGGGAGATCGTCGACAACGCGGTAGATGAAGCGATGGGGGGCTGGTGCACCACCATCACCGTCACCCTGCACCCTGACGGATCTGTCGAGGTGTCCGATAACGGCCGCGGCATCCCCGTCGATATCGAACCGAAGACCAAGCTCAGCGGCGTCGAGGTCGTGATGACCAAACTGCACGCGGGCGGGAAGTTCGGCGGCTCCTCCTACGCCGTGTCCGGTGGGCTGCACGGCGTAGGTGCCTCGGTGGTCAACGCGCTCTCCTCACGACTCGATGTCCGGGTCGATCGGGGCGGCAAGTCCCACGCGATGTCCTTCCGCCGGGGTTTGCCGGGGACCTTCGATGGTGATGGACCCGACGCAGGCTTCACTCGCAAATCAGGGCTGTCCGTGGTGGGCAGCACGCCCCGAAAGCGCACCGGGACCACGATCCGCTGGTGGGCTGATGCGCAGGTGTTCACCAAGGATGCCGACTACGACCTTGAGGCCATCCGGCAGCGGTTGATCCAGACGTCGTTCCTCGTGCCCGGTCTCTCGGTGACGATCGATGATCAGCGCCTCGGAGGCTCGAACGAGACCTTCCTGCATAAAGGCGGCGTCGTCGAGTACGTCACCCAGTTAGCCGCAGACGATCCTGTCACCGGTGTCATCCACCTTGTCGGGTCTGGGCACTTCACCGAAACGGTTCCGGTGCTCGATGCGCAGGGACACCTGGACTCCACCGAGGTCGAGCGTGAGTTGAAGGTGGACATCGCCCTGCGTTGGGGCAGCGGCTACGAAACCGACCTACGCACCTTCGTGAACGTCATCGCCACCCCCAAGGGAGGCACGCACCTGTCAGGATTCGAGCGAGGGCTCGTGAAGGTGCTCAACGAGCAGGCGAAGGCTCAGCGCGTACTCAAGGCCAGTGAACCTCCTTTGATCAAGGAGGATGTGCTTGAAGGGCTCACCGGGATCGTCGCCATTCGCGTCCCGGAGCCGCAGTTCGAGGGTCAGACCAAGGAGATTCTGGGCACTCCCGCGGCGAGCCGGATCGTGTCCCAGGTTGTCACCCGCCAGTTGGCAAGCTGGTTGACCAAGCCACCACGGGGTGAGAAGGCCAACACGAAAGCGCTGTTGGAGAAGGCAGCCAACGCGATGCGGGCGAGAGTCGCTGCGCGCACCCAGCGCGATACGCAGCGGCGCAAGACGGCGTTGGAATCCTCCTCACTGCCGGCGAAGCTCGTCGATTGCCGAAGTGACGACGTCGAACGCAATGAGTTGTTCATCGTCGAGGGCGACAGTGCGCTTGGGACGGCCAAGTTGGCGCGCGATGCGCAATTCCAGGCGCTTCTTCCCATCCGCGGGAAGATCCTCAACGTTCAGAAGGCCTCATTGTCCGACATGCTCGGCAATGCCGAATGTGCCTCGATCATCCAGGTGATCGGTGGGGGATCGGGACGCAGTTTCGATCTCGACTCTGTTCGTTACGGGAAGATCATCATCATGACTGACGCCGATGTCGACGGTGCCCACATCCGGACGCTCCTGTTGACGCTCATGCACCGCTACCTCCAACCCCTGCTCGCCGATGGTCGGGTGTACGCCGCAGTGCCACCTCTGCATCGAATCGAGGTTCCCGGACATGGGAGCAAGCCGGGAGAAGTTCGCTATACCTACTCCGATGACCAGATGCGATCGATGATCAAGGATCTCGAGAAGAAGGGGAAGCGCTGGAAGGACCCGATCCAGCGCTACAAGGGGCTCGGTGAAATGGATGCCTCCCAGCTGCGTGAAACGACGATGGCAGTGGGGAGTCGGTCGTTGCGACGCATCGGAGTGGGTGATGCGGCAGTAGCCGCAGAGGTCTTCGAACTACTCATGGGGTCGGATGTCGCGCCCCGCCGGGACTTCATCGTAGGGTCTGCCCAGGGCATCGAGAGAAGCCGTATCGACGCCTAGGGAGGCAGGTATGGGAGCAGACTCCACCGCACTGCGTGTCGCGATCGTCGGGGCAGGTCCCGCTGGCATGTACGCCGCGGATGCCATCATCGACCACGATGACCTCCCTGATGCTCGTGTTGATTTGTTCGATCGTGTCCCCACACCCTTCGGCCTCGTGCGTTACGGGGTCGCTCCGGATCACCTGAGCATTCGCTCGGTCCGCGATACCCTCGACGGCTACCTTGACGAGGAGCGCATCCGATTCTTCGGCGGTGTCCACATCGGTCCACGTCATGATGGTGGGGCGCTGGCACTCGAGGATTTGCGCGAACACTATGACGCGGTCGTGTTGACCTACGGGGCGTCATCTGATCGCAGCCTTGGTATCCCGGGCGAGGATCTCCCGGGCAGTATTTCCGCTACGGAGTTCGTCCGCTGGTACACGGGACATCCGGACACCGACCCACATGCTTTTTCTGAGCTCCTAGCGAACGCGCGTACCGCTGTCATCCTCGGTGTCGGGAACGTCGCCGTGGACGTGACACGGGTGCTGTGCAAGTCCCGAAGAGAGCTCGACCACACGGACATGCCGGAACATGTACTGGAGGCGCTGGAGGCGTCGGGGATCGAACAGGTTCACCTCATCGGACGTCGCGGACCGGCTGAGGCATCGTGGACCACGAAGGAACTCAAGGAGCTCGGCGAACTGGACATCACCTCCCTTGAGGTCCTCCCGGGAGCGTTTCCACTGGGATCGAGCAGTCAATCCGTTGTGGAGTCCAACAAGGTGGCAGCCCGTAATGTGGCGGTCATCGAGAATTGGCTCGAGCGGACACCACGATCAACACCCCGACGCCTCACGGTGAGATTCCTCGCACGTCCGGTTCGCATCCTCGGGGAGAGCAAGGTGGAAGCCATTGAGGTTGAGCGCACCCAGATCAGCGACGACGGGTCCGTTTCGGGAACAGGCGAGGTGGAGGCCATTCCCACCGATGTGGTGATCCGAAGCGTGGGATACAGGGGCCAACAATTGCAGGACGTTCCCTTCGATGAGCGAAACGGAACGATCATTCACGTCGACGGTCGGGTCATGGCGGGAACGGAGCCGATGGCCGGGGTCTATGTCGCCGGCTGGATCAAGCGTGGACCGAGCGGCATCATCGGCACCAACAAGAAGGATGCGGTGGCCACGGTCGAGTCCCTCGTCTCCGACGTCCTCTCCGGGGTGCTGCCCGGTCGGCGCGTCGATACTGACATCACCGAGTCAATCCAGGCCGAATTCGTCGACACTCAAGGTTGGCGACGCATTGATGCAGCGGAACGTGAGCTGGGCCAGGGTGCCGGAAAAGACAGGGTCACGATCCACGATCGAGTCCACGCAATGTCGGTCGGCGGACAAACTCCCTAGATCACCGATCCGGCAGAGCGCCGGCAATCGACGCTATGGCCTCATTCACCCGTTGACCAGTGGCATCTCGACGGCTGACATCGTGAGGAAGGCCCACTGGCATGCCGGAGGACGTTGCGGCTCGAGCTGGCCCCATGCCGACCCATGCAACGACGAGTGAGTCTTCATCGCTGCGCAGCCGCATGATGCGTACCCCCTGGGTGCCGCGCCCCTTCCGGGGAACCTCGTCGAAGTCGGTGATCTTGACCGACCCGGTGGCAGTCCCCGGTAGATGGGCCGTCGACCCGGCCACCGACACCACGAGGATCCCCGAACGAACTGGTACGGCAGTCGCGTAGAGAACCTGGTCGTCACCCGTCAATGTGATACCGGTCATGCCACCGGCGGAGTTGCCCTGGATGCGGACTGCGGCGGCGGGGAATCGGAGCATGTTGCCCGACCGGGTGATGATCACGATGTCATCCCCATCATCGGCACGTGTCACCGCCACGACCGAATCACCCTCCTTGAGACTGATGAGGCTCCAGGAGTCTTTGGATGAGGGCGGCTCAGTATCGACACGCTTTACCGTTCCGAACTTGGTGACCAGAAGTGCGGTTTGGGTGAGCGTGGCGAGGCCGATGAGGCTCTCCCCGGGATCTGTGTCGACGAGAGCCCCGAGGGGGACACCGCCCGACAGTGAGGGGGCGTGAGCGGTGGTGGGCAGGCTCGGCAGATCGACGACGTCCAGTCGGATCGCGCGACCACGGGAGGTCACAGCCGCGAGAGTGGCTCGGGTTGATGTGGAGAGCGACTGCACGATGAGGTCGTGACTCGATCTATCATCCGTTTCCTCGAAATTCGCGGCCGCTGTCCGCGCGATCAGACCCGTACTGGAGATCAGGACCCGGCATGGGTCATCGGGAATGTCGAGTGTGGCGGCCGCAGTCTGAATGGCGCCCCCCTCGGATTCGAGGAGAACCGTCCGTCGAGGAGTGGAGTGTGCATCTGAGATCGACTGCATGAGAGCGGCCACCTCGCGCCGGAGCGCTGCATCATCGTCAAGGATCGCCGTGAGAGATGTGATGGTGTCGGATAGTTCGTCTCTCTCTGCCTCGAGTTCGAGTCGGGAGAACTTCGTGAGTCGACGTAGCGGCATCTCAAGGATGTATGCCGCCTGAGTATCGCTCAGGTCGAAGACAGCCGTCAGACGTTCGCGCGCCGCAGCAGTGTCATCACTGGATCGAATCACAGCGATTACTTCGTCGATGTCGAGCATCGCGATGAGCAGACCCTCAACGAGGTGCAGTCGATCTTGGGCTCGCTCACGTCGAAAGATGCTGCGGCGTCGCACGACCTCGATCCGATGGTTCACATAGACCGAGATGGCTTCAGCGAGACCGAGAGTTCGTGGTTCACCGTCGACCAAGGCGACGCAGTTGAAGGATTGGCTGTCCTCGAGTGGAGTCTTTCGATACAGCTCGGTGAGCAGTGCCTCCGGATTGACTGTGCTCTTGACCTCGATGACGAGTCGGAGGCCGGAGTCCCCGTCGGTCAGATCCACGATGTCGGAGATACCGGTGATCTTCTTGGCAGACACGAGATCTTTGACACGTTCGATGATGCGCTCCGGACCCACGCCGGGCGGAAGCTCGGTAATCACAATCCCGCGCTTGCGGGGCGACACCTGTTCGATGCGAGCCGTTCCGCGGACCTTGAACGTACCTCGACCCGTGAGATACGCCTCACGGATTCCGTCGAGCCCGACGATGGTGCCACCCTGGGGAAGGTCCGGTCCTGGAACGAACCGCATGAGGTCCTCGACACTGGCCTGCGGATTCAACACGAGGTGATGGGCAGCCGAGAGAACCTCACCGAGGTTGTGTGAGGGAATAGACGTGGCCATCCCGACGGCGATTCCTGCCGCCCCGTTGACAAGGAGCGAGGGAATCTCAGCGGGGAGAACGAGCGGTTCGGTCTCCCTGCTGTCGTAGTTGGGAACGAAGTCGACGACATCCTCATCGATGTCCGCGATCATGGCCATGGCAGCCGCGGCCAGTCGGCACTCCGTGTAGCGCATCGCAGCGGGGCCATCGTCGAGCGAACCGAAATTGCCGTGACCGTCCACGAAGGGGAGTCGGAGGCTAAAGGGCTGAGCGAGCCTCACCAGCGCGTCATAGATCGCACTGTCGCCATGGGGGTGCAGGCGGCCCATGACTTCACCGACAACGCGTGCGCTCTTCACGTGCCCACGATCGGGCCGCAGGCCCATTCGACCCATTTGAAACAGGATGCGTCGCTGAACGGGCTTCAAGCCGTCGCGTGCATCGGGGAGCGCTCGGGAGTAGATGACGGAGTAGGCATATTCCAGGAAGGAAGACCGCATTTCCGAGTCGACATCGACATCGATGATGCGATCCGGTCCCGGGGGTGGTGATTCCTTGGACTTGCGCGCCATACGATCGTCGGTGTCCCTTCTGAGCTTGTGCTCGGTTCGCCCTGTGGGTAGATCCTGCCCTACGGCTGGGCCCCGACCCCGGTAACGGCACGCCCTCCAAGCACGTTTCCTTCGGCGAGACATTCGCTCAAACTCGCCCCTCGGGAGAGTCCGGCCAGGAAGCCAGCGGCGAAAGCATCGCCCGCACCGGTGGAATCCACAACCTCGACTCCGATGGCCGGTGAGTGCACGCGCTCCTCGCGGTACGCGCCGAGCGCTCCGTCTGCTCCCCGCTTGATCACCGCTCCTAAGTATCGATGCTCACCGTGATGGAGCAGTTCGTCGATTGCCTCCTCCGGGGTTGATCGACCGCTGAGGAGCGCGGCTTCCTCCTCATTGGCAAAGCACATGTCGACCCCGGAAGTCCAGCGACGGAACTCCGAGGGCCCCACAGCAGACAACGGACCTGCGGATGCAGCGTCGACGCTGATGGTCATCCGTCGACGACGTGCGAGATCCAGGGCGCTAAGGGCGGCCATTCGAGAACCGGACTTGAGCAGCGAATAGCCCGAGAGGTGCAAGTGCGCATCCTCGGTGAAGGCTGCATCGAGGAGGTCTGCGGCGGCGAGGTGATCATTCGCCCCCGCGTCGGGAAGCATCGTTCTCTCACCATCTGTCTCCACGATCACGATGCAGGAGCCAGTTGGTTCCTGTGCATCGACAGCGAAGTTCGTCGTCACTCCGAGGCCGGTCAGCCTCTGCTGGGCCGATCTGCCCAGATCGTCATCGCCGACGCGTGCAACGAGCGTCACCTCGCACCCACGGGATGCGAGCCAGGCTGCGGCGTTCGCTGCAGCTCCTCCGCCATGCATTCGGATGGATGCCGCGACGTCGGTGCCACGGATAGGTGAAGAGCTGACCTGGGCCACGATGTCGGCCATGACGTCTCCGATGACGACAAACCTCTGAGGAACTGAACCGAACCAGGGGACAGAGTCGGTCATGAGTCCGGTCCGGTGGTTGCTCGCCGCGAAGGGGGATTCACATCATCACCGTAGTGCCGCCGGTGGCCGTTGGTGGGTGTGAATGGTGAGTGATGCAGGACATGCCGTCGATTCGCATGGCGCCTTGGACCTGTTCGCCAGCGAAGGAATTGAAGGCCTTGACCACTCACCTGGCGCGAGGGAGGCCCGAAGCCTGAGTCGCTTGGCCGATGGCGAGTAGGACCGGTCACCGGTCCCTGCCTCCCGAAAGTGACAAGATGGCCCCATGACCGACGCGCCTACCCTTCGGCTGCAACTGCGCACCGATATCGAACGAAGCGGCTACTTCCCTGATCTTGTAGCCGATGCCCTGGATACCGCCTTGGTGGGTGAACCCCTCGTGTCCTACGTGGTCCACCATGAGGCTGCCTTCGATCGGGACCAGCTGCGTCGGCACGTCACAGTACTGGCGTTGACGCCAACCCGGCTGATTGTCGGACACACCGACGACCACGGTCCCGATGACTCCTGTCCCGAGCCATACGCATCCGCGTCCACAGAAGCAGTACGACTCGAGCGGGTCGATTCGGTTGTCGTCACCCGAGTCGTCACTCACCCGGCACGCCACAAGGCAGGTGGACCCACACGCGAACTGCTCATCACGATCGGATGGGGAGCAGTCAGCCGAATCGATCTGGAGCCAGCCGGTTGTTCAGACCCGAACTGTGAGGCTGATCACGGCTACACAGGGGCCGCGAGCAATGATGACCTGTCCCTGCGGGTCTCCGAGGCAGCCGATGGTCCAGAGGTCGTGGCTCAGGCGCTGACGTTCGCTGCGGCGCTGTCCGAGGCCACGGCTGCCCGGTTGCGATAGTGCCCGACCATCGACAATTCGTTGCCAGCCCGCAGTTGGCTGATGTCCTGCCATCGGTGGCCGGAGCCCTGGGTGTGCCCGGAGCCTGGGATCCCCTGGACATCGGTGAACAGTGGCGTCACATCGTGGTGCTCCTCGTCGACGGTCTTGGGCTGGAGGCACTCCTACGCCACAGCGACCTTGCGCCCACGCTGCTTTCAGGACGAGTCGAACGGATCGAAGCACCGGTGCCGACCACAACGCCCACAGGGCTGGGAAGCTTCGGTACGGGAACATCTCCTGGCGTGCATGGGTTGGTGGGGGCCTCGTTCCGGATCGAGGGCCATCACGGTCTTCTGCATCCACTGACCTGGAACGATTCCCCGTCGCCACGGGCGGTGTCGCCGGCGCAGACGGTATTCGAGCGCCTGGATCGCCACGGGATCGCTGTCTCGACGATCGCGCCTCGGCACTACGCGAAATCCGGTCTCACACGCGCGGCCCTCCGCGGGGGTACGTATCGCGGAGCCGACGGGGTGGGGGAGAGATTGGGAGAATTGACCTGGCGTCGTGAGGTATCGGGCAAGTCCCTGACCTACGTCTATTGGCCGGATCTCGACAGGACGGGTCATGGGCACGGTGTGGACTCGGTGCACTGGAGGGCTGAACTGCAACACGTGGATGACATGACCCGGCACATCGTGGAGGGCCTGGGCGATGATGAACTGCTGCTGGTGACTGCTGATCACGGGATGATGGATGTTCCCGAACATTCCCGTATCGACATAGATGATGTTCGTAGCCTTCGACGTGGGGTCACTCAGATCGGTGGAGAGCCACGGTGTCGGTATGTTTATTGTCGACCCGGACACGCAGAGGAGGTTTCCGATGCATGGCGCAGGGAATTGGGAGACCGGGCAACGGTGATGACGCGGGAGGAAGCCGTCGCCGCGGGCTACTTCGGCGATGTTGAGGAAGGCAACCTGCTGCGTATTGGTGATGTGATCGCGTGGGCGGAAGGGCACTGGGCCATGACGTCCCGTCAGGTCGATGAGCGTGTGTCGAGCCTGATCGGACAGCATGGCTCGACATCGGAGGATGAGCGAGGGATTCCCCTGCTGCGGATTCCCGGAGGTAGCTGTGGCTGAGTTGGTGTTCTTTTCGGGAACGATGGACTGCGGGAAGTCCACCCTCGCGCTGCAAACCGACCACAACCATGCCAGCCGGGGGCGTGCGGGCGCAGTGTTCACGCAGCACGACAGGGCGGGCGCGGCGACCATCTCAAGTCGGCTTGGTCTTCGATCGGACGCTTATGAGGTCCACGCGGAATGGGATTTTCACGACTTCGTGGTCACGGAGTTGTCGGCAGGTCGTCGACTGGATTACCTCATTTGCGACGAGGCGCAGTTCTACAGCTCCGAACAGATCGACCAGTTGGCTGTCATCGTCGACACTCTCAACATCGATGTTTTCGCATTCGGCATCCTCACCGACTTTCGAACCCGGTTGTTCCCGGGGTCGGCACGCTTGATCGAGTTGGCCGATCGCGTCGAGGTCCTCCAGGTGGCGTCGCTGTGCTGGTGCGGACGACGTGGAACCCATAACGCCCGTACGGTCGACGGCGTCGTAGTCATGGAGGGTGACCAGGTGGTGGTGGGTGACATCGGGACTGGCGACGTGAGTTATGAAGTTCTGTGCCGAGACCACCATCGTCGGGGAATCACCGCTGCACACTCGATGGCCGAGCATCAGTCGCCAGAGCCATTGCCGTTCCGCGACGAGAGAGCCTGAGGTCTAGCCCTCGGGGCTCTCCCCATCGGCCTGGGATCCGAAGAGGATCTCGTCCCACGTCGGAACGCTCGCACGCTTGCCTTTGCGTGTGCGTGGGGGAGCAGATACCGGAGGTCCCTCGCTCGCGATTTCTTGCTCCTCCGTGTTCGAAACCGACTCAGTCGGGACTTCGGTGGGCGCGTGGACCTCAGGAGCGGATGCTCCTTCCGTGACGGCAGCCTGGCGAGTCGACGCCTGCTTCGACGCC
>JBDQGZ010000054.1:0-11547 GCA_040265115.1 Candidatus Nanopelagicales bacterium
TCACTGGCCCAGGTGAGGATGTGATCGGTCGCGGCATCCAGCAGCATCCCGATCCGGGTGTATTTGGTTCGCACTGACCGCCACGCACTCACATGGGCCTGAGACAGTTCCCCGGTCACCGCAGCAGCCTCGACATCCCCATGGCGGCGGGTGAAGGCACCGTTGGCGAGAAGTTCCTTCACCACACCGGGTGCCTCGGTGGTGGCTCCCGAAAGCCACGCCGCCGCCGAGCGGGCGCCACCGCGAGAAGACCATTCCCCCGAACACGCCATCGCATCCAACGACTGCGCGGTCACCGCCTCCATCCGGCGGCGCAGAGTCAGCATGCGATGCGCCATGGCCAGGTGATCACCCTCAGCGCGTTCCACCGCGGGCACCTCCGCCAGTGCGGTGAGCTGCTCGTCGATGATCGCCAGACGATCAGACGGGGTGAGGGCAGGACCCGGCAACATCGACATCGGAACCTCACCTCCACCACACCACAACCCACACGCACACAACGCACAGGAACCAGTCGGAATCAATCGGCGAAGGTGTCCCCAACAGGGGGCCGGGAAGAACATCCCGGCGTCTCATTCACTCATCACAGTGCGATCAACATCGATCGCGGCCATCTGTCCGATCAGTCATCCGCCTCTGCCAGAAGCGACGCTGCCGAACCGGAACACCTGTACGAATTAGATCATGGAACACAAACTCGTGTCAAGCATGTAGCACGAGAAATTCTCAACATTCGCAATCTTTTTCGCCGACGTATATCACTGTTACGGTGACGTCATGCGGATCTGGGGACTTGTGATGATTGCCATCGGTGCTTACCTGATGGTGAGTGCGGTGATGAAGTCCGAAGCCATCCCGTTCCGGTTCCTCGTCGCACGAGCTCGAATTCTCTGGAAGGACCGCGCGTACCCGTTCCTTCTTGTAGCCGGCCTCCTTGTTGCTGTTGCGGGAGTCGTCGTCGCACTGGCATGACGGTGTCGGCACAAGCAAAAACCCCCTCCCTACATCCTGAGGATGTTGGAAGGGGGCCTTTGTCAGTGAACTAGGCCTTCTTGGTCTCCCAGAAGATGTCGGCGATCTCATCGATCTTGCCGAGCAGCTGGTCGGCGACCGCGACGTCGTTGGTGCCCTTGGTGCCGCCGGCGCCCGCGAGCTTGGTGGCCTCATTGAACAGGGTGTTCAACTGGGGGTACTTCTCGAAGTGCGGGGGCTTGAAGTAGTCGGTCCACAGCACCCAGAGGTGCTCCTTGACCATGTGGGAGCGCTGCTCCTTGATGCTGACCGCCCGCTCCTTGAAGACCGGGTCATCGGAAGCGTTGAACTTCTCCATGCAGGCCTTCACCGACTCTGCCTCGAGGCGAGCCTGGGCGGGATCGTAGACACCGCAGGGCAGGTCGCAGTGGGCATGGGCCGTGGTGCGCGGGGCCAGCGCACGAATGATGCGCCCCGAGACTGTCTTCAGCATGCTTCCTCCGTGGGTCACTCCGCGCTCTCTGCGCAGGCTCAACTCTAGTGCTGACCATCCAAGGCGGCATGATGAGGCAGGTGCGAGCGCCATGGCTTCGGGTGACCATCGAGGGACTCTCGATGATTCCGACCCTGGCGCCGGGGGAGTGGTGGATCGCCCGACGGACCTCGGTGATCCGTTCCGGGGATCTCGTGGTGCTCGAGCACCCTGTGTTCCCTGGGATCATCGCGGTCAAGCGGGCGATTCGGCAGACCGAGGACGGTTGGTGGGTCCAAGGTGATAATCCTCAGGTGAGCACCGACAGTCGAGACTTCGGCCCCGTGCCGAGCGACCATCTGCTCGGTGTGCTGTGGATCCGATATCGACCGGCCCCATGGCGCCGAAGTAGGGGAGGTGGTCGCCATGACTGATGCAGCGGATCTCCTCATCTTCGGAGTGTTGTTCACCGCCGGACTGACGGCTGCGGAGACACAACTAGATGATCGGGGGCGATTCGCAAAGCGCGTTTTCATCTCCTCGGGCTCGCATCTCCTGCAGGTCAAGTACTCCAGGAATGGCGCGGAGCAGGTCACCCGAGCGGTGGGTGGAACGGTGGCGATCGCAGGAATGCCGCTGATGTACGTGGACTTCGTCAACCAGATGAAGCAGAAGGGCAAGTACAACCTGGACCTGTTCGTGACCACGACAGTGCAAACGTCGAGCGACTGCACGACAACGACAGACGGAAGCAATCCGTGCCCGGTGTTTGAGTCACAGGCGATCCCCCTGAATGCTGCGGGCAGTGGAGCAACGTCGAGTGCCCCCGAGGCTCATTCTTTCGCCTATCTGCTCCCCGTGGGTGGACCCAACGCCAACCCCATGATGACCTTCGGCTTCCACTTGCAGAAGCAAGGCTGTGTCGGCAAGTGCTCGACCTTCCTCACCAATTTCAATGCTGGTGTAAACGGCACGAGCTGCGGCAAGCTCGATACGCCACCTTCCACGTACATGACCTCCGGAAGCCAGTGGACGGTGTACCTACAGGAGCAGACAACGGGCTATAACGCTTTCCTCGACGGGCCGAACATGCCCGCGTCAAAGAAGTCTAAGAAGTACCCGAATGGTTGTGTCTTCGCGGTCCAAACAGAGTTCGACAATGACATCTCAAACCTCGGGATTGTCGGGTGGTTCAAGGTGCTGCTGCAGGCCTACAAGGATGTCACAGCTGTCGCCGAACGGGTCGAGTCGGATGGCGCAGACGGCAAGAAGGACACCGTCGAGCAGCTCCGCAGCACATGGAAGATGGTCGCCTCCGTCCCGAACCCGCCGGACTGGGTAGACGTGGGTGGCTGCAAGACCTTCGCCCAAGACGTCGTGAACACGTACAACTCCGTGAAGGCCTTTGGCGGAATGATCGCCTATCGGGACACCTCCGCTGGAAGAACGTCCCTGATCTACGGAAATGCTGAATGCACCGTTCCCGACAGAATCTATGGAAATACGTTGGGACTGGTCCAAGGCAAGTCGGCGTAGGGCGATACCGAGACAACAAACCGGAGCACAGGAGATAGGAGCTGAGATGTCGGTGAAGAGAGCGAAGCTGGGTATGGTCGTGGCTGCTGCCAGCTCGATCCTGGTTGCTACGGCTGCGATGCCCGCGGCGGCGGGCCTGAGCGACCCGTACCCCATCGTCCCCCAAGTCGAGTGCTACCCGGACTGCCAGGGGGCTGACCTTCGCGGCAGGGTTGCGAGCAACGCTCAGATGCCCGACGGCAATTTCAACGAGGCGGACCTGCGCGCCGTCGACTGGACCTTAGCTAACGTGTCCGGGTCCACTTTCGTGAACACGAACATGTACAACGCAGATCTGTATGGGGTGAACCTGACGAACGCTGACCTTTCGGGGGCGAATGCATCCAGGGCGTACTTCAAGAATGCGAACCTGACGAACGCTGAACTTTCGGGGGCGGACGGGTCCAAGGCGAACCTGAGGAATGCAAACCTGACGGGCGCGACTCTTACCGGGACGAACCTCACCAAGTCGAACCTCAAGGGCGCGAACCTTACGAACGCGGACCTTTCCGGGGCGAATTTCTACAAGGCCAACTTGAAGAACGCGAATCTCACGGGTGCGGACATCACCGGGGCCGACTTCCGTCGTGCAAAGTTCAAGAAGACGATCTGCCCGAACGGCAAGAAGACCAATAAGGGCTGCTGAGGTCGTCCTAGGGTCCCTACTCTCAGCTGACCACCTCTGAGTGGTTGACTGTGAGCATGGCGACCCCGGAGGAAGAACTCGGCCCCCTTGCGAGCCCCTACGACGCGGATCCGGCTTTCCCCCTGCATCGAGGTGGAAAGATCGAGGTACGTCCGACGGTCCGGGTTCGTGATCGGGGCGGGCTCTCCCTTGCCTACACCCCAGGAGTGGCCCGGGTGTGCTCGGCGGTCGCCGAAAATCCCTCCCTGGCCTATGACTTCACCTGGAAGGCCAACACCGTCCTCGTCGTGACCGACGGTACGGCAGTGCTCGGACTCGGTGATATCGGCCCAGAGGGTGCCCTGCCTGTCATGGAGGGCAAGGCACTGTTGTTCAAGGAATTCGGTGGCGTAGACGCAGTGCCTATCTGCCTGGACACGAAGGACACCGAGGAGATCATCGACACCGTGATCCGGATCGCGCCGGCCTATGGCGGGGTCAACCTCGAGGACATCAGCGCGCCACGCTGCTTCGAGATCGAGCAGCGACTCGATGCAGCTCTCGACATCCCTGTCTTCCATGATGATCAGCACGGGACGGCTGTGGTCGTCCTCGCTGCGTTGCTGAATGCTGCCAGGGTCACCGGCCGCGGTCTTGGTGAGCTGCGGGCCGTCGTCTCCGGAGCAGGGGCCGCGGGAGTAGCCGTCACCGACATCCTGCTCGAGGCGGGAATCGGTGACATCGCGGTTGCAGACTCCAAGGGCATCATCGGACCGGATCGCACCGACCTGAACGAGGTCAAGGCTGCCCTCGCGGCGCGGACGAATCGGGCGGACATCACCGGAACGTTGGAGGATGCCTTGGCGGGGGCGGATGTCTTCATCGGAGTCTCGGCAGGCACTGTCTCTGATGATGCTGTGACGACCATGGCCCCGAACAGTCTGATCTTCGCGCTGGCGAATCCCGATCCGGAGATTCATCCCGAGGTCGCGCACAGAACGGCGGCCGTTGTAGCGACCGGGCGGAGCGACTTCCCGAATCAGATCAATAACGTCCTTGCCTTTCCGGGAATCTTCCGCGGAGCGCTCGATGTTCGGGCCAGCACGATCACACCGGGCATGAAGCTCGCCGCGGCACAGGCCATCGCCGATGTTGTCGGAGATGAACTTGCACCCGACTACGTGGTGCCAAGCGTCTTCGATCGGCGAGTCTCCGCTGAGGTCCCGCGCGCCGTCGCTGCCGCTGCCATCGCCGATGGTGTCGCCCGAATCGACTAGGAGATCCTCACGTGTTCGCCGTCTACGCCGCATCGATCGATGCCGAAAACCCACTGACCGGGCTGGTCATCGGGGAGCAGCCTGAGCCTGAGGCGCCCGAGGGCTGGACGACCGTCGAGGTCAAGGCAGCCAGTCTCAATCACCATGACCTGTGGACCCTGCGGGGAGTCGGGATCACTGAGGATCGGCTGCCGATGATTCTCGGTTGTGATGCTGCCGGGCTCGATGAGGAAGGCCGCGAGGTCATCGTGCATGCGGTGATCGGCGATCCCGCAGCGGGAGGGGGAGATGAGACGCTCGACCCGAAGCGGTCGCTGTTGTCGGAAGTTCATCCAGGTACCTTCGCTGAGCGGGTCGCGGTGCCCAAGCGCAATCTTGTGGCGAAGCCGGAGTCGATGACATTCGCCGAGGCGGCCTGCCTACCGACGGCCTGGCTCACGGCGTATCGCATGCTCACGACCCGTGGAGGGCTTCAGCCCGGGGAGACGGTGCTGGTGCAGGGGGCCGGAGGAGGCGTCGCCACTGCTGCGATTGCTCTCGGCAAGGCACTGGGCCTGCGGGTGTGGGCCACCTCCCGAGATGAGGCCAAGCGTGCTGCCGCAGTGGAACTCGGCGCCGATGAGGCCTTCGAGTCCGGCGCGCGCCTGCCCGAGAAGGTGGATGCGGTCATCGAGACCGTGGGGCAGGCGACCTGGTCGCACTCACTCAAGTCGATGCGGCCGGGAGGTCGCGTCATCGTGTCCGGTTCGACCAGCGGACCTAATCCGCCCTCGGATCTCGCGCGCGTGTTCTTCCTACAGTTGTCGGTCATCGGATCGACGATGGGAACCCGGGACGAACTCGAGTCGATGATCGAACTCATGGATCGCACCGGTGTGCGTCCCCAGATCGCCGCAGAGATGTCGATGGATGATGCCCTCGATGCGTTCGTCGCGATGTCGACCGGCGACGTCGTCGGCAAACTCGTCCTGACCCGCTAGTCGTCGTCGAGGCGGGCGAGCCAGGTGGCGAGACGCTCAATGGGGATCTCGAAGTCGGGATGCGCGTCGACGAACTCGGTGAGGCGCTCGGCCAGGGCGGCGTAGGTCGTCTCCTCATCGCCCCGTCGTTGGCTGAGTTCCTCGATGCCCCGATCGGTGAAATACATCTGTGGTCGACCGATCAGTCGGCGAAGGCGGCCTGAACCACCGCCCGCTGCTCCTCCTCATGGCGGTGGTGGCTGCCCACCGCGGGGGAGGACGAGGCGGGCCGGGAAACCCCGACCAACTCGCGGCCGATGATGGGGGGAAGGTTCAGGGCCATAAACGACCAGGCGCCCTGGTTCGCCGGCTCCTCCTGAACCCAGCGCACCTGTGCATCCGCTGGATAGGAATCGATGACACCAGGCAGGCTGCGGTGCGGAACTGGATAAAACCGCTCGAGGCGCACGATCGCCGTATCCGTCGCACCCGTCCGCTCCCGCTCGGCAACGAGGTCGTAGTACACCTTGCCGCTGCACAGCAGAACCTTGCGTACGCCTTCAGGGGCAACCGTCGTGTCGCGGAGGATCGCCCGGAAGCTGCCCGAGGTGAAGTCCTCCAGCGTCGACGTGGCGAATTTCGCTCGAAGCAGCGACTTCGGGGTGAAGACGACGAGTGGGCGATTCAACTTCGACATCACCTGCCAACGCAGCAGATGGAAGTACGAAGCTGGAGTCGAGGGCATCGACACGGTCATGTTGTCCTGCGCGCACAGTTGCAGGAAGCGTTCGACGCGTGCGGAGGAATGATCCGGCCCCTGACCCTCGTAGCTGTGCGGCAGCAGCATCGTCAGCGATGAACGCTGATTCCACTTCTGCTCACCGGCGGACAGGAACTCGTCGATGATGGTCTGTGCGCCGTTGACGAAGTCACCGAACTGCGCCTCCCACATGACCAGCATGTCCGGCCGGGCCACGGAATAGCCGTATTCGAAGCCAAGTGCGGCGAACTCGCTTAACAGCGAGTCGTACACCCACAGTTTCGCGCCGTCTCGGTAGCAACGCTTCAACGGCTTGTACTGCCAGCCGGTTTCACGGTCGACGATCACCATGTGGCGGTGACCGAAGGTGCCGCGACGCGAATCCTGGCCGGCCAAGCGCACCGACCGTCCCTCCTGCAGGAGAGACCCGACGGCGAGCGCTTCGGCCATTCCCCAGTCGACGGAATCATCGGCGATCATCTGGGCGCGACGCTGTAGCTGCGGAGCGAGGCGGGGGTGGACGGAAAAGCCCTCCGGCATTTCCAGTTGGCTCGACACCACGAGGTCGACTTGGTCCTGGGTAATGGCGGTTTCGACAACGACAGCGGGAACCTGCGGAGCGAGCGACTTCTGGCCTTCACGCACGACGCTGGCAGAAGTCTCGCTGAACGACTCCTCTTCCACAGCCTTGCGGGTCTCCTGGAATACGCGCTCGAGCTGCTCGGAGAAGTGCTTCAACACTTCCTCGGCCTCTTCGACGCTGATATCGCCTCGTCCGATGAGAGCCTCGGTATAGACCTTGCGCACGCTGCGCTTGGCATCGATGAGGTTGTACATCAGCGGCTGCGTCAGGGACGGATCGTCGGCCTCATTGTGACCTCGGCGGCGATAGCAGACAAGGTCGATAACGACGTCCTTGTGGAATGCCTCGCGGAAGGCGAAGGCCAGCTTACCGACGCGCACGACCGCTTCGGGGTCATCTCCGTTGACGTGGAAGATGGGGGCCTGGATCATGCGCGCAACGTCGGTGGCGTAGACCGAGGAGCGGCTGTACTTCGGTGAGGTGGTGAAGCCCACCTGGTTGTTCACCACGATGTGGACGGTGCCGCCGGTGCGATAGCCCTGCAGCTGTGACAGATGAAGGGTTTCAGCGACGACACCCTGGCCGGCGAAGGCAGCATCGCCGTGCAGCAGCATCGGCAGGATCTTGAAGGCATCCTCACGCGGCAGTTGATCCTGCTTCGCGCGGACGATGCCCTCGAGTACGGGATCGACAGCCTCAAGGTGTGAGGGGTTCGCGGCGAGGTACACCTGGGTCTCCGCACCCTCGAGACTGCGGTAGGTGCCCGAGGTGCCGAGGTGATACTTCACATCGCCCGATCCCTGCACCGACTCCTCGCCGTAGTTGCCCTCGAACTCGGCGAAGATCTGGCTGTAGGACTTTCCGGCGAGATTGGCGAGCACGTTGAGCCGACCGCGGTGGGGCATGCCGATCGCGACTTCAATGATGCCGCTGTCGGCGGCGTCGGAGAGGACTGCGTCAACGAGCGGAATCAACGACTCGGAACCCTCGAGGGAGAAGCGCTTTTGGCCGACGTACTTCGTCTGCAGGAATGTCTCGAAGGCTTCGCCCTCATTGAGCTTGTGCAGGATGTTCAGTTGCTCTTCACGCGAGGGCTTCACGTGCGGGATCTCGACGCGCTGCTGAATCCATTCGCGCTGCTCGGGATCTTGGATGTGCATGTATTCGATTCCGATGGTGCGGGTGTAGGAATCGCGCAGGACGCCGAGGATCTCCCGCAGCTTCATCAACGGTCGACCAGCGAAGCCACCCGTGGCGAACTCGCGATCGAGATCCCACAGCGTCAACTTATGGGTGAGAACGTCGAGGTCGGGGTGACCACGCTGCTCGTACTCCAGCGGGTTGATGTCGGCCATGAGGTGGCCGCGCACTCGGTAGGCGTGGATGACCTCTTGGACGCGGACAGTCTTGTCTAGATCGGTCTCATGGGATGCAGAGACGTCAGCGGCCCAGCGGATTGGTTCGTAGGGGATCCGTAAGGAGTGGAACACCTTGTCGTAGAAGTCGTCGCCGCCGAGAAGTAGTTCGTGGGTGCGCTTCAAGAACTCCCCGGACTGGGCACCTTGGATCACTCGATGGTCGTAGGTCGAGGTCAGCGTCATGATCTTGCTGACCGCATTGCGCACGCGGGATTCCTCCGACGCGCCCTGCCATTCGGCTGGGTACTCCATGGCACCGACACCCACGATCGTTCCCTGGCCTGGCATCAGGCGCGGCACGGAATGCGAGGTTCCGATGGTGCCCGGGTTGGTGAGGCTCACGGTGGTTCCGGCGAAGTCCTCGACGGTGAGGCCTCCGTTGCGAGCGCGACGGACGATGTCTTCATAGGCGCCCCAGAAGGAGGCGAAGTCCATGTCCTGTGCGCCCTTGACGTTGGGGACGAGCAATTGGCGGGAGCCGTCGGGCTTGGTGATGTCGATTGCGAGACCCAGATTGATGTCGGGGTTGATCTGAAGCCCGGGCTTGCCGTCGATCTCGGCGAAGGCGTTGTTCATCGCGGGAACTGCACGGGTGGCGAGGACGATGGCGTAGCCGATGAGGTGGGTGAAGGACACCTTGCCTCCGCGACTGCGGGTGAGGTGGTTGTTGATGACCGTGCGGTTGTCGATGAGCAGTTTGGCCGGAACCTCACGCACGCTGGTGGCGGTGGGAACCGAGAGGCTGGCTTCCATGTTGTCCACCACGCGGGCTGCCGGGCCGCGCAATTTCTCCACGATGACCGTGGTCTCCGGCACAGGCTTCTCCTGGGCGGCCTTCGCTTCTTCGGCCGCGGGCTTCGCGGGCTGCGTTGTCTCTGCGGGAGTTGGTGTCGAGGTCGGCGCGGGGGCGGTGACCGGCTGGGCTCCGTTTGCCGCGCGCGCCACCGCTGCGTCGCTGGGGGTGTAGTCGGCGAAGAAGTCCCACCAGGCGGGATCGACGCTGTGTCGATCGGTGAGATAGGCCTGGTAGAGCTCGTCGACGAGCCATTCATTGGCGCCGAAGCCGCTCGGTGCGTTGGAAGCAGGGGAGGTCACAACCACCAAGGGTAGTCGTTGTTGCTGCAAGGGTTAGGAGCGGGAGTGGTCGCCTCCGGCGATCTGGTCGAGGGCGTGATCGAGGATCGGTTCGAGCGCCGTGAGCCCGTCTCGTGCCCCACCGGGCGAACCGGGAAGGTTGACGATCAGGGTGCGATCGGCTAGCCCGGCAAGCCCCCGGGAGAGGGCCGCCGTCGCGATTCCGTTGTCGACACCCACCCGGCGGATGGCATCGGCGATGCCGGGAATCTGGTGATCGAGTAGGGGCGCGGTCTGCTCGGGGGTGCTGTCGGTGGGAGTGAGTCCGGTGCCACCGGTCGTCACGATGAGGTCATAGCCGGCATCGATTCCCTCGCGCAGTGCCTCGCCGACCGCGTCGCCATCGGCGACGACGACCGGGCCGTCGACGGCGAGGCCAAGATCTGTGAGTCCCTCGGCCAGGATCGGTCCGGATCGGTCGGGCCAGAGTCCGGCAGCTGCCCGCGTCGAGGCGGTGATCACCAGGGCTCGACGGGCGGGTGCCGTCGATGCGTCAGCCGACACGGCGGCGCACCGATCCGCTGATCGCATCCATGACATCCTCCAGGGCCCGCATCGAGTGACCGCTGATGAAGGTATCGACGTAGGGGAGGGCGGCCGCCATGCCCCCGGTGAGCGGGGCGAACCCCTCCGCTGCCTTGCGCGGATTGACCCAGATCACGCAGTGGGCGAGGCGGTGCAGACGCGCCATCGCTTCACCGAGCTCGCCGGGGTCCCCGATCTCCCAGCCGTCGGAGACGATGACGACGACGGCGCCCCGGGCCATGCCGCGCCGGCCATGCTCGTCGAGGAACCGGGTGAGCGCGGTGCCGATCCGAGTACCGCCGGACCAGTCGGGGGTCGCCTTAGCGACCTGGGCGTAGGCGCGATCTGGCCCACCGACTGCCAGCGGGCGGGTCAGCCGAGTCAGCCGGGTCGCAAACACGAACGCCTCGGCGCCCAGCGCACGAACTGCTCCGCGCATGAGGTGCAGGTAGACGCGGGCGTAGGGCTCCATCGACCCGCTTACGTCAGCGATGAGGACGACGCGTCGAGGTCGCTCGGTGCGCTTGCGGTGAATGCGGCGCACTGGATCGCCGCCGGTTCGGTGAGCACGGCGCAGGGTGGCCCTGATGTCGAGTTCTCGACCGGACGGATGGCGCTTTGCCCGGCGTCCTCGCCGCATGGGAGGCACGAGGGGCAGTTGTTCCACCAGGCGGCGGATCAGGGCGAGTTCATCCGGGGTGCAGACGGCGAAATCGGTGTCGCCGAGACGCTCGGTCGTGCGCGCTGCGGCGAGCACGGAGGCATCGTCGAGATCGCCTTCTCCCTCACCCTCGCGGGGAGGTCCCGGCGTCGCGGCGGTGACAGGAGAGGGCATGTCGGCGTCGCGCGATTCGCGTGGATCGCCGGGCGTGCGCTCCCCGGCCGCCCGAACGGGCGACTGTTGCTCGGCGTCGGGCTGTCCCCGCTCGTCGGCGATGTCGAGCATGCCCCGGAATACCTGGTCGAACACGGCCGAGTAGGCGGGGACCTGCGAGTGATCGGACAACAGGGTGACCCGGCCGATCCAATAGACCTCACCGATGGTCCGGGGCTGAGCCAGGAGCACGGCCTCGGCGAAGCGGGAACTGCGCTCGGGGGTGACGCTCACCCCCGAGGCGTGGAGCAGATGCCCGAAGGCGGCACTGATCCCGGCGAGATCGACGAGTGATTCAGTCACTGGCAACCCAGGACAGCCCGGCGCTCACCGCCAGGTCGTGGTCCTCGCGGTATTTCAGCACTGATCCCAA
>JBDQGZ010000055.1:0-11462 GCA_040265115.1 Candidatus Nanopelagicales bacterium
CCCCCCGGCCAGCAACCCATGTCGGATTCCGACGCTCGTCTGTGGGCGATGCTCGCGCACCTGTCGGGCATCGTGATCGCGATCATCGGGCCCCTCATCATCATGCTGGTGTTCGGACCGCGGAATGCCTTTGTGAAGAATCAGTCCACCGAGGCACTGAACTTCCAGATCACCCTGGCGATCGGTGTCGTGATCAGCATCGTCCTCACCGTGGTCATCATCGGCGCGATTCTGCTGCCGATCGTTCTCATCGTGGGCCTGATCTTCATGATCATCGCCGGGATCAAGGCCTACGGCGGCGAGGAATACCGCTACCCCTTCAACATCCGCATGGTGAAGTGAGGACAGACGCGCCACCGCTGAGTGCATGAACTGCCGCGAGGCCCCGGTCACTTCTTGGCCGGGGCCTCCGTCGTCGACAGTGCCGCGATGAAAGCCTCCTGCGGCACCTCGACTCGACCCACCATCTTCATGCGCTTCTTGCCTTCCTTCTGCTTCTCGAGCAACTTGCGCTTACGCGTGATGTCGCCGCCGTAGCACTTCGCCAGGACGTCCTTGCGGATCGCGCGGATGGTCTCCCGAGCGATGACTCGGGACCCGATCGCTGCCTGGATCGGAACCTCGAATTGTTGCCTCGGAATCAACTCACGCAGTTTCGATGCCATCGCCACCCCGTAGGCATATGCCTTGTCGCGGTGGACGATTGCGCTGAAGGCATCGACCGCGTCCCCGTGCAGCAGGATGTCGACCTTCACAAGATTCGCCGCCTGCTCGCCGCTGGGTTCGTAGTCCAGAGACGCGTAGCCCTTGGTCTTCGACTTCAACTGATCAAAGAAGTCGAAGACGATCTCCGCCAGCGGAAGGGTGTAGCGCAACTCGACGCGGTCCTCACTGAGGTAGTCCATGCCGAGCAAGGATCCGCGTCTCACCTGACACAGCTCCATGATGGCGCCGACAAAATCCGACGGCGCGAGGAGAGTGGCGCGGACAATGGGCTCCCGCACCTCGGCGACCTTGCCGGTGGGAAACTCGGACGGATTCGTCACGGTTACGACCGTGTCGTCCTCCATCGTGACGTCGTAAACCACGTTCGGCGCGGTGGAGATCAAGTCGAGATCGAACTCCCGCTCAAGCCGTTCGCGCACGATCTCGAGGTGGAGCAGTCCAAGGAATCCGCAGCGGAAGCCGAATCCCAAGGCGACGGACGTCTCCGGTTCGTACACCAGCGCCGCATCATTGAGCTTCAGCTTGTCGAGGGCGTCGCGCAGCAGCGGATAGTCGGAACCGTCGATGGGATACAGCCCGGAGAACACCATCGGTTTGGGATCCCGGTATCCCCCGAGCGCTTCGGTCGCGCCCTTGTTCGAGGTGGTGACGGTGTCGCCGACGCGGGACTGGCGCACGTCCTTCACCCCGGTGATGAGATATCCGACCTCACCAACCCCGAGCGATCCCGATGCCTTCGGCTCCGGGGAGATGACCCCGACCTCGAGCAGATCGTGGGTGGCTCTGGTCGACATCATCTGAATGCGCTCCCGGGTTGAGAGCAAACCGTCGACGACGCGGACGTAGGTAACGACTCCGCGGTAGGAGTCATAGACCGAATCGAAAATCAGCGCGCGCGCCGGGGCGTCGGCATCCCCGATCGGCGGCGGGACGAGACGCACGACCTCGTCGAGCAGTTCGGGAACTCCCTGCCCGGTCTTCGCCGATACCTTGAGGACGTCGTCGGGTGAACAGCCGATGATGTGGGCCAACTCCGCGGCGTACTTCTCCGGTTGGGCCGCCGGCAGATCGATCTTGTTGAGCACCGGGATGATCTGCAGGTCGTTGTCGATCGCCAGATACAGGTTTGCGAGGGTCTGGGCCTCGATCCCCTGAGCGGCATCGACGAGCAGGATGGCCCCTTCGCAGGCAGCCAGGCTGCGGGAGACCTCGTAACTGAAATCCACGTGCCCGGGGGTGTCGATGAGGTTGAGGACGTACTCCCGGCCATCGGAGGCCGTAAAGGGCAATCGGACGGCCTGGCTCTTGATGGTGATGCCGCGTTCGCGCTCGATGTCCATCCGATCGAGGTACTGCGCCCTCATCTGGCGGTCCTCGACCACACCTGTGACCTGGAGCATTCGGTCGGCGAGCGTGGACTTGCCGTGGTCGATGTGGGCGATGATGGAGAAATTGCGGATCGCGGAAGGATCCGTACGACCAGGCTCCGGCACGGCCCTATCGTCGCATGTTCTCTCCCCCGGGGCGCCCTCGAGTTGGGTCCAGAGGAGCCGGCACGCTATCCTGATCGACGGTCTGCCGGGTCCGACCCGGAACCCGACATCGTGTCGGGACCACTCCAGGACGGATCCACTACGAAATCGAAGGGCACGGCACAGTGGCGAACATCAAGAGCCAAGTCAAGCGCATCCGCACCAACAACAAGGCGCACGAGCGCAACAAGGCCGTCCGGACCTCCCTGAAGTCCGCCATCCGCAAGTTCCGCGAGGCCGCCGACTCCGGTCAGGCGGAGCAGGCCAAGGAGCTCGCCCGCGAGGCCACCCGCAAGTTGGACAAGGCCGTGAGCAGAGGCGTCATCCACAAGAACCAGGCGGCCAACCGCAAGTCCGCCATCGACGCCCGCGCGGCGTCGCTGTAACGACCTCGAGCCACTCCCTCGCCCCCCCCCGGGGGTCCGTCAGGTCTCTCCGCGTTCCTCTGCTCGCCCCGATTCGTCGGTGATGTCGAGCACGAATCGCTCGAGGACAGCTAACTTCTGATCCGCGTCGAGTGCGGCACCCCGCAACCCACCCTTCATCGACACATCGAGCCCAGCGAGGCGCACCGTCGCCGCCGCGAGCCGATCAGCTCGCCAGCGCCGTCCCTGCGCCGCCGCCACCTTGACTTTCCAGGGGGGCATGCCAATTTCGGATGCGATCGCTGCGTCGCTCATCCCACGCGGCATTCCCTGGACACGCGCGACGGCACGAAGCCCAAACGCAAGCGCTGCGGTGACAGCGGGCCCCACGGATGCTCGGCCCTGGGTCTGCACGACCCAGCGCAAATCCCCCAGGGCCTGGGCCGTCCGCCTCTCCCACACCGCATCGGCCACCTGGAAGCCCGCCACATCGGCGACCCCGACGAAATATCGACGCACCATCTCCTCATCAATCGGATCGCCTTCGACATCGACACACAGCTGATCGATCGCCCCTGCGAGCGCGCGCGGGTCATGACCAATGGCGTCGTAGAGCACCCTGAGGGCATCGGGGGTCGCCTTGCGACCGTGGCGGCGAACCTCGCCTGTGAGGAACGACATGGTGTCGCGGCCCTTGCGCAGCGCAGGGCACGCCACCTCGGGCACCCCAGCTTCCCGCAGGGCCGTGAGCACCTTCTTGCCCTTGTTCCCCTTGCCCTCGTGCAGGACAACGCAGGCAATCCCGTCGACGGGAGCAACGATGAGGTCACGCAGGGCGGCGATCCCGGCATCATCGAGGTTTTCGGCGGAATCGATGACGACGATCGCACCGTCACCGAACAGGGTCGGGGCGACCGCCTCGGCTAATTCGGCTGCAGCGTCCTCGCCTGCCGCATCGATGACCCGTCGCTCAGCCATCGGATCCCCGGCCCGAACGGCAGCGACAATCTCACCCACGGCCCGATCGATGAAGACCCCCTCGGTCCCGACCACGAGAGTGACGGGGGCTGCGGTGCTCACGGCTGCAGCATCCCATGGATCGACCCCCCGGCGCTGCTCACCGTCGAGTGACCACGCCGAGCGCGTCCTCACGCCGAACGATCGCAATGTCGCCGGATTGATCGGTGCGCCAGATTCCCGCCGCGACCGCCCGCCATGCGGTCAGGGTCTCCGGGGCCGGGTGCCCATACTCGTTGTCCGCACCCACGCTGATGAGCGCAATGCGCCCTCCTGTCCAACTGGCGAGTCGTGGATCCTGATATCGCGATCCGTGGTGGGCGATCTTTACCACGTCGAAGGCCTCCGCTCCGCGAGAGCCGCGCAAGGCGGCCTGCGCCGCAGGTTCGACATCGCCCAGCAACAGCAATCGAATTCCACCGGCGCGTATGTCGAGCACGATGCTGGAGTTGTTCGGCACCGATCCCTCCCAGATGACCCGGCTCGGCCAGAGCACTCGCCAGGCCACCAACTCTTCTCCGTCTCCAACCTGACCTGTGTCGCCGGTCCGAGTACTGCTCATCGGAACCTGCGCGCTGGCCGCCCACGATTCCACCCGCTCTGCCTGTTCGGCCGGTTCACGCAGCGGGGAGGTCAGGAGACGGTCGACCTGACGACCTTCCAAGACCCCCGGCACCCCTTCGACGTGGTCGGCGTGGAAGTGGGTGAGAACCAGGACGTCGATGGTGTCGACACCGAGATCGTTCAGGCAGCGATCGATCGCCTCGGGATCGGGCCCTGCATCAACCACCACGGCACGCCCTGGCCCCGCGGAGACAGCGAGGGCATCGCCTTGACCGACATCGCAGGCCACGGCGATCCAGCCCGGCGGTGGCCAGCCCGCGCGATCGGGAGGTCGCATCATGACCAGGGCAACTCCGGCGAGCGCGAGCACCGTGATCGTTCGTAGCGGCCAGCGGTGCCGCCGACCGAACGTGATGACGACAAAGCCGCCCAACAGCGCCAGCACCGCGAGGCTCGCACCACTGGCACCACCCGGCCACGCCAGGGTGGCACCCGGCGCATCGGCGAGCGTGTGTGCCCACCAGGCGATCCAAGCGGCGAAGGGCGCCGCGAGGTGTCCCAGGAACTCACCCAGGGGCGGAAGGATCGGATGGGCGACCGCGGCCATCAGGCCAAGCACGGTGACCGGTGGGACAGCCGGGGCGGCGAGGACATTCGCCGGAACGGCGACCATGCTTAGGCCCTGCCCGAGCGAGGCAAGGATCGGTGCCGTGGTGATCTGAGCCGCCATCGTCAACGCAATCGCATCAGCAATGGAATCGCGGACTCTTTGCGACACCTTGATGCGCCCCAATAGTTCGAGGTGACGACGCAGAAGCAGGCGTAGATAAGGCGACACGACGAGCAGCCCCGCCGTTGCCGCGACTGACAGCGCGAACCCGAGCGAAACTGCGAGGACTGGCGCAAGGATGAGAAGCGCCACCACAGTCGCGGCGAGAGCTGAGACTCCCCGTCGAGAACCGCCGGTGATCAAGATAATGACCGTCACGGCGCCCATCCCTGCAGCGCGCAGGACAGACGGCTCCGGGCCCACGACGAGCACATAGCCGACCAAGGCGAGGGCGCCCACAGTCGTTCGGATCAGGACGGGAACCGCAAGCAGTCGACCGATGATGATCACGACGCCGAGAACGATCGCGATATTGCCTCCCGACACCGCGGTGAGGTGCGACAGCCCCGAGACACGCATCGCCTCACCGAGTTCGACCGGCTGAGTCGACTCATCCCCGATCGCAAGCCCCGCGACCAAAGCACCGGCATCGACAGGGGTCCCCGCGACCGAAGCACGCACCCCCATGCGCACGCTGTGGACGACCCGCTGCCACCAGGACGGTTCGCCGATGACCTCCGCTGCCGACTCCGCACGAAGAACCGCGGCGAACTGGGGGGTGAATTCAGCCGACTGGACACGAACCTGGACCCGCACACGCGTGCCGGGAGCGAATCCGGGATCGAGCAGAGTCGTGTCGTCCGGGTCGACGACCATCAACACGGGCGCTTCGAGATCGAACCGGCCCAGCCGAGAGTCGAGCGAATGCAGACGAGCTCGTGTCTGCCAGGTGACGGGTCCGAGGCGTGAACCATGCACCCTCGACTGACGACGTTCGACAGGTCCTTCGATGGTGACCTCAACGACCGCGATGACACGTGTGGCGGAAGCCTCGACGAGAGGACCCAGCCGCTCCGGGAGAACCGAGATGAAGGCCGAGATCACGACCACCAGGCTCGAGACGCACGTGACAGCAACCCAGCGCCGGCGGTGTCCACCGCGACCGGCAGCGAAGAGCAGCCACACCAGGCCGCCCAGGCCGACCACAAGTGCCCCGACCAGAAGGAGCACCGCTGGCGGACGTGCCAACAGCACGACCAGGCAGGCGAGCCAGGAGGCAAGAGCGGCCGGTACCAGTCGAAGGTCGAGGGAGCGCAGGTGATCCATCGTGCTCTCAGAGAGGTGTCGCACGACGACCTATACCCGGACGAGGGGACGCAGATCGGCCATCAGGGCCGGCCCGATCCCCGACACCTCCCCCAGGACGTCGACGTTGGGGAACGGCCCATTGGCATCGCGCCACGCGACGATGCGCCCCGCGAGCACCGGCCCTATTCCTGGGAGTGACTGCAACGCAGCCGCATCAGCGGTATTGAGGTTGATCGGTCCAGGGGTCGAGGGGCTGCCATCGGGTGCGGTCGCATTCGCTTGTGCAGCTCGACGTCGCACGTCGATCTGCTCCCCGTCGACGACGAGTCGCGCAAGGTTGAGATCACTGCGCAAGCGCTCATCTCGCAGTCCCCCCGCAGCCGCGATCGCATCCGCAACACGCGCGCCTTCGGGTAGTTCGACGATGCCAGGCTGTCGCACCCGGCCAATCACATGAACGGTGAGCATCGAGGTCGTCGGCGACCCGTCGAGGGGCGCATCTTCGACGATTTGTCCGGGAGCATCATCGCTCACGCTCGTCGTCGAGATCTCCTCCACCGGCCGGGGTCGCCCCTGCCACCACCACCAGGCCACGAGGGCGAGACATCCAAGGAGCACGATGGCGATCGCCCGAGCCGCACCGGGGGTCCACGTTCGCCACAGCCGGGGACCCGATTCAACGTAGGGGGCCGCATGGCGACCTCGATCTGCCCGGGCCCACATGCGCGTGACGCTAGGCCTTGATTACACCTCGCACCACGACGATGACGGCGATGTGGGGACAGCCGTGTCCCGACGTGCCTGTGTAAGACGAGTTAGGCGTCGATGGGTGAGACCACGACTGCGACAATTCCTGGACCGGTATGGGCCGCCACCACGGCACCGATGGGGCACTGGACGATCTGTGTGCCCGGCTGGCGCCGATGCAACTCTCCAGCGAGCATCGCCGCGCGTTCATCAGCATCGAGATGCTGCACCGCGATCTGAACCGGGCCGTGCACGGCCGCCGCCGCCAGATCCGCCATCCGCGCAATCGCTTTCGAGGCGGTTCGCACCCGCTCGAGCGGCATCACCTCGCCGTCGCGCACCGCGAGGATCGGTTTGACCTGCAATGCCTGCCCGACTGCCGCACGCGCTGAGCTGATGCGACCGGAGCGTCGCAGGTATTCCAGGGTGTTGACGTAGAACAGGGCTGTCGCCGACTCCCCCCGTCGTCGCACGATCGCTTCGACCTCGTCGATACTGGCCCCCTCTTTCGACGCCTGCTCACCGGCGAGCGCAGCGAAACCCAATCCCATGGCGACGGTACGACTATCAACCACACGCACGTCGAGATCGACCTCGCGGGCCGCGAGCCAGGCGGACTCGTGGGTGGCCGACATCTTCGCGGACAGAGTCACACAGACAACCCCTGTTGCCCCCTCGATTGCGACTTTCTCGAATGCCTGGCGGAATCGCTCAGGCGACGGGCGCGATGTCGTGACCGGCTGCCAGGCCTTCAGCGCCTCAGCGATGCGCTGGGTCGAGGCCGCGTCGGAGGTCTCGTCCATCGCCCGACCAGAGACGATGACCTGCACCGGCACCACATCGATGCCGGTCGCGTTCAATAGGTCGCGTGGCAGATAGGCGGTGGAGTCGGTGACCACTGCCACCCGGCCGTTCACCGATGCGCCTGTGGTCATCGGACCAGGCTACGCGGGGACGACGTTCACCAGTTTGGGCGCCCGGACGATGACCGTTCGGATCCCGCCACCCTCGAGGGCCTTGACGACCCCCGGTGCGGCGAGGGCTCTCTCCCGCAGTTCGTCCTCGGCGATGTCAGGGGACACCTCAAGACGATCGCGTACCTTGCCGGCGACCTGAACCACACAGGTCACCGAATCCTCGACGAGCAGGGCTGGATCCACCTCGGGCCAACCGGCCAGGGCAACAGATGGGCCGTGACCGAGCCTCGCCCACATGTCCTCCGCGGTGTATGGCGCGACGAGGGACAGCATGATCACAACAGCCTCCGCAGCCTCGCGCACCGCTGGGTCAGCCGGACCGCAGCCGGAGTCGATGGCCTTGCGGGTCGCGTTGACCAACTCCATCGCTTTCGCGACGGCGACATTGAAGCGATACGTCTCGACCGCTGTTGCTGCATCGTGCAATGCGCGATGGGTGGCCTTGCGCAGCGCCCCATCGCCGCCGGCAGGATCGATCCCTGGCTCGCTGCTGACATCGCCGGACAGTCGCCACGCGCGGGCGAGGAACTTCTTCGCTCCCGCCGGAGACACATCAGCCCAGTCGACGTCATCCTCCGGCGGACCTGCGAACACCATCGTCAAGCGAATGGCGTCAACACCGTGTGCTGCGAGCTCCTCGGAGAGGCGCACGAGGTTGCCGCGTGACTTACTCATGGCCGAACCGTCCATCACCACCATGCCCTGGTTGAGCAGCCGAGTGAACGGTTCGGTGAAGTCGACCATGCCGAGGTCGTACAGCACCTTGGTGAAGAAGCGACTGTAGAGCAGGTGCAAGATCGCGTGTGTGACTCCACCGACATACTGATCGACCGGCATCCAGCGCTTGGCCTGCTCGACGTCGAAGGGGGCGGTCTCCAGGTGCGGGTCGAGGTAGCGTAGGTAGTACCAGGACGAGTCGACGAAAGTGTCCATCGTGTCCGCATCGCGCGTAGCCGGTCCACCACAACGGGGGCAGGCCACATTCGCCCACTCGGTCGCCGCACCGAGCGGGGAGGTTCCCTTCGGCTTGAGGTCCAGGCCTTCCGCTGATGGCAGGGTCACCGGAAGTTGTTCCAGTGGAACGGGAACCTCGCCGCAACTCTCGCAATGCACAATCGGAATCGGGGTTCCCCAGAATCGCTGGCGCGAAATAAGCCAGTCGCGCAGTCGGTAGTTCACCGCTGCTGTTCCGGTTCCACGCTCAGCGAGCACCTCAAGGATCTTCTCGATCGCGGCAGCCTTGTCCAACCCGTCGAGCGGACCGGAATTGATGTGCAGCCCATCGTCCGCCGTGGCAACACCGGTGACGGCAGGATCCTCACCCGCGTCGACGACAACGCGAACGGGCAGGTCGAAGGCCTGCGCGAAATCAAGATCACGCTGATCGTGCGCGGGAACCGCCATGATCGCGCCGGTGCCGTAGTCGGCGAGCACATAGTCACTCGCCCAGACAGGAATCCGCTCGCCGTTGACCGGGTTAATGGCATAACGCTGCAAGAACACGCCGGTCTTGTCACGTTCGTTGTTCAGCCGATCCATCTCTGAGGTGCGCTTGACCTGCTCGAGATATTCGGTGAACTCCTGCTCGGCCTGTGTTCCCGCAGCGAGTTCGGCAGCGAGATCGGAGTCAGCGGCAATAACGAAGAAAGTCGCGCCGTAGAGAGTGTCCGGGCGCGTGGTGTAGACGGTGACCGGCTCATCGCGGCCCTCAATGACGAACTGGACCTCCGCGCCGGTGGAGCGGCCGATCCAGTTGCGCTGCATGAGCAGAACCTTCTCTGGCCAGGCTCCCTCAAGCTGCTCCATGTCGTCGAGCAGCCGGTCGGCATAGTCGGTGATCTTGAAGTACCACTGAGTGAGCTTCTTCTTCGTGACCGGTGTGTCGCAGCGCTCGCACTCTCCCGCGACGACCTGCTCGTTCGCGAGGACGGTCTGGCAGTTCGGACACCAGTTGACATTTGATGCCTTGCGATAGGCCAACCCGCGCTCGTACATCTGCAGGAAGAACCACTGATTCCAGTGGTAGTACTCCGGGTCACAGGTGTTCAGCACCCGGTCCCAGTCGAAGGAGCAGGCATAGCGGCGCATCGAGGCCTTCTGCTGTTCGATGTTCGCGTAGGTCCAGGCGCGGGGATCCTCGCCGTTGCGGATCGCGGCGTTCTCGGCGGGCAGCCCGAAGGCATCCCAGCCGATGGGGTGCATGACGTTGAAGCCCTTCTGCACCCAATACCGGGCGATCACATCACCGAGGGCGTAGGCCTCCGCGTGACCCATGTGGAGGTCCCCAGAGGGGTAGGGGAACATGTCGAGTACGTACTTCGTCGGCCGGGGGTCATCGGCCTTGCCCGAGCGGAAGGGCGCCAGCTCATCCCATACCGGCAGCCAGCGCGACTGAATCGCCTCGACGTCGTAGGCGTCCCGTTCTATGCGGTCTTCCTGGGCCTCATCCATAGCCGTCCGAGCCTACCGAGCGAGCAACGCCGGGCTCTCCCGGAGGGCGCCCCGACCTCATCACCAAAGACCGACTCGCTGGGGCGCTAACGAGGTGCCCTTCATGCCCCAAGGCGTAGTTCTCGAGCGAGGGCGGCGGCGATGGCGGAGCCGACGAGGTCGTGCACCTCCCACGACCAGTGCATTCCATCGGGGTTGCATGACGCCAATCGAGGCGCGACGAGGTCTTCGATATCGACGTAGGGGACATCGTGGGCGCGCGCCCAGCGCTTGGCCGCGTGTACCGCAGGTCGGTGCCGCGACGTGTTCGGGTAATACGGGCCGATCCAGGGCGCGGGACCCATGAGGATGATCGGCAACTCCGGACGGAGAGCGCGCAGACCCTGGACGATCCGGGTGAGATAGCGGTCGGTGGCGGCCTGGGGCAGGGTGCGAAACGGCCCGCCGAGATGGCGTACCGCGGGTGGAGTCAGCGCGCGCCATGCGTCACGGGCGACTAGACGAGCGCGACTCCTCGGCAGGTAGGGGATCGAATCGCGCACCCAGGTGGGCACCGGCGTGGGGAGTTGATCCATCCCACCCATGGCAAGAACGACGGCATCGGCCCTCGGCAGGTAGGTCCCCCACACCACCGGATCCTTCGTCAGCGCCCACCAAGCATCCCGCGCGGTCCAACCTTGTCGCGCGACAAGGTCCACCGGCATCGCCAATGCGCTCCCGGTGACCTGCGGGAAGAGCCGCGCATCGCCAGGTGGCATGGCCTGCTCAGGCCCATGGAAGGCCAGCGAATCACCGAACACGAGCAGGTGACGGGGCCGATCCTCACTCACCGAGGCTGATGCTGCACTCCGCTCGCTCACGCTCGCTCGCCGCCGGTGAAGTCCACCGCAGGCGGTCCGTCGTGATCCTCCACGAGCGCCAGCAGCGCAGCCGCGATCCGATCGGGGTCGAAGGGACTGTCCCGAGCGATGGTGCCGCGAATCGTCAAGGTCTGGGCTCGAATCGAGGTGTCGGCGAGGTCGGCGTCCAGGCCGGTCGCCAGATTTCGCAGCGCTGCCTTCTGCAACCCGAGCGCCAGGCTCGCGCGCATCGGATGATCAGCCGTGCCTCCCCCAGTGAACAGCAGGGTGGCCTGCGGCAGTTCCTTCATCGACGGGATGAGCGC
>JBDQGZ010000056.1:0-11387 GCA_040265115.1 Candidatus Nanopelagicales bacterium
CCATGAAGCCCGTTGATGTCGTGGGCGTTCGTGTGGAGATGCCCTCCCAGCAGCCCATCGTTCTGCTGCGTGAGCATGACGGCGATCGCTATCTTCCTATTTGGATCGGGGCGGTTGAGGCCACTGCGATCGCTATGGCACAGCAGGGGGTCGTCCCCGAGCGCCCCCTCACCCACGATCTGCTGCGTGATGTCATTGAGGCACACGGTTCGGCGCTGAGCGAGGTCCACATCACCGACCTCGACGAAGGAGTCTTTTTCGCCGATCTCGTCTTTTCGTCAGGCTTGTCGGTCGGCGCCCGGCCCTCGGATGCGATCGCCCTCGCTCTCCGGACCGGTTCTCCGGTTCTTGTGGCGGAGGGCGTCCTCGATGAAGCCGCGGTGGAGTTGCCCGATGAGAGCCCCGATGAGAATACGGAGGTCGAGAGATTCCGGGAGTTCTTGGATCAGATTTCCCCGGAGGATTTCGGACTCAGTCCGGAGGGCGGGGAGTCGGGGGAACCAGGAGAGCAGCAGGGCGAGTCGCCAGGCGAGCCCGGCGGGTCGCGTTGACGGTCGGTGCCCCCGGCCGTACGGTGAGCACCCGGGATCGATGACGCGGACACGACGCCTTGCGTCCACCTCGCTCCCGTCACGACCGAAAGGGGAGCCGCGGTGGATGGGAACAGCCCGACGGGAGTGCCTACGTCTGGTAGGCAGTTCGATCCCGCAGACCTGCCCCTCACCGTCGACCAGTCGGCCTTGTTCGACGACGCTCAGCTTCGACCCGAGTCGCTGCACCTGGGTTATCGCGGACCGGTCGCGTGCTCCGCGGCAGGAATCAGTTACCGCCAACTCGACTACTGGGCCCGCACCGGCCTGGTCGAGCCCAGCATCAGGCCCGCGTCGGGGTCCGGGACTCAGCGGCTGTATTCCTTCCGCGACATCTTGATCCTGCGGATCGTCAAGCGACTTATCGACACAGGAGTGTCGCTGCCGAATATTCGAGCGGCCGTGGGTCATCTGGCGACCCGAGGAGGAGAGGACCTCTCTCGAATTACGCTGATGAGCGATGGAGCTTCGATCTATGAGTGCCGTTCCTCCGACGAGGTGATCGATCTCGTGCGCGGTGGGCAGGGTGTGTTCGGCATCGCGATCGGACGCGTATGGCACGAGGTGGAGGGCACCCTCGCAGAACTTCCGGGTGAGCGAGCTGACGGCACGTTGGCTCACGACGTGGAGTCCGACGAGCTGGCGGCGCGGCGGGCTGCTCGCTCCCAGGCCGGCTGATAGTCTTCACGACAGCTGATCGATCCCCTGCGGGAGAGCGTCGGGTCCGCGGACTCGGCCGCCGAAGGAGCAACCGCCCCGGAAACTCTCAGGCACCCGGACCGTGGGGGAGAGGCGACTCTGGAAAGTGAACCGAAAGGTTCCACCGACGGTGCAAGCCCTGCGGGGTGAAGCTCTCAGGTCGTGGTGACACGAAACCAGAGGGGGCTGGCGGACGACCGCCCGGTCTCCGCTGTGCCCAGTCGGCCACGCCACCGTGCGTGCCCCAGTGAAGGGGTCCGGATGTCTGATCATTCCCGCAGCGACTTCGCCCGTCGTCACATTGGCCCAGACGAGCATTCTGCGAACCTGATGCTCTCGACACTCGAGGTGGCGCAGTGTGATGACCTGTGGCCCCAGATCATTCCGGCATCCATTCGACAACTCGAGCCGCTGAGGATTCCCGAACCCTTGGGCGAGGTCGAGGCGCTCGATGAACTGCGGCGCCTCGCGGGGATGAATACTCCTGCGGTCTCGATGATCGGCATGGGCTACTACGACACCCACACACCCGCCGTAATCGTGCGCAACGTGCTGGAAAACCCCGGTTGGTATACCGCCTACACCCCGTATCAACCGGAGATCTCCCAGGGCCGACTCGAGGTCCTACTGGCCTTCCAGACGATGATCGAGGATCTCACCGGGTTGCCCGTGGCTGGCGCTTCACTGCTCGACGAGCCGACGGCCGTCGCCGAGGCGATGTCCCTCATGAACAGGGTGACCAAAGACGATCGATCGACCTTCGTGATCGATGCCGACACACATCCGCAGACCCTTGCTGTGGTGCAGACAAGAGCTGAGCCTCTGGGTATCGACGTTCAGGTCGTGGATATGTCCGAGGGGCTGCAGGGAGTGTCCGATGATGTGTTCGGTCTCTTGGTGAGCTATCCGGGCTCGTCGGGACGTATCACGGATCCTCGACCATTGATCGAGGCTGCTAAGGCGCGGAACATCCATGTTGCGGTGACCTCGGATCTACTCGCTCTGACACTGCTCACGCCGCCCGGCGAGATGGGCGCCGACATCGTGGTGGGTTCCGCGCAGAGGTTCGGAGTGCCCATGGCGTGTGGCGGACCGCACGCGGGATTCATGAGCGTGCGCGCCGGCTGGGAGCGCCACATGCCGGGACGCCTGGTCGGCGTGAGTGTCGACTCCCACGGTGATCCGGCCTATCGTCTGGCTCTCCAGACCCGCGAGCAGCACATCCGCCGCGAGAAGGCGACGAGCAATATCTGCACGGCCCAAGTCCTCCTGGCCGTGGTCTCGGCGCTTTACGCGTCCTATCACGGCCCCCGCGGACTCATCGAGATCGCGCAGCGGGTGCACGGTCATGCGTCTGCGATTGCGACGAGGATGGAACACATCGGCCTGGACGTCAGTCACAGCGAGTTCTTCGACACTGTCCGGATCGAGACACCCGACTGTGCTGATCGTGTCGTTGCTGAAGCGGCGAGACGCGGAATCGATATTCGCCGGCTAGATGCAGACACGGTGAGCGTCACCACTGATGAGGTGACGACGTCGACACATGTCGACACGCTGATCACAGCAGTGGCGGAAGCGATGGGCGGAGACGCGAGTGTCGGCTCCACCGATGATGCCGAATCGATGTCTCGCCTGCCCGCGAATCTCCTGCGAAAGAGCCCATTCCTCGCGCATCCCATCTTCAACGATCATCATTCCGAGACGGCGATGATGAGATACCTGCGTCGTCTGGCTGATCGTGATCTTGCACTCGATCGCACCATGATTCCCCTCGGATCGTGCACGATGAAGCTCAACGCGGCAACGGAGATGGCTGCAATCACGTGGCCTGAATTCGCCAAGATCCATCCCTTTGCCCCCGGGGACAACATGGCGGGATATGCACGCATGATCGCCGACCTCGAGGGCTGGCTGGCTGAGATCACGGGTTACGCGGCAGTGTCGATTCAGCCAAACGCGGGCTCCCAGGGTGAATTCGCCGGATTGCTCGCCATCCGCGGTTACCACCGTTCCCGTGGAGACGATCAACGCACGGTGTGCCTCATCCCCTCGAGTGCCCATGGCACGAACGCGGCGAGTGCGGTGATGGCCGGCATGCGCGTGGTCGTCGTGCCGTGCGATGACCAGGGCAATGTGGACGTCGAAGCTCTGCAATCTCTCGTGGCTGAGCACGCCGATGTACTCGCGGCGCTCATGATCACCTATCCATCGACACATGGAGTATTCGAAGAGTCTGTCGTCGAGATCTGCAAGATCATCCACAACGCAGGTGGCCAGGTCTATGTCGACGGAGCCAATCTCAACGCACTCGTCGGACTGGCCGCACCCGGATCCTTTGGTGCCGACGTCTCGCACCTGAACCTGCACAAAACGTTCTGCATTCCACATGGCGGCGGCGGCCCCGGCGTGGGACCCGTAGGTGTCGCAGCCCACCTCGTCCCATTCCTGCCTCGCCATCCGCTGGCGCCCCGGGGTGACATCGCGGAGACGGTGGAGACAGCCGCAACCGCAGCTGATGTACCGGTCGGCCCGGTCAGCGGAGCGCCATGGGGGAGCGCGGGGATCCTGCCGATTCCCTGGGCCTATGTCAGGATGATGGGTGGGCAGGGTCTCACTCGCGCGACCGAGCAGGCGATCATCTCGGCCAACTACGTAGCCAAGCGACTCGAGGGCGCCTACCCCGTGCTCTACACCGGAGCACACGGGCGGGTAGCGCACGAGTGCATCATCGATCTGCGGGGTATCACAAAGGACACGGGCGTCACCGTGGATGACGTGGCGAAGCGCCTGATCGATTACGGCTTCCACGCACCCACGATGTCGTTCCCCGTGGCTGGCACCTTGATGATCGAACCGACCGAGAGCGAGGACCTGCGCGAGCTCGATCGCTTCGTCGACGCGATGCTGGCGATTCGCCGGGAGATCGCACGCGTCGAGGCAGGCGAGTGGACGGCCGAGGATTCCCCGCTTCGCGCAGCACCCCACACTGTTGCCACGTTCATGGGGGAGTGGGATCACCCCTACACCCGAGAGGAGGCCGCCTTCCCCGTGGCTACGCTACGGCAAGATCGCTACTGGCCGCCGGTGGGACGCATCGACGGGGCATTCGGAGATCGCAATCTGGTCTGCTCGTGTCCGGCACCGGAGAGTTTCGCCACGTCCTCCTGAGCGTCATGTCAACCGACGGGATGATTCGGGCTCGCAGGTAGGGGATCGTCGCCCGAACATGGGCCAGCATCCTCTAGGTTCGTCTCATCATGGAGATCACCGAGGGCCTTCTCGCCGGAGCTGTCGTCGCTGTCGCGGTTGCAGCGTTCGCGCGGCATCGCGGCTGGGGAATGGCGCTGCCGGTGCTGCTGGTGGGAATCCTGATCGGGATCCTGCCGTTCGGGCCGCAGGCGCCCAATAATGCCGAGGAACTGTTCTTGATCATCCTTGCGCCACTGGTGTTCGGCGAGGCACTCTCGGCGTCCTACCGGGATCTGCGCAAGGTCGGCCGGCCGATCCTCGCGTTGGCCGTTGGGCTCGTGGTCGTCGGCTCTCTCGCTGTGGGATACGTCGCGACCCTCATCGTGCCGAACCTGCCGTGGGCGGTGGCGTTGGCCTTGGGTGCGATCTTGGCTCCGACGGATGCGGTGTCCGTCGCCGCGGTGGCCAAGCGCGCCGGACTCCCCAGACGCGTGGTGCACGTGCTGGAAGGGGAGAGCCTGGTCAATGACGGCACTGGACTGACGCTGCTCAGGGTCGCCCTCGTCCTGGCCGCCGCCGGCAGCGTCACCGCCACAGAGATCGTGAGTGTCCTTGCGCTGTCGGTGCTTGGTGGTGTCTTCGTGGGGGTTCTCATCGGAGTGCTCCTGGTGTGGCTGATTCGCAAGTCCACCGACCCGCTCGTCGCGAATGCGGCGATCCTGCTGGCACCCTTCCCGGGCTATTTCCTCGCCGAGGCCATCGAGGGGTCCGGCATCCTGGCTGTGGTCGTGGCCGCGTTGATCGCCGCACATGGCATGACCACGGATGCGGGCTTCCGCGGACGACCAGCTTCCGTCGCGGCGTGGCAGCAGATCGGTTTCATCCTGCAGGCCTTCGCCTTCTTCCTCATCGGGCTTGAACTGCCCTCGACCCTGATGAACATCAGAGGGGATCAATGGGCGATCCTGCCCTGGCTCATCCTCGGTGTGCTCGCCACGTTGATCGTCACTCGCACTGTTTTCGTCGCCGGCATGGCGCTGTTCCATCGCGGGAATGGGATCTCCCGTCGCGGCTGGCTGGTCGTGGCCTGGGCGGGCGCACGTGGACCCGTCTCCGGGTTAGCAGCGTTCACGCTGCCATTCCTGTTGGAGACCGGAGTCGGGTTGCCCGATCGAAATCTGCTGCTGGCCACCACGCTGTCGGTCATCGTGATCACGCTACTTCTTTCGCCCACCCTCGCGCCGCTGGCCCGTCGACTCGGCTTGAATTCCGAGGAGGGCGAGGGCGAGCAGCGCCAACTGCGCCAAGCGCTTGCAGCCGCAGCACTGCAGCGACTGGGGGAGTTGTCGGAGGATGCGACCGAATTCGAGGATGACTTGCCGCAGGCAATGGTGGAGGAGCTCCGAGACGCCTATGAACAGCAGATGAAGTCTCTGTCCCAGGGCGGCGAGCAGTCGCGTGGCGATGAGGCGTTGCGGCGGCGTCTGCTACTGGAAATCATCCACGCGCAACAGGAGGAATTGGTGAGGTGGCGCGACGCGAGAACGGTGTCCGATTCTGTCATCCGCAGCCTCCAGCATGAATTGGATCTGCAGCGAACCTCAATCAAGGCTCGGTCATGACGACTGTGGAAATCGCGGGTGCTTGCCCGCATGACTGCCCGGATACCTGCGCGATGATCACGACGGTCGTGGACGGTCGAGCGACCGCTGTTCGCGGCGATGCCGATCATCCGGTCACACAGGGCTTCCTGTGCGCGAAGGTCAACCGATACCAGGAGCGCACCTACCATCCCGATCGAATCCTCACGCCGTTGAGACGAATTGGTCCGAAGGGCGCGGGGGAGTTCGAACCGGTGAGTTGGGCGACGGCACTCGCGGGCATTAGTGCGGGACTGCGCAGGGTCATCGATCGGGACGGCCCGCAGGCGGTCCTTCCCTACTCCTACGGCGGAACGCTCGGGCTGCTGCAAGGCAATTCGATGTCCGCGCGGTTCTTCCACCGGATGGGTGCATCCCTGCTCGATCGCACTATCTGTGCTTCGGCGGGTACTGCCGGATGGCGATCAGTGTACGGCAACCTCTCCGGACCTGGACCAGACGACATCGATGGTGTGCAGTTCGTCGTGCTGTGGGGGACGAACACGCTGACCTCGAATTCGCATCTGTGGCCGGCGATCCGACGTGCGCGAGAGGCCGGTGCGCGCGTGGTGTGCGTCGATCCGCTGAAAACTCGAACGGCCCAGGCCAGTGATGAACATGTGGCGATCGCACCGGGCACCGACGGGGCACTCGCTCTCGGCATGATGCGGGTCATTATCGACGAGGGTTTGGTGGATGAGGAGTTCCTCACCGTCCATGCGACCGGTTGGGATGAGCTGCGCAGTGCAGTGCTGAGCGAATGGTCTGTCGAACGCGCGGCTGCCATTACCGACGTGCCAGCATCGGTGATCGCCGACCTCGCTCGTCAGTACGCTACGACTCGGCCATCCCTGATTCGACTGAATTACGGCATGCAGCGCCATGCCGGGGGAGCATCCGCCGTTCGAGCGGTGAGCCTGCTCCCGGCGATCACCGGCGCATGGCGGGATAGCAATGGCGGTGCCTTACTGTCCACCTCCGCGGCCTCGCGATTCGACTCGGGAGCCTTTGCTCGCAGCGAGTGGATTGTTTCGGGAACGCGGACGATCAACATGACCCGTCTCGGCGAGGCGCTGACGAATGCCGATGCCGGGGTAGGCGGTCCACCTGTCTCCGCGATGGTGGTCTACAACAGCAATCCGGCAGTGATTGCCCCTGACACATCGGTCGTCCGTCGAGGTCTGGCTCGCGAGGATCTGCTCACTGTCGTTCTCGAGCAATTCCCCACCGACACCACCCGCTACGCCGACTGGGTTCTTCCGGCCACGACGCAACTGGAGCACTGGGACCTGCACACCGCCTACGGACACCGGTTCATCACACTCAACAGTCCGGCGATCGAGTCGATGGGGGAGGCGGTGTCCAACACCGAGGCGTTCCGACGTCTTTCCGCAGCCATGGGATACGAGGAGAATGACCTGAGGGTCGGCGATCGTGATCTCGTCGACGAGGCGATCGAACTCATCGGTACCGGATCGATCAACCGTGAGCAGCTGTTCCAGACCGGCTGGATGCGAATCCCCACGGAGGACTTCTCCGAGCAGTTCGCCCGGGGTCTGTCCACACCCTCGGGACGGATCGAATGCGTGGGGATGAACGAAGGTCTCGATCGTGTGCCCGATTATCGACCGCCGGTGGAGGCAGTGTCGACGACTGAGTCAGGGCAGCTCATGCTGCTGAGTCCGCCCGCGCACTCGCTGTTGAACTCGACCTTCGCCAATCTCGAGCGTCAAGGACGGGCAGCAGGGGAGCAGGAGGTGTGGGTGCATCCGCGGGATGCGGCTGCGCGCTCTATCGCGACGGGAGACCGCGTGCGCATCTTCAACTTTCGGGGTGAGTTCACGGCCATCGCCGAGGTCACCGACCGCACTCGACCCGGGACCGCGGCTGCCTTCGGACTGCGCTGGATGGGTTCAGGCGAGTCAACGTCGCTGAATGACGTGACGAGTCAGGAGCTCACCGACGCCGGGAGGGGAGCCACGTTCTATGACACCGCGGTCGAGATCGACGTCCTTCGACCTCACGAAGCGGCATCTGGGGAATGACATAATGTGCATTATCGGCGTTGTGTGGATGGGTGCGGAATCCCGGGACCTTCCGGTGTGACCCCCTTTCGTGCCTTCGCCCACCGAGGTGGCTCCCATGAGGCTCCGGAGAACTCGATGCGAGCCTTCGAGCACGCCCATCGACTGGGATTCGTCGAGATGGAGACTGACATCCGCGGCACGCGTGATGGGGTCGCTGTTGTCCATCACGATGCGAGCCTGGAGCGCACCACCGATCGAGCCGGCCTGATCAAGCACTTGACCTGGGCCGAGGTGTCCCGGGCCCGCATCCACGGCCAAGAACCCATCCTGCGCCTGGAGGACCTCCTGGAGGCTATGCCAGAGGCTCGTTTCACCCTGGATACCAAGGACGAGGCCGCCGTTCCGGCCCTGTTGAGCGCGCTGGATCGGACTGGCGAACATTCCCGGGTGTGCGTAGGCGCCTTCAGTCACCGGCGGCTGAGTCAGGTGCGCCGTTCCGTGAAAGTCACGACCTCGGCGTCACCGCGTGAGGTCCTCCGCTTCGTCGCTGCCGTCGGCACAGGCCGCCAGGTCTCCCTACCGGCTGACTACCTCCAGGTACCGCTGAATATCGGACGGCGGCGACTGGTGGATGAGCGCTTCGTCGCCGCTGCCCATGCCTCGGGGCTCGAGGTGCACGTCTGGACGATCGACTCCCCCACGAAGATGCACGAGCTGCTCGATCTTGGCGTGGACGGCATCATGACGGACCGACCGACGGAGCTGCGCGATGTCCTCGGCCGCCGCGGACTGTGGGGTTGATCAGTCCGAAGACACACCCTGTTCGACTATCGGACGACAACTGATCGGTCCGACATCGGTTCGTGACCAGGAGCGGGGTTCACCGCTGCACGGAACCCGCCCAGGATCGGGTGCGTCCGATCTCCGATGGCCTCAGACCTGAGGCCCAGCGGCAAGGAGGCATCACGATGGCGGAAGGCGCCCTGCGTGGCACCCGTCTGGGGACCACGAGTTATGAGTCCGATGAGCATGTCGAGCCTGCCGAGCGCATGGTCGTCCACTATGACTGTCCTCGCGGACATGTCACGAGCATCCCCTTCTCCGTCGAAGCGGAGGAGATTCCCGTGCTGTGGGAGTGTCGCTGCGGTGCAGAGGCTCTTCGCCGGGACTTCGCTCGTCCCGAGCCCAAGCCCGAGCGTCCCACACGAACCCACTGGGACATGTTGCTCGAGCGTCGCACGATCGCCGATCTCGAGGAGCTCCTCGATGAGCGGCTGACCCTGCTGCACTCCACCCGGCGCAAATCCGCTTGAACTCGTCGACATCGCGCCCGGTCTGTCCTCAGGCCGGGCCGATTCGTCGCGCCCATGATTGGGCGATCCGACGACGCACCGGAGCCAGGAGCAGAACGAGTCCGACCACATCGCTGATAAACCCCGGGAGGGCGATGGCGATTCCGGCGGGGATCAACAGCACCGTCTGGGCCGGTGGCGCGACCGCGGCGGAGGACGTCGCCGAATCCGGTCCCTCGATCGCGAGGATTTGTCCGGTGTCGGGATCCACGACGACGGATCGCTGCTGAAAAACCCGCAGAGCCTGACCCCAGGATCGACCGGTGGCCGCGATTCCGATCCGGATCACGATGAGGCCGACAACAACTCCGATAAGCAAGGCGATCACGACCGGCTCCCAACCCCAAGTGGAAGCGGCCACGAGCAGGATCACGAGTTCTGCGATGGGCCACAGCAGCAGCAGGCAGCCGATCCGTCCGGCTGTCACGTGCTCCGCCTGCGAATCCGACGAACCTGCTCCCAGCGATGCGCCGCACCCCACTGGGTCACGCGCCACAACGCCTCGGCCACGATGCTCCGGCTCATCTTGGAGGTGCCGATCTCACGTTCCACGAACGTGATCGGCACCTCCTTGACTCGAAACCCTCGCTGGACGGCACGCCAGGCAAGATCGACCTGGAAGCAATATCCCTGGGAGGCCACGTCGTCGAGGGCGATGGAGCGCAATACGTCGGCGCGGAATGCTCGAAAGCCCCCGGTGGCATCTCGCAGTGGAATCCCGAGGGCGAGGCGGGTGTAGAGATTGCCTCCTCGCGAGAGCACCTCACGGCTGCGTGGCCAGTTGACGACCTGTCCCCCCGGCACCCAGCGAGATCCGAGGACGACATCGGCGTCGGTGAGAGCCTCCAGGAGACGAGGCAGATCCTCCGCGCGATGGGATCCGTCGGCGTCCATCTCGACGACGACGTCGAATCCGCGTTCGAGGGCCCAGTCGAAGCCGGCGAGATAAGCGGCTCCTAAACCCGCCTTGCCTGATCGATGGAGGACGTGGACGGCCGAGTCCCGAGCGGCCATATCGTCCGCAATGTCCCCTGTCCCATCGGGTGAGGCGTCGTCAACGACGAGGACGTGGACCTCGGGTGCGAACCGTCGGACCTGCTCCACGGCGCGCGGCAGGTTCTCCGCTTCATTGAACGTCGGAATGATGACGCAGGTCGATCCGCCGCTCATCTCGGTCACGAAAGCGAGCCTACGTTGTCGGTGGCGCCATGGGTTCAGCCTGGTCGGTGTCCGCATCCAGGCGGCTCGATCGACGTACGGTTGTGAGAAGAACCCAGCCCAAACCCACTAGTGCGACGAAGCACAGGGCGAACTCCGGGACCTCTCCGACGCGGGTGGCGATCGTCTGGCTGTCTCGCAATTCGATGGGCTGAACGATCCAGCCGGTCTCGTTCTCTCCGAGTTCTGCCTGGATTTCACCGGTGGGATCGATCACGGCACTGATGCCGGAGGTCGCGGCCACCAGGACGGCGCGGCCGGTTTCGACTGCTCGCAGGCGCGACATGGCCACCTGCTGTTCGGGTTGACCAAGACCGGCAAACGTCGCGTTATTGGTTTGCACCGCGAGTGCGCGTCCCCCGTCTCTCACGGCATTACGGATGACATCGTCGTAGGCAACTTCGAAGCAGATGACATCACCAAGCCGAGCATTTCCAACGAGGAGCACCCCGCTGGTGTCCCCGGCGATGAAGTCGCGTGGGATTCGTTCGAATCGACCAATGATTCGGGAAAGAACGGGACGGAAAGGCACAAATTCACCAAAGGGAACGGGCCGCTGCTTGACATACGTCTCGCCCGGCCCGGTGATGGGATCCCACACGATCCCGACATTGGCCACGGTGGTGTCGCTGATGCCGAGGACGGCACCCACCAGGATCGGAACACCGA
>JBDQGZ010000057.1:0-11372 GCA_040265115.1 Candidatus Nanopelagicales bacterium
CTTGTCGGGGCTCAGAACGTGGCCCTTGGCGTCACCTTCGGGGCAGCGATCCTCTTCATCGGCGCGGGTGCGATCCAGTGGGCCAAGAAGCTCATGCCCGATGTCGAGGTCGTGCAGGAACGCCACCGCCTGTCGTCTACTCCCGACCAGGATGAGGCAGCGGCCGACCAGTACCAGAGGGGCAAGGAGGAGTCGGGGTTCGCGGCCTATCGAATCCTGCGCCGCACCCTCATCGGCGCCCTCGCCCTGTTCCCCATCCCCCTCGTGGTCCTCGTTCGGGACATGTGGACGAACACCGATCCAGCCACCCAGGGGATGTCACCAGCCGAGATCCTGAGTGAGACCGCCTGGACCGATGGCCTGCGGATCGTCACCGACGGCACCTACCAACCGATCCGCCCTGAGGATCTGCCCGTCGGCGGACTGGTCTCGGCGCTGCCGGAGAACATCCTGAAGATCCAGAAGGAGAACCACAATCTCAATGAGCGCGGCAAGTCCGCGATCATCCTGGTCCGCATGGATCCCGGCGAGATCCGAGCCCAGCAGGGCGATGGCTGGGATTACGAGGGCATCCTGGCGTTCTCCAAGATCTGCACCCACGTGGGCTGCCCCATCGCCCTCTACGAGCACCGCACCCACCATCTGCTGTGCCCGTGCCATCAGTCCACGTTCGATCTGGCCGATGCCGGCAACGTGATCTTCGGACCCGCAGCCCGACGCATGCCGCAGTTGCCGATCCGCGTGGATGAGGAAGGATTCCTCGTAGCACGGTCGGACTTCCAAGAACCTGTTGGACCTAGTTTCTGGGAGCGTGGATGAGCACGACTGAGAAGGCCGGTGGAGCAACCGCGACCTACCTCGACCAACGCCTGGGCTCGAACAAATGGCTGGGCAAGAACCTGAAGAAGGTCTTTCCCGAGCACTGGTCGTTCATGCTGGGCGAGATCATCCTGTACAGCTTCATCGTGGTGCTCATCACGGGCGTCTTCCTCACGCTGTTCTACAAGCCCAGCCTCGTCGAGGTGATCTATGAGGGCTCCTACGTCCCACTCAAGGGCGTGGAGATGACCGAGGCCTACGCCTCGACCCTGGAGATCTCCTTCGACATCCGTGGTGGTCTGCTCATCCGCCAGATGCACCACTGGGCGGCCCTCATCTTCGTCGCGGCCATCGCCGTGCACGCCTTCCGGGTGTTCTTCACCGGGGCCTTCCGCAAGCCCCGCGAGCTGAACTGGGTGATCGGCGTTGGCCTCATCGCCCTCGCCCTCGGCGCCGGCTTCACCGGCTACTCCCTGCCCGATGACCTGCTGTCCGGCACGGGCCTGCAGATCGCCCGTGGCATCGTCCAGGCCATCCCGGTCGTGGGCACCTGGGCGGCCTTCCTACTGTTCGATGGCGAGTTCCCGGGCGTGGACTTCATGTCCCGCCTCTACATGGCCCACATCCTGCTCATCCCGGGCCTCATCCTCGCGCTCGTGACCGTCCATCTGATGCTGGTGTGGTACCAAAAGCACACCCAGTTCCCCGGCCAGGGTCGCACCAATGACAACGTCGTCGGCTACCCCCTGATGCCGATCTACATGGCCAAGGCTGGCGGGTTCTTCTTCATCGTGTTCGGTGTGATCGCCTTGCTCTCCGGGCTGGTCAACATCAACCCGGTCTGGATATTCGGGCCCTATACCCCAGATCAAGTGACAGCCGGCACACAGCCGGACTGGTATATCGGGTGGCTCGATGGTGCTCTCCGCGTGATGCCGAACTGGGAAACGGTCGCCTTCGGCTACACGATCTCCTGGAACATCCTCATCCCCGCGGTGATCGTGCCCGGACTGATCTTCACCGCCATGGCGCTCTATCCCTTCCTCGAGGCCTGGGCGACGGGCGACAAGCGTGAACACCACCTGCTGGAGCGCCCGCGCAACGCCCCTGTTCGCACAGGCATCGGCGTGATGTCGATCGTCTTCTACGCCTTGCTATGGCTCGGTGGTGGCAACGACCTGGTCGCCACGACATTCAACCTGTCGATCAACGCCATCACCTGGTTCCTGCGAATAGGGCTGATCATCCTGCCGCCGCTGGCGTTCATCATCACCAAGCGCATCTGCCTGGGCCTGCAGCGTCGGGATCGGGAGAAGTTACTCCACGGCTACGAATCCGGTCGGATCCTGCGCTTGCCGCACGGCGAGTTCATCGAGGTGCACGAGCCTCTACCCAAGGATCAGCAGGCCGTGCTCACCTCGATGATCGAGTCCCACGTCCAGCCGCTACCGGCGCCCGCAAAGACCGACGCCAACGGCGTACGTAACAAGCGCTATCGCATCGAGTCGCTGCGGTCCAAGTTGTCGAACTTCTACTACCGGGATTCGGTCACTCCCCCGACCATGGCCGAGATCGAGGCTGGTCAGGCACACGTTGCCCACGAAGCCGCACTCGAGGCGCCACTGCATGAGTACGAGGAATCGCACTACGTGACGGTGCCGTTCCACGGCGGTGTCCTGCATGAACTGGGTGAACCGATGACGAACGCCGAGCAACTCGAGCAGGACAAGGGTCGGGAGTAGTCGCCCCTCCCCCACACGGGTCGCAATGAGGGCCGGTCATCCGCTTCGGGTGGCCGGCCCTCATCGTGTTCCCCAGCTCGCGCCGAATAGAACGAGACTCGAAGACCGACCGATATCGGGACTACGAGGGAGTCGTTGATCCCCAAAAGAGTCGATCTCGGGAGGACATGGCAGACGGACCTGGAGTGGTCAGGGCCGCGCTCGGGTCAATGTCAGCGCGAAGGCGCTATCCAGAACGAGCAAGAAGGCTCCCTGGACGATGATGGCCACACCATCTCCGGGACCCATGCCCCTCCAGGAGCGTCGGTCCGCCGCCGCTGGAGGTGTGGTGCGGCGAAGGACTACGGCACCCAGGGCCATGTAACCGATGTCAGCACCGGCGTTGACCAGCAGCAGGGTTCTCAGGGAGCGGGCCCGGTCCGGTGCCTCCTCGTCGCTCACAGGCCCGCGCCGGCGGCGGCTCAGGAGGCCGCCCATGGCGATAGCCAGATCGACCGCACCCCACATCGCGCTCTGCCGGCCGAACCGCATCACGTTCGCCCGATCGGTCCTTGCACCGACTCCCCACACGACCGATCCAAGGACCGTGCTTGATGCTCCCCACACAGCCAAGATCCGGGTGAGGTCGCGTTCAGCGCCCTCGAACGCATCGCGCAGCCTGCTCACGGTCACGCTCCCCTTTCCGGGCATTGATCGGAACAGGCGGCGAGCCGGTACGTACAGATCAGTGGGCAAATTCGCGGCGGTAGTACTCGAACAGCCACCCGATGATGCCAAGCATCAGCACCGCAACTCCGAGCACGATTGCCCAGACCGCGAACACGAAGCCGAGCGCAGTGATCATGGCGCCCAGTGCCACCGGCAGCGGCCACCAACTGTGGGGGCTGAAGAAGCCGTATTCGGGATCGGCTTCGTCGATCTCCGCGTCATCCCTGTCCTCCTGACGGGGATAGACGCGCTTGGCGGTGTAGAGCATGTAGAAGGCCACCAGGAACGCCAGCGCCCCGGTCATCACCAGGGCGGTCGTCCCGATCTCATCGCGGCTGAGATACCAGTACCCGCCGGAGACGAGGAAGTAGAAGATCGCCCCGACCCCGAAGATCCAGCCTTCGACCTTCACTGGGCACCGCCCCCATCGCCCTGACGCTCCGCGGGAATGTCCGCCTTCGTCACGGGCTTACCGTCACCGGCCAGGACCTTCGTGAAGGCACCCACCGCGCCGGGCGTGATGTGCTCGGAGGCGAGTTCGGGGTGGTGCATGTCGAACGCAGGACGCTCCGAGCGGATCCGAGGCAGCGAGGTGAAGTTGTGCCTCGGCGGCGGACACGAGGTCGCCCACTCCAGCGATCCGCCCCAGCCCCAGGGGTCGTCGACGGTCACCTTCGGCGCGCTGCGCCAGGTCTTGATCACGTTCCAGATGAAGAACACCGTGGAGAAACCGACGATGAACGAGCCGATCGTCGACACCGTGTTCAGCGTTGTGAATCCGTCGCTTTCCAGGTAGTCCCCATAACGTCGGGGCATGCCCTGCACACCCAACCAGTGCTGAACCAGGAAGGTGGCCTGGAAACCAATGAATACCAGCCAGAAGTGCACATGGCCGAGACGTTCGTCGAGCATGCGCCCGGTCATCTTGGGCCACCAAAAATAGAAACCGGCGAACATGAGGAAGACGACGGTGCCGAAGACCACGTAGTGGAAGTGGGCGACGACGAAGTAGGAGTCCGAGACGTGGAAGTCCAGCGGCGGACTCGACAGGATGACGCCGGTCATCCCGCCGAAGAGGAACGTCACCAGGAAGCCGATGGTGAACAGCATCGGAGAGTCGAAGGTGATCGACCCTCGCCACATCGTGCCTATCCAGTTGAAGAACTTCACGCCCGTGGGGACGGCAATGAGCATCGTCATGAGGGCGAAGAAGGGCAAATAGACCGAGCCGGTGACATACATGTGGTGGGCCCACACCGCGACCGATAGTGCACCGATGGCCATGGTTGCGAGGACGAGTCCCTTGTAGCCGAAGATCGGCTTGCGCGAGAACACAGGAATGATTTCACTGGCGATGCCGAAGAAGGGCAGAGCGATGATGTAGACCTCGGGGTGGCCGAAGAACCAGAACAGGTGCTGCCACAGGATGGCCCCACCGTTCTCGGCGTCGAAGACCACCGCCCCGTATTTACGATCAATGAACGCCACCACGAGGGCCGCGGCGAGGATCGGGAAGGCGATGAGCACGAGCACGGCGGTCACCAGGATGGTCCAGGTGAAGATCGGCATCCGGAACATGGTCATGCCCGGGGCACGCATCGCGAAGATCGTGGTGATGAAGTTCACCGAACCGAGGATCGTGCCGAGTCCGCCCATTGCGAGGCCCAGGTACCACAGATCGGCACCGGCACCCGGTGTATAAAGCGCATTGCTGAGGGGCTGATAAGCGAACCAGCCGAAGGATGCGGCGCCGCCGGGGGTGAGGAAGCCGGCCATGACGACGATGCCGCCGAAAAGGAACAGCCAGTACCCCAGCATGTTCAGGCGCGGGAAGGCCACATCGGGAGCGCCGATCTGTAGCGGCATGATGACGTTGCCGAAGCCCACATACAGCGGCGTCGCGAAGAGGAACAGCATGATCGTGCCGTGCATGGTGAACAACTGGTTGTACTGATCCAGAGAGACGATCTGCAGACCGGGAACCGCCAGTTCGGCGCGGATCACTAGCGCCATGGCCCCTGCCACGATGAAGAACACGAAGGACGTGATGAGGTAGAGATATCCAATCGTCTTGTGGTCTGTGGAGGTGACCCAGTTGACGACTGTGCGACCGAGGTGCGATCGACGCTGCTCCTTGGGGGTCAGTGTCGGTGACGGCGCGGTGGGCGCCGCTGTGGGGGGTTCATTCAGAATGGTCACAGGTTGATCCTCTCTGACGGCCTCTCACCCTCGTAACTCACACGCTCGCTCTCGAGCTTTCCGGTCTGGCCCTTGTCCCGCAAAGATTGGATGTAGGCGTCGTATTCAGCGCGCTCGACCACCTTGACGTTGAACAGCATGCGCGCGTGGTCCACCCCGCACAGCTCCGCGCACCGGCCGGCGAAGGTTCCGGTGGTGTCGGGGGTGACCTCGAAGACGTTGACCTTGCCCGGGATGACATCCATCTTGAACAGCCAGTTGGGAACCCAGAACGAGTGGATGACGTCCGGGGAGGTCAGTTCAAACTGGATCTTCTCGTCGACGGGCAGGACCAGTGTGGGTGGAACTCCCGGGGTGCCGATCTCGTAGACGTCCTCATCGAGGTAGTTAAAGGCCCAGCTCCAGCGGAATCCCACGACGTTGACCGTCTGGTCCTGGTTATCCTCGACCGCCAGGATCTCCGCCTGGTCACGGGCCGTGAAGAAGAACAGGCCGAGGATCATGATGAGGGGAACGACGGTGTAGAGGAGCTCGAGCGGAATGTTGTACCGGGTCTGCTCCGGGACGCCGGAATTCTTGCGGCGGCGGTAGGCGACCGCAGCCCAGATCATCAGGCCCCAGGTGACGATTCCCACACCCCAGGCCGCGATCCACGCACCGTTCCACAGGTTCTGGGTGATCGGGGCTTCCGCGGTCGCGGGTTCGGGCAGGTCGAAGAAGAAAGCCTCATTCGCGGTGCATCCGGAGGCGATCAGCGCCACTCCCAGAACACCCGCGACGGCACCGATCCTGCGCACCGTTCGTGACCGGCTGTGAGACACCACGCACCCTTCGTCGACGACGTCCAATGCTCATACAACGGCCCTGCCTGCGTCGGGGCTGATGTGCTCCTCACACTAGCGCACCCACCCCTCGTGCAGGCCTCAGGGAGCCCCCCGGGCCGATAGCGTGCCGCCATGGTGGATACGCCCTCGAAATCGGACCCAATGTCGCGTCCCGGATTCCTCGATGCCGCTTCCGGATCCTGGCTCAATCCCGGTGGTCGCGAGGCGCTTGTGACCGCCTTCACGCGGGGTTGGGCGGATCCGACCCGCCGCTATCGGGAGGGCCGGATGTCGGGCATGCTCCTCGACGCTGCTCGAGCCACGATCGCCGACGCCATGGGCCTGCGCCCTCCGGAGGTCTCCTTTACGGGTTCGGCGACCGACGCTATGCACCGGGCGATTGCCGGTCGGCTCGCCGCGCGTCCCGGAACACTGGTGGCCTCAGGAGTGGAGCACAGCGCCATCCTGCGGGCCGGCGATCGCCATGAGGCGGCCGGCGGCGCTGTGGTGTCGATCGGCGTCGATGCCCAGGGCCGGGTAAATCTCGCGCAGTTCACCGATGCGATCAGTGACGAGTCAGTGAGCCTGGCCTGCCTACAGGCCTTCAACCACGAAGTCGGCACCGCCCAACCGGTGCCCGAGCTCTTCGACGCCTGCCGGGCAACAGGCGTCCCCCTGCTCGTCGACGTCTCCATGAGCTTAGGCCGCGTAAGTGCTCCCCCTCTCGGAGACTTAATCGTGGGGTCGGCCATCTCCTGGGGTGGACCGGCTGGTGTCGGGGTTATCGGGGTGCGTTCCGGGGTGGCGTGGACCCCGCCGGGCCCCTACGACGAGCGGGAGGCGGGTCGGGTGCCCGGCCTCCCTGCCGTTGCCGCCATCGTCGTGGCTGCGCGTGCGCTCGAATGGGCGTTGGCCCAGCAGCCCGACGACGCATCCCGGTGTCGATCGCTACTGGATGACCTGCGGGTGAAGATTCCGCGGGCGATCCCGGGGGTTCGTGATCTCGGGGACCCGACCGATGCCCTGCCCCACCTGCTCGCCCTGTCATGCCTGTACACCTCCGCCGATGCCCTCGTCGATGGACTCGACGAGGCCGGATTCGCCGTATCCAGCGGATCATCCTGTGTCGCGGACACCCGCCGACCCAGTCACGTCCTCGAAGCCATGGGAGCGCTCACCCAGGGCAATCTGCGTCTCACTCTGCCCCTCGGATCCGATGACACGACGACCGCAGGATTCACCGAGGCCCTCGCCAAGGTCATTGCTGCCGACCGAGAGGCTCTGGGCGCACCCGAGATCGATTGAGAGCGCCCAACGCCAGACAGCGCGGCGGTCAGCCGGCTCGTGGGGAAGCAGTCAGGGCGGGAGGTTGGCCAAGCGCGGAACGCAGTCTGGTGAGGTAGGTCGCCCGTGACACGGCAATCGCTCCCAGTGAGGCCAGGTGGTCGGTCACCCACTGGACATCGAGAAGTCGTGACGCCGATGCACCGGCCGTGAGCTTCTCGGCCAGGGCGACCAGGGCGACCTTGGACGCATCTCGGACAAGATGGAACATCGACTCGCCAGCGAAGAACCCACCGATCTCGATGCCGTACAGCCCGCCTACGAGATCACCATCCGGGGTCCAGACCTCCACCGAATGGGCCCACCCCATCCGATGCAGACGCGTGTAGGCCTCGAGGAACTCCTCGGTGATCCATCCATGCTCCCGACGGCCATCCGCACACGCGGCCATCACATCGGCGAAGCAGTGGTCGACGGAGACATCGAAACGCCGACACGATCGACGCAGAGACCTCGAGACGCGCAGCCCATCCAGGGGAAGGATCCCGCGGGGATCCGGTGACCACCAGCCCAAGGGGCCACCGCGATCGACCTCCATCGGGAACAGCCCTCGCCGGTAGCCGGCGAGCACCGTTCCGGGGGCGAGGTCAGCACCTACTCCGATCAGATCGGTCCCCGGCGGTGCCGCAGCAGGGTCGGGAAGAGCCCATACAGTCGGCTCCGGTTCGACGGGAGACACTCCTACGGGCGACACGGCAGGATCGGGCGTGCGCCTCAGACGCCGACGCCGTCACGCAGGGCGAGATGCGTCGTGATCTCTCGAGCAGCTTCGAGGCCGTAGGCACCCTCGAGCCGAGAGTGAACATGAGCCGCGTCAAGGCGGTACTCCTGCGTTCCCACCGTCTCGATGACGTACGTGGCGAGCATCGAGCCGAGTTGAGCGCATCGCTCATCGGACAGGCCGAAAGCCAGACCGGCGAGGAATCCTGCCCGGAAAGCATCCCCCACCCCGGTCGGATCAGACACCGCATCCTCCTGGGGGCACCCGACCTCGATGACCGGCTGCCCATTCCGCTCGACCCGCGCACCCTGATCCCCGAGAGTCGTGATCCGGCAGTGCACTCGATCAGCAATTTCCTGTGCACTCCAACCAGTTTTCTGTTCGGTCAGCGCCGCCTCGTACTCATTCGTGAACAGGTATGTCGCCCCGTCGATGAGTCGACGAATCTCCGGTCCGTCCATCCGAGCCAATTGCTGGGAAGGATCGGCCGCGAAGGCGTACCCACGCTGCCGGCATTCATCGGTGTGACGCAGCATCCCCTCAGGATCATTGGGACCGATGACGACCAGATCGATGCCCCCGAGCCGGTCGTGGACGGGGAGCAGTTCAATATCCCGGGCCTCGCTCATCGCACCGGAGTAGAACGAAGCGATTTGATTCGCGTCCTCATCCGTGGTGCAAACGAACCGTGCCGTCTGATGCACCTCGGAGACATGAATGCTGTCGGTGTCTACACCATGACGCTCCAGCCAGGAGCCGTAGTCGGCGAAGTCCGGCCCGACGGCACCGACGAGCACCGGCTGCAGTCCCAGCACCCCCATGCCGAAGGCGATGTTCGCCGCGACGCCTCCGCGCCTGACCTCGAGGGCATCCACAAGAAAGGACAGGGAGACCCGATCGAGCTTGTCCGCGACCAGCGAGTCGGCAAACCTACCCGGGAAGGTCATGAGGTGATCAGTGGCGATGGATCCGGTGACGACGACATTCACCCGCCGGACCCTACCGGGGATACGTGGTCCACGCTGCGGTCCCCGACCGCTTTGATCCGCGTCTGTCAGTGGAACGAGTCGCCACAGGCGCAAGACCCGGTGGCGTTGGGGTTGTCGATCGTGAAGCCCTGCTTCTCGATGGTGTCGACGAAGTCGATGATCGCGCCGTTCAGGTAGGGGGCACTCATCCGGTCGGTGACCACGCCCACTCCGCTGAAGTCCTTGACGATGTCACCGTCGAGGGAGCGATCATCGAAGAACAGTTGATAACGCAGCCCGGAGCATCCGCCCGGCTGGACGGCAATGCGCAGGGTGAGATCGTCACGTCCTTCCGAATCAAGCAGGGTCTTCACCTTCGTCGCGGCAACGTCGGTGAGGATCACGCCATCGGTCGAGGTCTCTGCGGTCATCGGCTGGGCTCCTGTCTCGGATCGGGCTCAGATTGTGTCGTCGTGCGGGTCTTCTTCGTTCCCTACAAGAATTATGCACCCCAGTGTGACGTATTTCGACACCGAGCGCTCATCGGGCCCGCACGGGGAGGTAACCGCTCACCGACGCCCCGTTGACCACTGTTCAGCAACTCCCCCGGCAACCTGCGCTAGAACGGCTGCCGGAGCCGCTAACGCTTGGGCGAGGCCGCCAGCGTGATCGCTCAGACTGCGCGCCTCGACAATCCCGTGAGCGGCCAGTTCGCGATCACCGAGATCCACTCGACCGGCGAGGGCAATCACTGGGATTCCTCGCTGAGCGGCCGCTTCCGCCACGGCAGTAACAACTTTTCCTCGTCGTGACTGCCAGTCCAGGCTGCCTTCTCCGGTGACTACGAGATCGACGTCGCCGATCAGCTCCTCGAAGGAGACTGCAGACAACACGAGCGAGGACCCCGATGTCATGACACCTCCCACGGCGAGCAGGGCCCAGCCGAGCCCTCCGGCAGCCCCAGCCCCGGGCCGACCCATGAGATCGGCCATCTCCATCCCGCCCTGGGCGAGTCCGGCAACTCGACCCATGACCGCATCGAGGTGGATCAGTTCCACCTCATCCACGGCGGTGGGGTTGGGAAACTTCTGCGCTCCGAAACCTCGAGCGGCCCCGTTCGGACCAAGCAGCGGCACATCCACATCCGAGGCGATGACGAGATCGACACCTGCCAGAGTCCGTATCGCCGGTGCCATGTCGATCCAGGCGATCCTCTCGAAGGCTGCCGGGCCTTCCAGGAGCGCCGGTGAGGCGTCGTGGCCCTGGGCATCGAAAGCTCGCGCTCCCAGTGCTCCGAGGAAGCCGAGTCCGGCGTCGATGGTGCCCGTTCCGCCCAAGCCCACCACCATGCGTTCGGCCCCCATCCCGATCGCCGCCTCACATATCTGCCCCAGTCCTCGGCTGGACTGCCGCCAGGGATCACGGCGTGCCACGTCGATGAGATCCACGCCGCAGACCTGAGCGGATTCGATGAAGGCGGTTCCCTCGTTAAGGGCGAAGGTCGCCGCTATCGGAGCGCCCGTGGGGCCGATCACCTCCACTGACGGGGTCTGGAAGGCGACCTGAAAGCGAGCCCAACCTCTCGTGACGGCTTCGACGAAGCCCGGGCCACCATCGGACATCGGGACATCGAGGAGTTCGTCATCGGGTCGGGTCCGCCGCCACCCGTCGATCATCGCGGCCGTGGCCTGCGCAGCTGTCAGCGTTCCGGTGAAGGAGTCCGGGGCGAACAGCACACGCACAGGGACGACCGTAACGCCACCGCCAAGTCACCACGTGTTGTTGCCGTAATGGACGTGGTTCGGCGCGTTCCAGGCCCTACAGTTCCGACGTGGCCGACACCGACTCGCATCCAAGAAGTTCTACCCAGATCCTCCACTGGTTCACAGTCTTGTCAGTCATCCTGGCGTTGGTGTTCTTCGCTCTCGCACTGTGGATCACCAGTTCCCCCTGGTCGGATCTCTTCCTCGGAATGGCGACCTCATTCGTCTTCCTTGCCATGACGAATCTGATCCTTCGACTCCAAGCCTGGTGGTCCTATCGTCGA
>JBDQGZ010000058.1:0-11346 GCA_040265115.1 Candidatus Nanopelagicales bacterium
CCCCGACGCTGTCGGGCTACGGGCGTGCGATCGCGCCGGTCTATTCGCTCATGATCGCGACCGAGCCGCTCGATGCCGAGATCTGGGACACCATCGGATTGGGACAGCGCGAGACCTTCGCCGATCATCGGCACCTGATCATCTACGGACAGCGCACCGCCGACGACCGTCTCGCCTTCGGCGGCAGAGGCGCGCCCTACCACTTCGGCTCACGCATCCGCCCCGAACACGATCTGGATAGAGCGGTCTTTGCTGAACTATGGAGGACCCTGCTCGATCTGTTCCCGATCCTGACCGGCACGAGGGTGACCCATGCCTGGGGTGGTCCACTCGGCATCCCCCGCGACTGGTTCGCCTCCTGCGGGCTCGATCGCACCACTGGGCTGGCGTGGTCGAGTGGCTATGTCGGCGATGGGGTGGGGACATCGAATCTGGGCGGGCGCACCCTCGCCGACCTCATTACCGGGCGGACCACCGAGCTCACCTCGCTGCCCTGGGTGAACCATTCCTCACCGCGATGGGAACCGGAACCGTTGCGCTGGGCAGGGGTCAATGCGGGACTGCGCGCGATGACGGGCGCGGATGACGAAGAGGCGCGCACGGGCAAGCCCTCGAGACGAGCCCGGCTGATGTCCCACTTCCTCGGCCACTGACCGTAGTCAGCGGAAGGCGGGGAGCCCGGTGAGGGCCTGACCGATCACGAGGGTGTGCATCTCGTTGGTGCCCTCATAGGTGAACACGGACTCCAGGTTGTTCATGTGGCGGATAATCGGATACTCCAGGGTGATCCCGTTACCCCCCAAAATGCTGCGGCACTCCCGAGCGATCGCGAGTGCTTCGCGCGCATTGTTTAACTTGCCGACGCTGATCTGCTCCGGGGTGATCCGGTGCTCATCCTTGAGACGACCGAGGTGCAAGGCCAGGAGCATGCCTTTGCCCAGTTCCACCGCCATGTCAGCGAGCTTCTTCTGGGTGAGTTGATAGCCGGCGATCGGCTTGTCGAACTGCTCACGATCGATCGAGTATGAGATCGCCGTCTCGAGGCAATCACGCGCTGCTCCCAGTGTTCCGAACGCGATGCCGAACCGCGCTTCGCTCAGGCAGGACAGCGGACCCTTGAGCCCGACCACGCCCGGCAGGACCGCATCAGCGGGCAGGCGCACCGAGTCGAAGACCAGTTCCGCGGTGACCGACGCGCGCAGGGACAACTTCTTGCGGATCTCCGATGCGGAGAAGCCCGGAGTGTCGGTAGGCACGACGAACCCGCGAATTCCATCATCGGTCTGGGCCCAGACCACCGCGACATCAGCGGCCGTGCCGTTGGTGATCCACATCTTCGAACCATCGAGGATCCAGTCGTCACCGTCGCGCTTGGCGGCCGTACGCATGCCGGAGGGGTTCGATCCGAAGTCGGCCTCGGTGAGTCCGAAGCAGCCGATCAACTCGCCCTTGGCCATCCCCGGCAGCCACTGCTCGCGGTGCTCCTCCGAGCCGAAGGCATGGATCGCATACATCGCCAGCGAGCCCTGGACGCTGACCAGGGAGCGGATGCCCGAATCTCCAGCCTCGAGCTCCATGGTCGCGAGACCGTAGGACACCGCGTTGGTTCCCGCGCACCCATAGCCCTCGAGATGCATTCCCAGGACGCCGAGTTCACCCAACTCACGTGCAAGCTCACGCGCCGGGAGCGTGCCGGCCTCGAACCAATCGGCCACCTCGGGCTTGATGCGCGTCTCGACGAAGTCGCGGACGACATCGCGAATCGCCCGCTCCTCCTCGGTGAGGAGGTGGTCGATATCGAGCAGGGCGAGCGGAGCAACGGGTGCCGTAGGCATGGGAGCAGGGCCTTTCCCTCGGTTGATGTTCTTAGGGTATCGCTGCGATCACCTGCCGCCGCTCTTGGACAGGTCGACCCCTTAGAACAGGTCCGGTGGCGCGCTGCGGTACGTCGGCGGTGTGGCCGACATCTGGATCGGGCTGGTGATGCCCTTCACCCCACCGGCATCGACGACCGGTTCCAGACCCAGCCGATCCGCCAGGGCGATGGCTTGGGCGATGTCGTTGATGGGGCCGCAGGGAACTCCCACCGCCTGCAGTCGCTGTTGCCAGTCATCGGCTCCCGCCGTCGCCAGTAGATCCTCGAGAAGTGTTCGGAGTTCGACCCGGTGAGCCACCCGTGCGGGATTGGTCGCGAATCGCTCGTCTACGGCGAGGTCACCGGCCCCCAGCACCTCGGCCAGCGCGACGAACTGACGATCATTGCCCACCGCGAGAACGATCGGCCTGTCCGCGGTTCGATAGACCGAGTACGGGGCGATGGAGGGGTGCTCGTTGCCCATGATCGCGGGAACTATGCCCGCCCCCACGACACTGGACGCCTGGTTGACCAGGGCCGACAGTAGGGAGGTCAGCAGGCTTACCTCGACATGCTGTCCCTCACCGGTGAGGTCGCGATGGCGCAGAGCTGACAAGATGCCGACCGTCGCATGCAAACCGGTGATGACATCGACGACCGCAACCCCTGCCTTGGTCGGTTCACCCGGAGCAGGTCCGGTGATACTCATCAGACCACCCATGGCTTGGACGAGCAGGTCGTAGCCGGGCAGGTCCGCACCTCGATCAGCCCCGAAACCGGTGATCGAGCAGTAGACGAGTCCCGGAAACAGCTCGTGGAGGGCCGCGTACCCGAGCCCGAGACCCTCGAGGGCGCCGGGCTTGAAATTCTCGATGAGCACGTCCGCCGATCCGATGATCTGTAATGCCTCCTCGCGGCCGTCATCGCTGGTGAGGTCGATCGATCGGGATTCCTTATTCCGGTTTACCGACTGGAAATAGGTGCTCTGGCCATTCTCGGCGAACGGCGGACCCCAGGAGCGCGTGTCATCGCCGATGGTCGGCCGTTCGATCTTGATGACTGTGGCCCCCAGATCGGCCAACATCATGGTCGCGTACGGCCCCGCGAGCACCCTGGATAAGTCGGCGACGACGAGCCCCTCGAGGGATCCCGTCATCCGTCGCTCCGCAGCATCGGGGCAATCGCCTCAAGGACTGCGGGATCCTCGATGGTCGAGGGGATCGGTTCATCGCGTCCGTCGGCGATCCCCCGCATCGTTTTGCGCAGAATCTTGCCGGAGCGCGTCTTGGGCAGCCCGGCCACGGTCACGACATCTTTCAACGATGCAATCGCCCCGATGCGTTCGCGGACTGACGCCACGATCTGCTCGTGCACCTCGCTTTCCTCGACATCGACACCTGCCTTCCGCACGATGAAGGCACGCGGGAGTTGGCCCTTGAGCGAATCGTGGACCCCGATGACCGCACACTCGGCGACCGCGGGATGCGATGCCACGACCGCCTCGATGGATCCGGTCGACAACCGATGCCCCGCGACATTGATGACGTCATCCGTGCGCCCCATGACGTAGAGATAGCCGTCGGCATCCCGGAAGCCGCCATCTCCTGTGCTGTAGGTGCCGGGAAATGCCGTGAGATACGCCGCGATAAATCGCTCGTCATCGCCCCAGAGCGTCGGCAGGGCACCCGGAGGAAGCGGAAGGTCGATGACGATGCTGCCGTCCGTGTCCGCCGAGACATCAGCACCCGACTCGTCGACGATCCGCACCGCGAAACCCGGCACCGCGACCGTGGGCGAACCCGGCTTGATGGGCATCGGATCCAGTCCACGGAGGTTCGCGGCAATCGGCCATCCGGTCTCGGTTTGCCACCAGTTGTCGACGACGGGGATGTCGAGCCTCTCACTCGCCCAGGAATAGGTGTCAGGGTCCAGACGCTCCCCCGCGAGGAACAGCAGTCGGAGCGACGACGTGTCATAGTCAGCGAGGAGCCTTCCCTCGGGATCCTCTTTCTTGATCGCCCGGATCGCCGTCGGGGCGGTGAACAAGCCCTTCACTGAATGATCAGCGATGACCCGCCAGAACGCCCCCGCATCGGGCGTCCCAACCGGCTTGCCCTCGAACATCACTGTTGTCGCTCCGGTGATGAGAGGGGCGTAGACGATGTAGGAATGGCCGACGACCCAGCCCACATCCGAGGCTGCCCACCACACGTCCCCTGGGCCGATGTCATAGACCGCCCCCATCGACCACGCCATCGCGACCGCGTGCCCGCCATTGTCCCGAACGATGCCCTTGGGCTTCCCCGTCGTGCCCGAGGTGTACAGGATGTAAAGCGGATCGGTGGCGGCAACCGGAACCGGTGCGACAGGTGCGGCTAACGCCACCGCATCTCGCCAGTCGACATCGCGGGGTCCCAGTCGAGCCTCGACCTGCGGGCGCTGAAGCACGAACGTGACATTCGGTTCGTGGGAGGCGAGGTCGAGCGCCGCGGTGACCAGAGGGGCGTACTCGATGATGCGCCTACCCTCGATTCCGCAGGATGCCGTAAGCACGGCCACAGGTTGGGCATCATCGATTCGGGCTGCCAGTTCCTCGGGAGCAAACCCGCCGAACACGACGGAATGCACGGCACCGAGGCGTGCACAGGCCAGCATCGCCATCACCGCTTCAGGGACCATCGGCATGTAGATGATGACTCGATCGCCCCTGCCCACACCATGATCGGCCAAGGCACCGGCGAGCCGGGCTACCTCGTCGCGCATCTGTGCGTAGGTAATTGGCGTGACCTGCCCGGTGACCGCCGAATCGTGGATCAACGCGAGCCGATCCCCATATCCGGCCTCGACATGACGGTCGACGGCGTTCGCACAGGTATTCAGGGTCCCGTCGATGAACCACCGATAGAAAGGGGGATTGGTTCGGTCTAGCACGACCGTCGGTTCATCGATCCACTCGATGAGGCGGCTCGCCTCGCCCCAGAACCTCTCCGGATCGTCGATGCTGCGCTGATATGCCTCGGCATACGCCCTGCCCATGGTTCAAGACGCTAGCGCATGATTCGGTGCACCTTCGACCGATCAGTTCGAATGCTCCCGTCGACGGGCATTGATTCGCAGGGCGAGAAGGACCAGCCGCACTACCCCGGCAATGAGGGCAAGGCCCATCAGCATCTGCACCATGACGACCGCGCGCGCCGACGTTGCGTTGGCTGTGATGTCCCCGAATCCGACGGTGGCCAACGTGGTGATGGTGAAGTAGTAGGAACTGAACAACGTGAGGGGCTCGCTGAACGCATCCGGAGTGGTATCAGAGATGAACAAATAGGTCCGCGCGAAAGCGGCGATCACGATGGCGAGTCCGACCACGATCGTCTCCGCGCCCCGAATGATCGGAAATCCAACCCGCGAGATCCGCATCAGTTGCCACCGCAGGTAGACGACGAAGATGACCAGCCAGACGATAAAGAGGAGCAGATCGACCAACCACAGCGCCGCTGACCCCTCGAGGAGAGTCACTGTGGCGCCAGCAGCCGCGATGATCACCGCCACGATGATGGCGGTCCTCACGATCGCCATCACTGTCTGCCGGATCCACCCCCTGGGCAGGTAGTAGGTCAGTTCATCCGCAACGACGGGATTGGGGTTTTCCTCCACGGACATGTCGACTCCCTCCAGCACTGCGCACTGGGCTGATCATGACCGCGCAGCGAGCTGACCGCACGCACCATCGATGTCCTGGCCACGCGTGTCGCGCACCGTAGTCGAGATGCCGGCGTCGCGAAGGATCCGAACGAAGGCGCGTTCGTCCTCCGGACGTGAGGCCGTCCAGATGGATCCCGGGGTTGGATTGAGCGGGATCAGGTTGACATGCACGAGGTGGCCGCGCAGCAGTCGTGCTAGTTGTCGCGCGCGATCCGGTTGGTCGTTGATGTCTCGGATCAGGGCGTACTCGATGCTGATCCGCCGACCGGTGGACTCGGCGTAGTGCCATGCCGCCTCCAGCACCTCCGACACCGGCCACCTGTTGTTGATGGGAACCAGAGTGTCGCGCAGTTCATCGTCAGGCGCGTGGAGTGACACGGCGAGACGCACGGGGAGTCCTTCCCCAGCGAGATCGCGGATGCGGGGCACGAGTCCCACCGTCGATACGGTGATCCCTCGCGCCGACATCCCGAGTCCCTCGGGCGGATCGGCGATGAGTCGCCTGATGGCGCCGACCACTGCGGCGTAATTCGCCAGCGGCTCCCCCATGCCCATGAAGACAACATTCGACACGCGTTCTCGGTCGCCGGGCAACTCCCGAACCCAGCGTGACCCGATGAGGACCTGTTGGATGATCTCGGCCGTCGACAGATTCCGTGTCAATCCCGCCTGGCCCGTCGCGCAGAATGGGCAGTTCATGCCGCATCCAGCCTGCGAGGACACGCACATCGTCACGCGGTCGCCGTAATCCATGAGCACGCTCTCCACCAGCGAACCGTCATGAAGCCGCCACGCGCTCTTCACCGTCGCGTCGTCATCGCAGGTGAGGTGGGTGACCTCGGTGAGCAGATCAGGAAGAAGCGCAGCCTCGATCTGCTGGCGATCTGTCGTCGATAGATCAGTCCATTCCGCCGGGTTGAAGGACAACCGGGAGAACCACTGACGTGAGACCTGGTCGGCACGGAAGGACGGCAAGCCAAGTTCGGCAATAGCCTCCCTGCGTTCGGTGAGGTTCAGGTCCAGCAGGTGCCGCGGTGGTTTTCCACGACGTGGAACCTCGAGCGTGATCTCACCGGGAACAGGCACGCGACCATTCTCTCATTGCCCCAGCCCCGCTCCTCCGCTCGACGTGTCGGTCGGCTCAGAACAGTGGTGGGCCGAGGAACACAGCGAATAGGGCCCAGGCGGCAAAGGCGTTGATCACCAGCGAATCGAGGCGATCCATGATCCCACCATGCCCGGGGAGCACGGTGCCCATGTCCTTCACCCCTAGATCCCGCTTGATCGCGCTCTCCGCGAGATCTCCCGCAGTTGCCGTGACAGCGAGGATCGCGCCCATAATGAGGCCCTGCCACCACGGGGCATCGAGGAGCCAGAGGAACAAGCCGACACCGAGCAGGCACTGCACAAGCAGAGATCCGGCGAAGCCCTCCCAGGACTTCTTCGGGCTGATCGACGGAGCCATGGGATGCCGTCCGAACAAGACACCGGCGGCATAGCCGCCAATATCGTTGCCGATCGTCAAGACAATGAAGGTGACTATTCGGGCAGGGCCGTTGTCCGTGGCAAGCATCAGCATGACGAACCCCGCCATCAACGGCAGGTAGGTCAGAACGAACACGCTGGCGGTGGCGTCTCGGACATAGCCCTCGGTTCCCCTGCGCAATCGCCACATGATGATCGCGATGAAGGCCAGACCGATCACGAAGACTAGCGCTGTCGGGCCCTCCACATAGGCCGCGACCATCGCGAGGGGAATTGCGAGATACAGGGGGGTTCGGGCCAGCCTGATGCCCTGCTGCCCGAAGGAACGCACCAGTTCATGCAAGGCAACGAGCAGGACAACCCCGGCGAGCACACCGAACAGCCACTTCACCCACACCAGGCTGACGATGACGAGCACACCGAGGACGACACCGGAGGCGATCGCCGCCGGCAGATTGCGTCCGGCGCGACTTCGAGCCGAGGTGTCGTCGGACATGAGCGAGGTGTCGTCGAGGGCTCAGACCTCGAGGAGCTCGTCTTCCTTGTGCTTGAGGATCTCGTCGACATGGCCAACGTGGGTGTGGGTTACCTCGTCGAGGTGCTTCTCCGCGCGGCGGATCTCATCCTCTCCGACCTCGCCATCCTTCATGAGCTTGTCGAGGGTGTCCTTGGCGTGCCGGCGAACATTGCGAATCGAGACGCGAGCCTCCTCGGCCTTATTGCGAGCCACCTTGATGTATTCCTTACGGCGCTCCTCGGTCAACGCCGGGAGCACGACACGGATGACGACTCCATCATTGGTCGGGTTCACGCCGAGGTCTGAGTCTCGGATGGCCTTTTCGACCTCGGCAAGAGATCCCTTGTCATAGGGGGTCACGATGATCATGCGCGCCTCGGGAGTGGTGAACGACGCGAGTTGATTCACCGGAGTTGGCGTGCCGTAATAGTCGACCATCACCTTGGCGAACATGGACGGATTGGCGCGTCCTGTTCGGATGGTGCCGAAGTCCTCACGGGCTACCTCGATGGCCTTGTCCATCTTCTCCTCGGCCTCGAGGAGAATCTCGTCTGTTTGATCGCTCACGATGACTCCCGTTATGACTCGTGACGTGAATTCGATGGAACCGCGCCGGCCCTATCGCTGTGCTCGCTGCGCCCGTCCCGAGTGACGAGTGTGCCGATCTTCTCACCCCGGACAGCGCGGGCGATATTGCCCTCGACTAGCAGATCGAACACCAGGATCGGCAGGTCGTTGTCCCGGCACAGGCTGATAGCGGTCGCATCGGCCACTTTGAGGTCGCGCGCCAGCACGTCATCGTGGGTGAGGCGGTCGAAGCGACGCGCTTGGGGATTCGTCCGTGGATCGGAGTCATAGACACCATCGACGGCCTTCGCCATGAGCACCACCTCGGCACCCACTTCGAGGGCCCGTTGAGCGGCGGTCGTGTCCGTGGAGAAGTACGGCGCCCCGAGGCCAGCCCCGAAGATGACCACGCGGCCCTTCTCGAGGTGACGCACGGCCCGTCTGGGGACATACGGCTCCGCGACCTGACCCATGGTGATCGCGGTCTGAACACGGGTATCCAAACCCTGCTTCTCGCAGAAGTCCTGCAGGGCGAGGCAGTTCATCACCGTGCCGAGCATCCCCATATAGTCCGCGCGGCCACGCTCCATTCCGCGGGCCGATAACTGCGCTCCTCGGAAGTAGTTGCCGCCACCGATGACGACAGCAACCTCGACTCCGTCGTGCACGACGCCCGCAATCTGTCGCGCGATGGAGTGCACAACGTCAGGATCGACACCGAGCTCGCCGTCTCCGGCGAAGGCTTCCCCGGAGAGCTTCAACAAGACCCGGCTCCACCCGCCATCAGGAGCTTCCGGCCATGTCTCGAGGGTTCCCTCGAGAATGGGCTGGACGACTCGGGACGACTCCGGCATCGGCGTCTCCTCTCGCGTCTAGTTGCCTGGGAGCGGTGTGGGCGGTGTCTAGCTCTGCCCGACCTCGAATCGTGCGAAGGCGCTCACGGTCGTTCCCGCCTCCGCAAGTACCGCTCCCACATTCTTCTTGGAATCCATCACCGACGGCTGTTCGAGCAGGCAGGTGTCCTTGTAGAACCCCTGCAGGCGACCCTCGATGATCTTCGGTAGGGCAGCCTCCGGCTTACCCTCCTCCTTGGCGGTTGCCTCCGCGATACGGCGTTCATTGTCGACCACATCGGAGGGCACATCATCCTTCGCGACGTACACCGGGCGCATCGCTGCGATCTGCATCGCAGCACCCTTGGCTGCCTCTTCGTCGCCGGAGTAGGCGACGAGCACGCCAACCTGTGGGGGAAGGTCAGCAGAACGACGATGCAGGTAGGTCGCGACCGGTGCCTGCAATAGCGCCACTCGTCCGAGCTCGAGCTTCTCGCCGATGATGCCTGCGCGGGCCGAAATTGCCTCTTCGACCGTGCCGCCCTGAGGCAGCTGTGCGGCGAGAAGGGCGTCGCGGTCACCGATCTGGTTATCGAACGCACACTGCACGATCGTGCCGGCCAAGGCCTGGAAGTCCTCGTTCTTCGCCACGAAGTCGGTCTCGCAGAGCAGCTCTACGATCACGTTGTCATTCGTCACGACCAGACCATTGCTCGCCGTACGCTCAGCGCCTCGCTTGGCCGCTTTGGCGGCGCCGGAGATACGCAGCACCTCGACGGCCTTGTCGAGGTCACCTCCGGCTTCCTCGAGGGCCTTCTTGCACTCCATCATGCCCGCACCAGTGAGGTCGCGGAGCTTCTTGACGTCTGCGGCGGTGATGTTCGCCATGGTGGGTTACTCGTGCCTTCCGTGATGTCTGTCGAATCAAACGGGATGGGTCATGCGGAAATGCCTACACCGACGGCGGTGCCTGCTCGGGGGCAGACTCGACCACGGTCTCGGTGACGACGACCTCGGCCTCCGGAGTCGAGCCAGCGAGCAATTCGGCCTCCCACTCGGCGAGGGGCTCTTCGACGACGACGTCGACATTGCCGTCTCCGATAGCCCGACCAGCCCGAGTCATCAGACCCTCGGCCACCGCATCGGCGATGACGCGGGTGAGCAGTGCCACGCTTCGGATCGCATCGTCGTTGCCCGGGATGGGGAAGTCGACCTCATCGGGATCGCAGTTGGTGTCGAGGATCGCGATGACGGGGATGCCCAACTTGCGCGCCTCACCGACGGCGATGTGCTCCTTCTTGGTGTCGACAACCCAGATGGCACTCGGCACCTTGGCCATATCGCGGATTCCGCCGAGGGTGCGATCAAGCTTCTCACGCTCGCGCGACAGGACGAGAAGTTCCTTCTTCGTCATGCCTGACTTCGAACTGTCGGCGTCGAGTTCCTCGAGTTCCTTGAGTCGCTGCAGCCGCTTGTGGACCGTCGAGAAGTTAGTGAGCATGCCACCGAGCCAGCGGTGGTTCACGTACGGCATCCCCACTCGGGACGCCTGCTGCGCGACGGGTTCCTGGGCCTGCTTCTTGGTGCCCACGAACATGACGGAGCCACCGTGAGCAACGGTCTCCTTCACGAACTCATAGGCGCGATCGATGTAGGACAGCGACTGCTGCAAATCGATGATGTAGATGCCATTGCGCTCGGTGAAGATGAAGCGCTTCATCTTGGGGTTCCAGCGGCGGGTCTGGTGACCGAAGTGGACACCGCTCTCCAGCAACTGGCGCATCGTGACGACGGCCATGCGTGTCTCCTTGCCAGTGGGCGGCATGCGCCCACACTCTTCGCGCAGCCCCGGATGCCCGGGGCCGCTGATCGGTTCATGCCCGCATCGGGTGATGCGCGCCCTGGTGACCGATAAACGCCTGCTCCCGCACTGTCCGGGACCGACGGCGACCCAGGAGTCAGGGGGCAAGTCCCCGGTCTCGTGGTCCAGTCACGCGATGTACTCCAGGCCAGATGGCCTGCAGCCAGCTCACCAGCATAGCCGGGCATGCCCGGGCGTCGTCCCCCGACACCTGATCAGCGCTGTGTCCCCAGGCGAGCACCTCGCACTGGCCTGCAGACCAGCATCGGTCCAGCGTGAGGGCATGTCGCTGTCGATGTGGGCCCCGCTCCTGACACTCCTGCTCGCGACCGCCCCTCCCCCTGTCGGCGCGGAGCGGGACCCGGGCGCCTACGCGGCGACCGCGCCGGGGCTGGCCGTCGAGGTGATGGCCAGCCCCCGGTGGCGCCCTCCACTGTCGGGGACGCTGGTGATCTCCCGCCCCTTCCAGCCTCCGCCTCAGCGCTGGCAGGCCGGGCACCGCGGCGTGGATCTGCGGGCCACCCAA
>JBDQGZ010000059.1:0-11229 GCA_040265115.1 Candidatus Nanopelagicales bacterium
GTCCCCTTCCCTATCATTGCCAGCCCCACTCCCCCTTCTGGTCGCCGGACGCGGGATAACTTCCCCGAACGGCAGCCACTCGCGGGACCCTCCTTCCTGGGGCAGGCTAGGAGGCATGGCCACTTCCCGATGGACCGCCGCCGACATCCCCGACCTCACCGGACGCACCGCGATCGTCACGGGGGCTAACTCCGGCATCGGCTTCGTCACGGCCGAACAACTCGCCGATCACGGGGCCGACGTCACCCTCGCCGTCCGGGATGTTCCACGAGGTGAGGCGGCAGCCACACGCATCGTGGCCGCTCGCCCCCACGCGAAAGTGGAAGTGCAGCGGCTCGATCTCGCCGACCTCGCCAGCGTGCGCGAGTTCGCGGAAGGATGGGGGGCTGGACGGGGAGCCGCGAGACTCGACCTGCTGATCAACAACGCTGGTGTCATGGCGATTCCCCGACGCGAGAGTTCCGATGGCTTCGAGATGCAACTGGCCACCAACCACCTCGGCCACTTCGCACTCACCGGGCTACTCCTTGATAACTTTGCTCCCTCTGCACGGATCGTGAATGTGTCCTCCCAGGCACATCGCATGGGCCGCATGGACTTCGACGATCTCATGGGCGAGCAGCGCTACTCCCCCTGGCGGGCCTACGGTCAGAGCAAATTGGCAAACCTGTTGTTCACCAGTGAGTTGGCTCGACGCCTCACCATCGCCGACCTGCACGTGAGCGCTATGGCCGCACACCCTGGGTACGCTGCCACGAATCTTCAGTCGGTTGGGCCCGAGATGTCGGGAAGCAAGATTCAAGGACTCCTCACCTCCCTGGGAAATCGAGTGCTCGCGCAGAGCCCACAGATGGGCGCACTGCCGACACTCTTCGCGGCGACTTCCCCGGGCGTGGCGAGCGGGGACTATATCGGCCCCGGTGGGTTAGGCGAGCAGCGCGGATATCCCAAGCAGGTAGGAATGACGGCAGCCGCGCGCGATCCGCTCAATGCGAAGCGGCTGTGGGAGGTCAGCGAGGACCTGACCGGGGTGTCCTACCTCTGAGTCTCAGCTCGACGGCGTAGCTCGGCCTTCGCAAGCGACGCCTCGTGCACCTCGTCGGGCCCATCGGCCAGGCGCAGGGTGCGGATACCGGCGAACGCCTCGGCCAGCGGGAAGTCACCGCTGACCCCACCGCCACCGTGCACCTGGATGGCCTTGTCGAGGATCCACTCCACTGTGCGGGGCGTGGCGATCTTGATCGCCTGGATTTCGGAGTGGGCGCCCTTGTTGCCGACGGTGTCCATCAACCATGCCGTCTTCAGCACGAGCAAGCGCAGTTGCTCCAGCCGCACGCGCGACTGCGCAATCCATTCGCGGACCACACCCTGCTCGGCCAGTGGCCGCCCGAAGGCGACCCGTTCGGACGCACGGTCGCACATCATCTCGATCGCGACTTCGGCGACACCGATCGAGCGCATGCAGTGATGGATGCGACCGGGACCGAGACGAGCCTGCGCGATTGCGAAGCCGCCACCCTCTTCACCGATGAGGTTGGTGACTGGGACACGCACATCTTCGAATCGAAGGACACCGTGACCGCCGTGGCTTCGATCGTCGTAGCCGAACACCGTGGTACCGCGCTCGATGGTCAATCCGGGCGTGTCTCGCGGGACGAGAACCTGGCTTTGCTGACGGTGCCGATGGGCCTCGGGATCGGTCTTGCCCATCACGATGAAGATCGCGCAGTCGGGGTTCATCGCGCCTGTCGTCCACCACTTCACGCCATTGATGACGTAGTCGTCGCCATCCCGCACGATCGAAGTCTGGATGTTGGTGGCATCCGAGGAGGCAACCGCCGGCTCGGTCATCGCGAACCCGGAGCGAATCTTGAAGTTCAGCAGCGGCTCGAGCCATTGCTCCTTCTGCTCGGGGGTTCCGAATTCGTTGAGGACCTCCATGTTGCCGGTGTCGGGGGCAGCGCAGTTCAACGCCGGGGGCGCAAGGTGGATGCTGCGACCGGTGAGTTCGGCGAGGGTCGCGTACTGCAGATTGGTGAGACCCGCACCCCCCTTACCCGGGAGGAAGGCATTCCACAGACCGAGGGCGCGAGCCTGCTCCTGCAGTTGGCTCAAAACCGAAACCCGACTCCATGCCCAAGGATCGTCCAGTTCACGCAGTTCCGCGTTGAAGACGGGTTCGGCGGGTTCGATGTGGTCTCGCAGAAACTGCTCGAGCCTCTGTCGAAGTTCCGCGGTCCGTGAGTCCTCGGCGAAATCCATCGTCATCCCCTCGCGGATAGGTGAACTTCTTCACTCGACGCCAAACATCCGACGGTGGTGGCAGGTGCAGGATTCGAACCTGCGTAGGCGTAAGCCGACGGATTTACAGTCCGCTCCCATTGGCCGCTCGGGCAACCTGCCGCGCCCGCTCTCGCGGGCCCGCCTACTGTACAAGCCCGAAACCTGGTGCACATGACGGCCCTCGGCCCACACCCGAGCCGAGGCGTGCACAATGGGAGCCATGGCCGATAACAGTTTCGACATCGTGTCCGAGGTCGACCGCCAAGAGGTCGACAACGCCCTGCAGCAGGCGGCGAAAGAGCTCGCCCAGCGTTTCGATTTCAAGAACACCGGGGCGTCGATCAGCTGGTCCGGCGAGATGGGCGTGGAAATCGAGGCCGAGACCGAGGACCGCGTCAAGGCAGCCCTCGAGGTGTTCAAGGACAAGCTCGTCAAGCGCGGCATCAGCCTCAAGGCCCTCGAGGCGGGCGATCCGCGGGTCTCCGGGAAGGTGCACAAGATCACCTGCGCCCTCAAGGCCGGTATCAATCAGGAGCAGGCGAAGAAGCTCGCCAAGTTGATCCGGGACGAGGGTCCCAAGAAGGTCAAGGTGCAGGTGCAAGGCGATGAGTTGCGGGTGTCGAGTTCCAGCAGGGACGACCTGCAGTCTGTGATCGCGATGGTCAAGGACGCCGATTTGGACTTCCCCGTTCAGTTCACGAACTACCGCTGATTCACGAACCCTCGCTGAGCTGCTCGATCCCCGACACCAGGTTGCTCTTGGTCTCCGCGCTTGGCTCCACCTGAGGCGACCAGGCGAGCGCGTCGAAGGGGCACACCTCGACGCAGATCCCGCAGAACATACACAGCCCCCAGTCGATGGTGAACGAGTCGAGCACTGCGACACTGCGTGGCCGCCGAGCACCCGGTTCTTCTACTTCCTCAGTGTGACTCGTCAACTCAATGCACCAGACGGGGCATTCACGGACGCAGAGCATGCAGGACGTGCAGGCGGGTGCATCGAGGATGATGGTGCCCCGCGCCGACTCGGGGATCGGCTCAGCGACCTCGCTGTCGTCGTCGCTCATCGCCGACCCCCAGAAGCTGAGTCTGCTGGCGGCACAACACCCGGTGGCACATGACGTCGCCGGGCACGTCGTCCACCCGGCTCCGCCTCCCCGGGCCACGGGCGCGCCTGTCGGGCCGTGAGAAGCTCGGTCTTGCGTAGGGGAGGGCGCTCGGGAGGATCGACGAGGAGCAGGTGCACCGGCGAGCCACCCACGAACTCGACCCCGAACATCTCCTGCACCTCGCGCTCATGCCATGAGGCAGCCGGGAGTAGATCGGTGCTGGTGGGCACCCGGGGGTTCGGATGAGCAACAAAGGTGCGCACCCAGCGACTGCGGTGATCCGCTTGTCGGACGAGGTGACAGACCAGTTCAACCCCACTCTCACGCTCGATGGCGGTCATCAGATCGAGATAACTGAATCCATCAGCGATCGCATCCTGCAGTGCCTGTCGCCACTCCACCTGAAGCCCTTCGACCAGCACCTAGCCCACCCCCTCCAGCGCAGCGTCCCCCTTCCGCGCTGAACTCTCAACGAGCGCCTCGATCGCGGTGATGAGTGCTTCTGGGCGCGGCGGGCAGCCCGGCACATAGCGGTGCACGGGGATAATCGTGTCGATCCCCGGCACCACGGCATAGGAGTCCCAGTAGGGGCCACCGGAGATCGTGCAGGCGCCGAAGGCGAGCGCGGCCCTAGGCTCGGGCAGGCTGTGCCATGCCTGTTCTACCGCAGGCCCCAGCTCATGCGTCACCGTTCCCGAGACGATGAGGACGTGACGGGTGGGTGCAGCTGAGTCCGGTGTGGGGGTATCTCCCAATTCGATGAGCAGGCCTCGGCTCACGGCCGCGGCGAACTCGACCGCACAGCAGGCCATCCCCAGATCTGCCACATGGACCATCACCTGCGGCTGCTCCGCCAGGCGGTAGCGACGAAGGACACCCACGCCCGCCACCATAGTCTTCACGCAGCTCGTTCACGATTGCGCGTCGCCCCGATTGCATCCCGGACACAGGTCTCGCCGCGATAGCGTGTGAACCATGACCACAGGCTCGGAGAAGGACACCGTCACCCTCGGCCATGTCGTGATCCGGCTCGCCGGAGACTCCGGCGACGGCATGCAGTTGACGGGGGATCGATTCACCTCTGAGACCGCCGGTCTCGGCAATGATCTATCGACCCTTCCCGACTTCCCCGCAGAGATCCGAGCTCCGGCTGGAACGCTTCCCGGAGTCTCGGCCTTCCAGTTGCACTTCGCCGATCACGACATCATGACACCCGGTGATCGTCCCGATGTCCTCGTTGCCATGAATCCCGCCGCCCTCAAGGCGAACATCGCGGCCCTTCGACCAGGTGGCGATCTGCTGGTCAACACCGATGAGTTCACCTCGCGGAACCTCGCCAAAGTCGGCTACGACACTAATCCACTCGACGGCGACGATCTCGATGCCTACCGGGTCCACCCCATCCCCTTGACTTCGATGACCGTCGAGGCGCTGTCCGCCTTCGACATCACGAAGAAGGAGGCGGAGAGAGCGAAGAACATGTTCGCTCTCGGCCTGCTGTGCTGGTTGTATAGCCGGCCCACCGAAGGCACCTTGACGTTCCTGAAGTCCAAGTTCTCCGCAAAACCAGAGATCCTTGCGGCGAACATCGCCGCTTTCGAGGCGGGCTGGTCCTTCGGTGAGACAACTGAGGACTTCTCGGTGAGATACGAGGTCAAGCCTGCGCCCATGGGCGCGGGGACCTACCGCAACATTTCCGGCAACCTCGCGCTGTCCTACGGACTCATCGCCGCCGGGGTCCAGTCCGGACTCACGATCTTCCTTGGCAGCTACCCCATCACCCCAGCGTCGGACATCCTGCACGAGTTGAGCAAGCACAAGACCTTCGGCGTCACGACCTTCCAGGCCGAGGACGAGATCGCTGGGATCGGCGCTGCACTCGGCGCCGCCTACGCCGGGTCGCTCGGGGTGACCACCACCTCCGGTCCCGGCATCGCTCTGAAGTCCGAGACCATCGGGCTCGCCGTCTCCCTGGAACTCCCCCTCGTCATCGTCGACGTACAGCGGGGTGGGCCGTCCACGGGATTGCCGACGAAGACCGAGCAGTCCGATCTTCTCCAGGCGATGTTCGGACGCAACGGTGAGGCGCCGGTCCCGATTGTGGCCCCATGCTCACCCGGCGACTGCTTCGACATCGCGGTCGAGGCAGCCCGGATCGCCGTGACTTACCGCACCCCGGTGTTCATTCTGTCTGACGGATACCTCGCCAACGGCTCCGAGCCGTGGCGCATCCCCGATGTCGATGGCCTGCCGGTCATCGATCCTGCCTTCGCGACCGAGCCCAATCACGGCGTCGATACCGAGCATCCGGAATTCTGGCCGTACGTGCGTGACGCCGACACCCTTGCGCGCCCCTGGGCGGTCCCCGGGACGCCGGGTCTGGAGCACCGCATCGGAGGGCTGGAGAAGGCCGATGGATCGGGAGCGATTTCCTACGATCCGGAGAACCACGACCGGATGGTGCGGTTGCGGCAGGCCAAGGTCGACGCGATCGCTCGCACGATCCCCGAACTCGAGGTCGACGATCCCGACGGCAACGCACGGGTGCTCGTCCTCGGGTGGGGATCGACCTACGGCCCGATCGGTGCGGCCTGCCGGAAAGTCCGCGACGCCGGCCACTCCGTGGCACAGGCCCATCTGCGCCACTTAAACCCGATGCCCGCGAACACCGAGCAGGTGCTGAAGGCATACGACAAGGTCATCGTCCCCGAGATGAACCTGGGTCAACTCGCCCTGCTCCTACGAGGTCGGTACCTCGTCGACTGCCTCGGCTACAACCAGGTGCGCGGCCTGCCCTTCACCTCGGATGAGATCGCCGAGACGGTGACCGATGTCATCGCCCACCTCGACGCTGCCACTCCCCCGGTTCGATCTTCTGAGGATCAGTGAGGTCACGATCACGATGAATGCCACTCCCACACCATCGGCCTTTCCCGCTCTCGACCTGGTCCCCAAGGCCCATGAGCCACAGAAGGCGAAGGACTTCAAGAGCGACCAGGAGGTCCGCTGGTGCCCGGGATGCGGCGACTACGCGATCCTCGCGGCTGTCCAGGGCTTCCTACCCGAATTGGGACTCCGCAAGGAGAACATCGTGTTCGTTTCGGGGATCGGCTGCTCATCGCGATTCCCCTACTACATGAACACCTACGGCGTTCATTCGATCCACGGGCGCGCACCCGCTATCGCCACCGGCGTTGCGGTGTCGCGCCCGGATCTGTCGGTCTGGGTCGTCACCGGAGATGGTGACGCGCTCTCCATCGGCGGCAACCACCTCATCCACGCTCTGCGGCGCAATGTCAACCTCAAGATCCTGCTGTTCAACAATCGGATCTACGGCCTGACCAAGGGCCAGTACTCCCCCACCTCCGAGACCGGCAAGATCACGAAGTCGACTCCCCTGGGCTCTCTCGATTACTCCTTCAACCCGGTGTCCGTCGCCCTCGGAGCAGAGGCAACTTTCGTCGCCCGAACGATCGATTCCGACCGCGCCCATCTCACGTCGGTCCTACGCGCGGCAGCCGCACACGAAGGAACAGCTCTGGTCGAGATCTATCAGAACTGCAATATCTTCAACGACCATGCGTGGGAGCCCCTCAAAGCCGGGGACACGCGCGACGACATGCTGATCCGACTCGAGCACGGACAACCGATCCGATTCGGTGCCGACGAGAACAAGGTCGTCATTCGACAGGACGACGGGCATGTCGCCGTCGTCGATGCCGCAGACGTCCCGGAGGACCGCGTGTTAAACCACGATGCCCACGCCGATGATCCCGGGCTCGCCTTCGCCCTGTCGCGCCTGTCCGATCCGCACACGCTCGCCGACACTCCCATCGGGGTCTTCCGCCATGTCTCCCGCCCCTCCTACGACCGGATGGCCCGGGAGCAGATCGAAGCCGTGCGTGCGAGCAAGGGACCCGGTGACCTCGCGACTCTGCTCGCGGGCTCGGATACCTGGACCGTCTCCTGAGCACACCCGGGCACTCGTCGTCCACCCTGTGGCGCGGGCTCGGCTTCGCCGGGATCGCCTACGGGTTGTGGGGTGCCACCCCGCTGTACTTCTCGCTGCTCGACGCCGCCTCGCCCATCGAGATCGTCGCCCACCGAGTGATCTGGTCGCTGGTGTTTCTCATCGGCATCATCCTCGTGACGCGAGGCTGGGACTCAACCCTGGCCGTCTTCAAGTCCCGACGCTCCGTTCTCCTCCTCAGTCTGGCGTCCGTGGCGATCACGGTGAATTGGACGACGTTCATTTACGCCATCAGCACTGACCAGGTCGTGGAGTCCTCCCTCGGGTACTTCATTAATCCCCTTGTCAGCGTCAGTCTGGGGGTCCTCGTTCTGCGCGAGAGGTTACGCCTGGGGCAATGGACCGCCGTCTCGATTGCGGCCATGGGGGTTATCACGATTGGAATCGGTTCCGGTGCCGCACCGATCATCGGCCTGATGCTTGCGTTCTCCTTCGGTTCGTACGGACTACTGAAGAAGCTGGCCGGTATCGACGCAATCCCCAGCCTTACCGTCGAGACCGCGATGCTATTCCCCTTAGCCATCGCCGTCCTTGCTTACGCTGAAGTCAGCGGATCGGCGGCCTTCATCGTCGATGGCCTCGGCTTCTCGATCCTGCTGATGCTGCTCGGACCGTTCACGGCGATCCCGCTCTTGGCATATGTCGCCGCGGCCAACAGGCTGCCCCTCAGCACTCTGGGGCTCGCCCAGTACGTCACCCCGACCGTACTGTTCATCTTTGGCATCACGATCTTCTCCGAGAGTGTGCAGCCACTGGAGTGGATCGGCTTCGGGCTTATTTGGTTGGCGCTGGCGTTGTTTTCTGTCGACCTCCTTCGACACTCTCGGCGCCCCTCGGTACTGGACACACTCGAGGTCGCAGAACCAACCTGAGGTACGAGCAGGCGAAGACGGTCCCTTTCCTAGGATGAGTCCGTGCCCGATGCCTACGCTGAGACCAGCAGGACCGACCTGCGCCGACTCGTCACCGATTTCACGACCGAGCGCATCGTCCCCTACCTCGAGGAGTGGGAGGAGCGGGGCCAACTTCCCCGGGAACTCCACCGGGAAGCCGCCGAGATCGGTCTCCTCGGCATCGGATTCCCCGACTCCCTCGGTGGCAGCGGCGGGGACCTGATCGACGTGGTCGTTATGACCGAGGCGATGCTCGAGGCCGGCGCGAGCGGCGGAGTGATCTCCGCACTGTTCACCCACGGCATCAGCCTTCCCCACGTTATCGATGAGCATGACCGTCGACTCCTTGCCGGTGACGTTGCCGGAGCTGACCACCTCGCCGAGACCATCATCCGACCGACTCTGGCGGGCGAAATGATCTGCTCCCTGGGGGTCACCGAGCCCGACGGCGGCTCGGATGTCGCACGGCTGCGTACGAAGGCCGAGAGGAGCGGTGATGAATGGTCGGTGACCGGCGCCAAGACCTTCATCACCTCGGGAGTCCGGGCGGACCGGGTGGTCACCGCAGTGCGCACGCCGGAATCCGGTGAGGGTGCCGCGGGGATCACGCTGATGGTCCTCGACCCGACGTCCCCGGGATACGCACCACCGCGCGCCCTGGCGAAGATGGGCTGGTGGTGCTCAGACACGGCCGAGTTGTCCTTCGACGCGGTGCCGGTGAGCGACCGCGATGTACTCGGTCTCGGCGAAGGATTCGGCTCCCTCGCCCGACACTTCGTCACGGAACGGGTGTCGATCGCCGTCACCGCATATGCCACGGCTCAACGCTCCCTCGATCTTGCCCTCAGCTGGGCGCGCGACCGCGAGACCTTCGGCCGTCCGCTGATCACCCGCCAGACCATCCGTCACACGCTGGTCGACATGCATCGGCGGACCGAGGTTGCGCGCACCTACACCCGCACAATCGCCGCACGTCACGCCGACGGTGAGCAACTCGCGGTAGAAGCCGCCCTGGCGAAGCAGACCGCGGTCGAGGCCGCAGAGTTTGTCGTCGATCGAGCCGTCCAGATCCATGGCGGCATGGGCTACATGCGAGAGATGGAGATCGAGCGGCACTATCGCGACGTTCGCGTCCTCGGGATCGGCGGCGGGGCAACCGAGGTGATGACCGATCTCGTCGCCCGCCTCCTCGGCTATTGAGGTTGTCAGCCAGTGCGTTCCACGACGTAGTCACACAACGCCGCCAGGGCCTCAGTCGTCGATCCAGCGGGCAGCGCGGCTAATTCGCGGCGGGCCCGGTCCGCCCACGCATGTGCCTCGATTCTGGCCTCCGCGAGTGCTGGATGGGCGCGCAAGCGAGCAAGTACCTCAGCGTGCTCGGCATCATCGACGATGGGGCGCACGAGGGCATCACTGAGCACAGAGTCATCACCGACCCGTAGCGCCATCAATCCCGCCAGGGTGGGCACACCCTCACGCAGATCGGTGCCCGGTGTCTTGCCAGACTGCTCGCTATCACTGGAGATGTCGACCAGATCATCGGCAAGCTGGAAGGCCACACCAATCGCTTCACCGAAGCGCGTCAGGGTCTCCACCACCTCCTCGCTCGCACCCGACAGCATGGCGCCGAATCGACATGAGGTGGCGATCAAGGAGCCCGTCTTGTCCGCAAGAACGGTCAGATGGTGGGAGACGGGATCGATTCCATCGGCGGGCCCCACCGTCTCGCGAATCTGCCCAGTGCACAGCCGCTCGAAGGTTCGCGCCTGGATCCGCACCGCTTCGGGGCCGAGATCGGCCAGGATGTCCGAGGCTCGCGCGAAGAGGAAATCACCGGTGAGAATTGCCACGGTGTTGTCCCAGCGCGCATTCGCCGATCGAGCTCCCCGCCGCAGTTCGGCCTCGTCCATCACGTCATCGTGATAAAGCGTGGCGAGATGTGTCAGTTCGACGACGACCGCTGCCGGCACGACTCCTGGCGCCTCTGGATCTCCGTAGCGAGCCGAGAGCAACACCAGTAGAGGGCGAAAGCGCTTTCCCCCGGCATCTACGAGGTGCCGGGAAGCTTCGGTGACGAAGGGGTAATCGCTGCGCACCGAGTCACGTAAGTGCTTCTCCACCGCCTCCATTCCCCGGTCGAGGTCCTCCGCGAGCGCAGGATCGACCCCCAGGCTGGCCATGCTGCCTCGTAGCTGCGGGCTCACCCGTGAGCTCCTCTCGGTTCGCGTCGATGTGATTCGACGGTACTACCGGAGGAACACATCGGCGCGCTCGACAAGGTCGAGCACCGGTTGCGGCAAGACACCGAGGACGACGGTCACTGCCGCAGCAATGGAAATCGCCAACGTGGTCCAGGCGGAGGGCACCGCCACCGAGGGAGCATCCTCAGCCGGATCGGTGAAGTACATGAGCACGATGACCCGGATGTAGAAGAACGCGGCAATGATGCTGGCCACGACACCGACGATGACTAGCGGTGTCGCATCGCTGATGATCGCCGCCTCGAAGACCGTGAACTTTCCGATGAAACCGCTGGTGAGCGGGATTCCGGCGAAGGAGAGCAAGAACAGGGCGAACGCCGCAGCAAGCCAGGGCGAACGGCGACCCAGACCAGCCCAGCGCGACAGATGGGTCGCTTCGCCACCACTGTTGTCACGGACGAGGCTAATCACCCCGAAGGCACCAAGGGTGGCGAACCCGTATGCGGCGAGGTAGAACATCACGGAAGCGACACCCTCCGGATTAGTTGCGATGACACCCACCAGGATGAAGCCCGCCTGGGCGATCGAGGAGTAGGCCAGCATCCGCTTGATGTCGGTCTGCGTGATCGCCACGATCGACCCCAGCAGCATGGTCGCGATCGCGATGACCCACAGCGCCGGCTGCCAGTCCCAGCGATTGCCCCCGAAGGCGA
>JBDQGZ010000060.1:0-10941 GCA_040265115.1 Candidatus Nanopelagicales bacterium
GACTCGCAGCATCCGCAGATGACGGAGGATCCGCTCGACCGGGCCCTCATTCATCAAGCCCATGCCGCCGAATGCCTGCAGCGCGCGGTCCGCAACCTCATAGGCCCACTCGGTGGTGGCGTACTTCGTGATCGAGGCGTCCCCCATGATCGCCAGAGGGTCGCCCTGGGTATCCACGCGCCAGGCGAGGTGGTAGACCAGCCAGCGCATGGCCTCGATATCGACCTTGCTCTTCGCCAGCGGGAATGACACCCCCTGGAACTTCGCCAGCGGCTTGCCGAACGCAGTACGGGCCGTGACGTGCTCGGTTGCGCTCCGCAGAGCGAACTCCGCGAGCCCGAGTGATTGGGCACCGATGTACGCACGTCCGGCGTTGAGGAAGCTCATCGCCTCGAGGAAGCCCATGCCGACCTCGCCGATGACGTGATCGGCGGGGACGCGCGCGTCGTCGAAGAACAACTCCGCCGGGTGGGAGTCGGACATGTTGAACTGAGTCTTTCCGACGCGGTACTGGTCGCGTGGAACGACGAACGCTGTGATGCCGCCGGCCGCTCGCTTTTCGGCATCGGTGACGGCGAAGACGATCGCGAAGTCCGCATCGGCGCCGTTGGTGATGTAGTGCTTGTGACCATTGATCACCCACTCATCGCCATCGCGCACCGCCGAGGTGCGAATCGACTGAGCATCCGACCCCGCCTCGGGTTCGGTAAGGGCGAAGCACATGGTGCGGGTTGCATCCGCGACGGGGAGGACATAGTCCGGCCACAGTTGGCGGGGCAGTTTCAGCAGCAGGGTCGACGGGCCGGCGGGGTTCGGGGGAGCGACGGACACCATCGCCAGTCGCATGCCGCTCGCGGCGGCATCCTCGACCAGCAACGTCGTCCCGAAGACGCTCAGATCTTGCCCGCCGGCATCCTCGGGCAGGTAGGGCGCGTAGAAGCCGGCAGCGGCGCTGCGCCGGCGAACCTCATCGATGACTGGACGAAGCGCCTCATGGTCGACCGAGGACTCCCAGAAGGATCGGGCGTACTCGTCTTCGAGGGGACGGATCTCGCGTTCGAGGAAGTCGGTGAAGGCGGCGCGCAGTGCGGTCAGCTCATCGGGGATGGAGAAGTCCACGCCTTGAATCCTGTCGTCAGGCGCGCAGTTCCACAAACCGGGACTTGCCGTTGGCGAGATTCAGGCGCACCCGGTACTGCCCGCTCACGTTGATGCGAAGTGCAGGGAGCACCCCCTTCGAGGACACGGTGCCCACGACCACCCAACTGAATCCGGCGCGGATGGTTACCTGCGCGCCGATGAGTGCCTTGCCCGGGACGGCCACGGCGAAAGGCTTCTTGAGGGGGACATCGACGACGGGGGCCTTCGGGATCGTGGGTGCGGGAACCTTCTTCGCCTGGACCGCCTTAGCCTTCTTCGCAGCCTTACCTGAGACGGTGATGACAGGGGATGGGTTCGTTAGGACGAATCGACGATCAACGCTCGTGAGGTTGCCGGCCGTGTCGAAGACGTGGACGGTCGCGATCACACTGCCTGAGCCGAAGCCCGAGGAGTCCCATGTCAACGTCCAGATATCGCCGACCTCGGGAGGGCTGCTGGACGTGGCGACGATGGTTCCTGATACCCGGACATCGATGTGATCGACGCCGACATCATCGGTGGCCTCGACAGAGAAGGCGACGACCCCCTTCGTCTTCTGCTGAGTGCCGGGGGCGATGACGGTCGCGGTGGGGGCAGACGTGTCGGTGGCTGGCCAGGCCAACCACTCGGTCCAGGGCCCGAGGGTTCCCGATTCGGCGGTGCCGCGGATGAAGGCGAAGCGCACCTGATCCCCGGCAGCCGGAACATATGTCGACATGCGGGAGTCGGTCGCGGCCGGCCCGCACAGCAGGGCCCCGCTCACTTCCTTGCCGCGGACGAGGCTCGCGAGAAACACCGTGCCATCCCGCTGCACCTCGAACCAGGTGCCGCACAGGGACGATGGCTGATTGTCCACACGAACGCGATTGGTTCCGGGATAGAAGGTCACGGCGGGCACGGGGATCGGATCGATCGTCGCCGTGGGCGTCGACCACGATCCATGGGTGATGACATCGCCATCGACAGTGGCGCGAGCAACACGCACGTCCATTTGCTCAGAAGTGGTGCCTGCGGAGATGAGTGGAACGGAGTCGCTGCAGGCGGTGGACGAGGGTAAGGGCTCGGTGCGCCATAGCTGCTCTCCATGGAAGCGCCATTGCGCGACGAAGCGACAGCCCTTTCCGGCGGCGACGACCACGGGGTAGCCGGCGTCATCGATGGTGAGGGTCGCCTTCGGTGCCGTGCCTTTTCCGGTCACCAACCGGGGCGAATACGCCACCTGTGCCCCCACGAGCGGTCCCCAACCCTCGATCGCCGTGCTCTGCGCCAGGGACGAGGACCGGATGAGCAACGTGGCGATGCCGGACCAGTCGATGTCGGCGTCCATGGTGAAGGTCGTCGAAGCCGAGCAGCTGGTGGAGCCGTCGGGGTTGACCGTGACGTCGTCGACTGAGATGGATTTCGCACTCACCTGCCAGAAACACACCGTGCCGGCAGGATTGGGGTCGGTGAAGGTGACCACCGGGATGCCCGCATCGTTCCATCGAACCGTGGCATCGGTGGGGTCCTCAGGTCGCTGCAACGACGCGTACATCCACCGACCGACAGGTGTGGTGGATGTCGTAGGAATCACGCGTACTCGAATCGCCGCTGCGCCCGTGGTGTCGATCGGATGCTTCGCCCAGAGGTCATCACATAGACCGAGGGGTGCGGCGAAGGTATCCGACACGATCGACCAGGTGGTCGGACTGGTCGTGGAGAGCAACTGCACCTGGGCATTGCATGCCGCTGAGGCCGGTCCGTAGATGAACCAGGACGGGCCGGTGGAGTCCGATGTCAGTTGGATCGTGGTGGCGTCGGGGAGTTCGGCTCCGGTCAGCCACGTTCGCATCCGGAACGGGGAGTACTTCTTCGGCTTCGCACCGATAGTGCCCTTCGCCCAGGCCGCTTTCACCATCCAGGCATCGGCCCACCCTTGGGCTGCGGTGAGCCCGAGTTGAGGCAGTTCGATGAATGTTCCCGCGCAGTCCCCCGTGCGCCATACTCCGCGGGATGGGATGCCTGACGCACTCCACTCGACGCGGTACGAACAGGTCCCCGTGACCGAGGGCGGAGCGCTCACCTCGGCGCGCGGGACCGAGGCCGTGATTCCGTTGGCGGTCCACCAGGCCAGCGATAACGACGGAGGCGTCGTCGTTGCGCCGGTGTTGACGGGTGCGGACAGGTCCACGTCGGGCAGATCGACATAGGCCAGGGCCTGAGAGGGCCCGGTCACCGGATTCCCATTCGGCTCCGGCCACAGCACGAGGTCGATGTTGCCTGGATCATCGAGGTTGGCCCGGATGGCGACGCCCACAGCGCACGGAGCCGACGAGGACAAGGGCCGCTCCGTCGTCCCGGAACCGAAGACGCTGCCTCCCGTCCGGCGCAGCTCCCACCGCCAGACGCAGACATCGCCCGGGGGATTGGGATCGGTGAAGGACACCGTGATCGAACCGTCGGGCTCCTCGGTGGCAATGTCGTTCTCGGCTGCGAGGAGTTGGTCGGCGGTGATCGGCCACGCGAGCACGGTCGCAGTTGCGAAGGTCGACGTGTTCGCTATCGGAGTCCAGATGACGCGGACCGAATCCGCCTGTGCATCGACCTCGTTCGCCGAGAGCGTGATGGTCAGGGGTAACTCACCCTCACCGCACTGGGGAGGGATGCGTTCGCCCTGGGAGGGCGGCGCTCCACCGGGGCGAAGTCCAGCCTTGGAGCCGTGGTCATCGGAGCCCGCGATATCCCACTCGACGGCCCAGACGCACACGGAGTCGGCGGCGGGGGTGGTCAGGGTGATGCTGGCTCCACCGTCAGCGGTGGGAGTGGCGAGGACGGTAGCCGCAGGGAGAGTGGGGTCGAGGGTCATTCCCGCGGCGTGAGCGGCACCCGTGGGTCCGAGAAGGGCCATGGGGATGGCGCAGCCGAGGCTGGTGGCAATGAGCCTGAACCAGGATCGTTGCATGGCGCTTCCCTTCCCGCTGAGGGGAAGAGTAGGTCACGCAGGGGGGCGGATGCGCGCGGTTGAACCAAGAAGCGGGCTACGGAGAGTGCCTACCCCTTGACCTCGGACTTCTCCAGTGTCCCCATGGCCTCGAGGCTGACCCCCTTCGTCTCGCGCAGGAACTTCGCGACGAACGGGATCGACAGCACCGCGAAGGCGGTGAAAATGCCATACGCCAGCCCGAGGCTGATGGACGACAATGGCGGGAATGCGGTGGAGACGATGAAGTTCGCGACCCACTGGGCGGCGGCGGCAAGCGCGAGCGCGGCAGCACGGATGCGATTGGGGAACATCTCGCCGAGCAGCACCCACACGATCGGCCCCCAGGTTGCCGCGAAGAAGGCGACGTAGAGGTTGAAGGCGATGAGCGCGATCACATCGACTCCGTCGCCCAGAACCGGTTGGCCATCCGCGTTCAGCGGGGCGGTCCCGAAGACGTAGGTGAGGATGCCGAGCATCACCACCATGCCGGTGGAGCCGACGAGCAGTAGCGGCTTACGCCCGACTCGATCGACGAGGGCGATCGCCACCAGGGTGAAGGCGATGTTCACCACGGTCGTGATGAGGGACGTCTCGAAGGCCTGGCTCTCGGAGAAGCCGACGGCCTCCCAGATGGTGTTGGAGTAGTAGAAGACGGCGTTGATGCCCACGAACTGCTGGAAGGCGCTCAGGCCGATACCGATCCACACGATGGGCATGAGACCGAAGGAGCGTCCGCGCAGATCGGATAGGCGCGGTTTGTGGTCGCCCTTGAGGGATTCGGCGATCTGGTGCACCAGCGGCGCGACGTCATTGCGGTAGATCGTCTGCAGCACCTCGGCGGCCTTGGTCTCCTCGCCGATGGCGACCAGATAGCGGGGTGACTCGGGGATACGCAGAACGAGCAGTCCGTAGATCAGCGCGGGGATGATCATGGACAGGAACATCCACTGCCATGCGGCGATGCCGAACAGCCAGTCATTGGTGGACTCACCGCCCGCCGCTCCCAGGATGAGCCAGTTGATCAGTCCGGTGGCGAAGATGCCGACGACGATGGCCAACTGCTGCATCGAACCCATGCGCCCACGGAGTTTCGCGGGAGCGATCTCGGCGATATACATCGGCGCCATGACGCTTGCGACACCGATTCCTGCCCCACCGATGAACCTCCAGATGGTGAGGTCGACGGCGGCGAAGGGGAAAGCCTGTCCGATCGCGGAGGCGAGGAAGAGTGCGGCGGCGATGAGCATGACTCGACGGCGCCCGAAGCGTTCCGCCAGTGAACCGGCGAACCAGGCGCCCACGGCGGACCCGATGAGCGCAATCGAGACCACGAACCCGAGCTCGAGGGGACTGAGACCGAAGGTCGACTGGATTGCCGAGGCAGCGCCGTTGATGACGGCGGAGTCGTATCCGAACAGGAAGCCCCCGAGGGCTGCGGTCCCGGCGAGGCCGACGACTCTTCCGGTGCGGTAGTCGTCATCGAGCGCGGGGGTGAGTGTCCCTGACATGGGCGTAGTCTGCACCGTCCCCTAGCCTGCGGGGGTGAATTTGCCGACAGCCGCGGATGGTGTTGTGGAGGTGGCCCTCGCCCAGGCGGCGGCGTCGCGCGACGGGGTGTGGTCGGTGCCGGATGGCTGGCAGCAGGGCAGGGGGGCGTGGGGAGGCCTCGTTGTTGCGGCGCTGGTGCGGGCGGCTGTCACGGCCGAGAATTCTGCCGGGGTGGCGGGGCGTCCGGTGCGCAGCGTGAGCGCGGAGATCGTCGCACCAGTGGTGGCTGGACTCGCGACCATCGACGTTCGGGAAGTGCGCCGCGGGTCGTCGACAGCCACCTGGGCAGTTGAGGTGACCTCGGATGGGCAGCTTGCCGTGACAGCTTCCGTGGTGCTTGGAGACGACCGACGTGGTGTCAGCCTCGGCGAGCCGACCCCGCCGGCTCCACCGGTTCCGCCGTGGTCGGAGGTCGCCGAGGTCGATCTCGCACCCCCGCTTGCGCCGCCGTTCCTCCAGCACCTGCGGATGCGTCCGCTTCGCGGATTCCCCTATTCCGGAAGCACCGACGACGTGGTCGCGTGGATCAGCTACCCGAGCGGGTCCTTCGATGCGGCAGCGCTGCTCGCGCTGGTCGATGGACCCTGGCCGGTGGCGTTGGTACGCACCCGGGAGCAGCGACCGATGGCGACGCTGAGCTTCCTCGCCACACTCCTGGTTGACCCGTCGACGGTCGATCCGAGCGAGCCGTTGCTGTTCGCGTCGCATCTCATTGGTGAGCACGCCGGTTACGCCACGGAGCGTCGCGAACTGTGGACCGCTGATGGCCGACTCGTGGTAGAGAATCTGCAACTGATCACCCTCATCCGCTGATGACAGGAGGCTCCATGCCGCAGTTGCAGGCCCCCGCCGCGGCCGTGGTACCCCTCGGACGATCTGCCGTCGCACGACGCATCCTCGGATGGCTCGGCCCCGATCGCAGTGTCACCGAACGGGTCGCCATGTTCGCTGCCACCGCAGTGGTGGGCCCGAGTTTCGAGCCCGGTCTCCAACCCCGTCGCACGTTGCATCAGGCCCTCGCCACGGGACTCGTGTCGGCGGGAACGCTGCTGTCGGTGACGTTGGCCCAGAGCAGCATCGAATCACTGGGGCGGATGATCTCTCGCCGCGTGGGAGCGGGCCACACGACGGAACGGGTTGTGACCCGCGTCGGGGTGACCATCGCTGTCAACGCGGGCGCAGCCGCCGCCGCCGGGCTCGTCGCACGGGCTCTGCCACCGCGGGACGATGAATCGCTACGGCGCGGGCTAGTGCGTGTTGCCGCCGAGCGAGGCGGGCGCACGGCTCAACTGACCACGCTCGCCGCAAGTCTGGTGGGACTAGGGCAGATCATCGAGGGCCGATGGCCGCGCCTGGCCTGGCTGAATCGCACCCCGGTCGCCCTTCCCGCGGGCGTCATAGTGGCGACCTGGCACATCCAGCGTGTCCGCGGACGGATGCAGGACAACGGAAACACCTCGCTCGATGGTGTGTCCGCCATTCCTTCCCTGGGACTTGCTGCCGGGGTCGCCACAGGTGTGTGGATGCTGCGCATCGGTGAGCGCGCGGTGGCATACGGCGTGGCTGTGTCCGTGCGACGTGTGAGCCCCGGACTCGCCGCCATCGCGTGGCCGCTGGGGCATGCCGTCTCGCTTGGAGTCTTCTCCGGTGTCGTGATTGCCGGGTATCAGTACGCGATCCGACGCGTAGAGCAGGGCGGCTCGGCAGTCGAGCCCGCCTATCGAGATGCGATCTCCTCGAGGTTCGTCTCGGGAGGTCCGGAGAGCCTGGTCGACTTTGAGTCGCTGTCTCGAGAGGGACGTCGATTCGCCAACATGGCCCTGCAATCGGACGAGATCGAGCAGGTGATGGGGACGCCGCCGGTTGCTGATCCGATCCGGGTCTTTATTGGACTCGCGGCTGCACCGACGATCGCGGATCGAGTCGCTTTGGCGATTGATGAACTTGAGCGAACCGGTGCCTTCGATCGTTCCGTGCTCTGCCTCGCCTCGCCGACCGGTTCGGGCTACATCAACTACGTCATGAGCGAGTCGCTGGAGGCCATGACCCTCGGTGACTGCGCGACGGTCACCCTGCAGTACTCGCTGCGCCCGTCGTCACTCTCCCTCGACCGCGCCGAGACTGGAGTCGAGCAGAACACGGCACTGCTGTACGCACTATCGGGCTATCTGCGCGGACTCCCGGAGGACCGGCGGCCACGGCTCGTACTGTTCGGTGAGAGCCTGGGCGCGCAGACACTGCTGGATTGCTACCGCCATCGCAGTGTCGCGGCCATCGATCGTGACTTCATCGCAGGTTCGCTGTTCCTCGGTACTCCCGCCGCAACCCGATTCGCCGCCGAATGGCGTCGGGATCCCGCGCGCGTCGATCCGCAGGGCGAGATGGTCGAAGTGGACTCCTTTGCCGAGTATGAAGCGATCGGTGGAGGACGCCACGTGCTCGTCACCCACCACGATGATCCGATTCCGAAATTCTCGCCGTCCCTGCTCGTCCGGCAACCTGATTGGCTCGGCGATCCGCAGGATCGGGCAGCGGGGATTCCCCGATCGGCGCGGTGGCGTCCGGCGACGACGTTCGTCCTCACCGGCATCGACATGATCAACGCCATGGAGGTCGTGCCAGGTCGGTTCACTCGACGGGGCCATGACTATCGCGAGGACATCCCTGACTTCGTCCGCGTGGTGTTCGGCCTTGAGGCCAATGCGGAGCAGCGCGCACAGCTCGAGGATTTCGTGCGGGAACGAGAGGTGGCCTGGGCACGCAAACGTGTGGTCGCCGAGCAGTTCGCTCGGGCCCGCGAGTCCATTGAGCGGGAATTCAAAGCATGGACGGTGAGCGCGTCGTGAACGGGCCTCTCGCAGGCTTGCGATTCGTGGAGATGGCGGGGATCGGACCTGCTCCGCTGGCATGCACGGTCCTCGCCGATCTCGGCGCGACCGGGATCCGCATCGATTCCCCCCGGCCCGGACTGGTGATGGGGGACCCCGCCCGAGATCTCACCCGACGAGGTAGACCGGGAATCGTGCTCGATCTGCGGAATGACACCGATCGGGCACGGGCGCTGCGATTGATCGAGCAGGCGGACCTGCTCATTGAAGGCATGCGTCCCGGCGCCATGGAGAGGCTCGGTCTCGGTCCGGTGGACTGCCACGCGGTCAACCAGCGATTGGTCTATGGCCGGATGACCGGATGGGGCCAGGACGGTCCCTACGCTCGGGTGGCCGGTCATGACCTCACCTATCTCGCGGCGGCCGGGGTGCTGGCGCACATCGGCCGCCACGGGGAACCGCCCACACCACCGTTGAACCTCGTTGCCGACTATGGCGGCGGAGCCATGATGCTGGTCATCGGAGTCCTCGCCGCCCTCTGGGAGTCCCGGGAATCGGGTGCAGGACAGGTCGTGGATGCCGCGATGATCGACGGCGCGGCTCTGCTGATGAGCCTGTTCCATTCGATGCGCAACCAGGGGCTGTGGTCGGCGGAGCGGGGGGTGAACATCCTCGATTCCGGTGCGCCGTTCTACGACGTCTACCGCACCGCCGATGACGGGTGGCTCGCGCTGGCCTGCCTCGAGCCTGCGTTCTACGCGGAATGGATCAGGCTGAGTGGTCTCGCCGAGGTAGACCTACCGGCGCAGTTCGACCTCACCGGGTGGCCTCGCCTGCGCGAGGAGTTCACCCGCGCGATTGCTAGTCGCACCCGCGCCGAATGGGTTGATCTCGTGCACGGCACGGACGCATGCGCGGAGGTCGTGCTGACGATGGACGAAGCAGCCACGCATCCGCAGCTCGCGGCTCGCTCGACGATCATCGGGGTCGAGGGCCACGACGGCGACATCCAGGCGGCCGCCGCCCCGCGCTTCTCGCGCACAGCCCCGCATGTGCGAACGCTTGCGGAAACCGAAGCGCTTCTGGCGGAATGGGAGATATCCGACTAGCGCCAGGTGCGTAGCCGGGGGGTGAGGATCGCCATGTCCGCCGCGATGCTCTGCGCGCAATCGACGAACACGTCGACATCTCCGCCCGCCGGATCCTCGGTGACCATCCAGTCTTCGAGACTTTCCTCGCCAAGTCCGGCCGGGAGCGACCAGGGGTGGACGTCGTGCGCAGCCAGTCGTCTCAGGGTTGCTGTCCGATCGGCTACCTGCGGATAACGGCGCCGCATGAAGCGGACGTGATCGATTTCGAAGCCGATGACGAGATCGACGGACTCGACATGACGGACGCCCAGTGTCGTGCTGCGATGGCCGGGAGCGGCGACCCCGACCGACTCCAGCGCGGCCAGTGTGCGGACGCTGGAGGGCAGGCCGGGGATCGCGAATGTGCCCGCGGAATCGATCGACCACGCCGGTTGTGCCTGACGGAGCAGGGCAGCGCCAATGACGGAACGCGTCGCGTTCCCTGTGCACACGAACAGAACCCGGGGCGCTTCGTCTGAGGAATAGATGATGGGTAGCGTACGCGGCATGTCGGGAATATGCGCTGGACGTGTCGTGGTCATCACGGGAGCCGGTCGGGGAATCGGGCGTGAGCACGCCCTTGCCTTCGCTCGTGAGGGGGCGAAGGTCGTGGTCAACGACCTCGGTGGCGCCACCGACGGTTCCGGATCGGATGCCGGACCGGCTCAGCAGGTGGTCGACGAGATCCTGGCTATGGGTGGTCAGGCAGTCGCCAACACCGACAACGTTGCGGAGTGGGACGGTGCGAAGGCGCTGATCGATAGCGCATTAAACACATTCGGTGGACTTGATGTGGTGGTCAACAACGCCGGAATCCTTCGCGATCGAATGTTCGTGAACATGACCCCTGAAGAGTGGGACGCGGTCATCGCGGTCCACCTGCGCGGAACCTTCGCGGTCAGCCGGCATGCGGTCGACTACTGGCGCGCGAGAGCCAAGGCCGGTGAGACCAATGACGCCCGGATCATCAACACCTCGTCACCGTCAGGCATCTTCGGCAACATCGGCCAGGCCAACTACGGTGCAGCGAAGGCTGGTCTCGCGACGTTCACGATCATCCTCGCCGACGAACTCGGTCGGCTCGGGGTCACCGCGAATGCCATCGCTCCCATCGCACGTACTCGGATGACCGAGAACCTCATGGGGCTCATGGAGGAGTCCACCGGCGGCGCGGAATCGGACACCTTCGATGTCTTCGACCCTGCCAATATCTCCCCGCTCGTGGTCTGGCTGGGCAGCCCGGAGTCAGCAGACGTGACGGGACGGGTGTTCACGGTTGCGGGAGGCGAGATCGGCGTCGCAGAGGCGTGGGTCAAGGGTCCGACGACGAGCA
>JBDQGZ010000061.1:0-10871 GCA_040265115.1 Candidatus Nanopelagicales bacterium
TCCGGCCGTCGAGGCGCCGACGGTGACGCTCACGATGCCGTGGGAGACGTTCATGCTTGCTACGTGCGGCCGTGCTCCGGAGTGGCGTTCGACCGTGGTGATCGAGGGGGATGCTGACCTCGGTGAGCGCGTGCTCTCCAGCATGACGCTCACCCCCTGATGCTGCTATTTCCGTGACTCTCACTGCTACCTGGGCGGATGGCTGGCGTCAAGACCCGTCGCGTGTGATCGTCCGTGCCCCCGCGGAGAACATCGCATGGTCTGCCGAGGAGTTCGATGAGCGCACTCATCAGGCGGCAGCACGACTGCAGGCAGCAGGTATTGAGCCTGGTGATCGGGTCTTGCTGTCCTGTAGCCCCTCGGCCGCCACCGTCGTTGCCTACACCGCGATACTGCGCGCTGGCGGAGTCGTGGTTCCTGCCAACACCGGCTACACGGAGAGCGAACTCGCTCACATTGAGTCGATCGCGCGACCGACGCACCGCATCACCGATGCGAACGTCGACCTGTCCGATCTGCCAGCCCCGAAGGATGACCCGTTTCTCGATGGTGCGTTAGCTGATGCCCCCGCGATGCTGGGGTTCACTTCGGGCACGACGGGCAAGCCGAAGGCCGCACTGCTGACACACGCAAACCTGCTCGCTGGGGCACGAGCGGTAGTGCAGGCGTGGGAGTGGTCGACAGACGACGTCCTGCTGCACTGCCTGCCGATGTTCCATATGCATGGTCTCGGTGTGGGAATCAACGGGGCATTCACCGCAGGGGCGGGACTGTTGGTGCTGCCCGGCTTCGATCCTGGATCGGTGTCGGATCATGCAGGACGAGCCTCGATGTTTTTCGGTGTCCCGACGATGTATTCACGGCTGGCGGATGAGAGAAAGCTGGCCGCGCTGTCGCACCTTCGCTTGCTCGTGAGCGGAAGCGCACCCTTGCCGATCGACCTATTCACCACGATTGCAGAACAGGCCGGCCAGCCACCGCTCGAGCGCTACGGAATGACCGAGACGGTCATGTTGACGGGCAATCCGCTCCACGGTGAACGACGGGCGGGCAGCGTCGGTCGTGCGATGCCGGAGGTTGAGATCCGGCTCGGAGCCGGCGATGTCGTCGAGGTGCGTGGACCAAATGTGTTCGGCGGCTATCTCGGTATCGATCCGGCTGAGACCTTCACCTTCGATGGGTGGTTTCCGACTGGTGACATCGGACGCGTCGATGAGGACGGCTACTGGCATCTCATCGGCCGGGCAAGTGACCTGATTATCACCGGTGGCTACAACGTCTACCCCCGCGAGATCGAAGAAGTGCTTCGTGAACTTCCGGGGGTGCGAGACATCGCGGTTGTCGGACGAGCCTCACGCGAGTGGGGTGAGGAGGTGACTGCTGTGGTCGTGGGCGATGCAACATCTGATGAACTGCGCGAACGGGCTGCCACCTCACTTGCACCCTACAAGCGCCCGAAGTCCTATGTGTTTGTCGACGAATTGCCCCGTAACGCCATGGGCAAGATCGATCGGAAGTCACTGTCCGGCTGAGGAGTGTGCTTGGCTCCTCAGAGGTACTTGGTCAAGGCCGCGGCGGCGATGAGAGCGATGATGATGGTGAGCAGCGCGAAGTCAACGCCGATGCGCAGCCAGCGGGAGATCGCCTCATGCGCCCGCTCGGGTAGTCCGAGATTATTGTCAAGCAGGTTGATGCGGGTGATGGAGAACATCACGAACGTAGTCGCGATGGTGACGGTGAGGCACCACGGGCACAGCGCCCCGATGTTGAAGTAGGACTGGTAGAAAAGCCAGTAGGCGAACACGAAGCCGATCGTGTAAACGATCTGCGCCCCGACCATGATCCAGCGGGGGAACCGCACCCCGGACAGTCCGGCCACCGCCAGGGTGATCACGACGGGCTCGGACATGAGGCCGAGGAAGGCGTTGGGGAAGCCGAGCAGGTTCGCCTGCCAGGACAGTCCGACCTTGCTGCAGGAGATCGTGGCGGAGATGTCGCATGTGAAACGCGCATCGGGATTGGCTGCGAGCTCGATGGCATCGACGGCGAGCACGAAGGAGGCGAACAGGCTGATGATCCCGAAGATGAGCATCTCGGCATAGATCCACCGATGGGGTGCGCGGACGGGTGCCAGGACGTCAGTACTCATACTCTGTCTCCCAGGGCAGGAAAGGTGTCGCGCCATTGCTGTGCCTTGGCTACGTCGACCTCGCCCCGAAGGGTCTGCTCGCCGCTCCCTCCCTCGACGACGACCTCGCCGAGCGGATCGATGATCGCGGAGTAGCCGCCGAGTTCGGTGCCGACCTGCGTGCCGACGCCATTGCAGGCGACGACCCAGGCGAGATCCTCGATCGCGCGGGCTCGCAGAAGCACCCGCCAGTGCTCGATCCGCTTCGTCGGCCAGCCCGAGGTGATGAGAAAGGACTCGGCTCCCGCGTCGACGAGGGCTCGGAACTGCTCGGGAAAGCGCAGGTCGTAGCACGTCGCGAGACCGGTCTTGCCGAATGGAGTGTCGACGACAACATAGTCTTCACCGGCACTCATGACCGATGGTTCCCCACCGTCGAAGCCGAACAGGTGAACCTTGCGGTACGTCGCCGCGATGGTGCCGTCGGCGTCGAACAGCACGGAGGTGTTGTAGGTGTTCCCGGCCGCATCGCGCTCGGGGAACGAGCCCATGTGAAGCCAGGTGTGTTCCTGGGCCGCGATATCGCTGAACGCCGCGACGAGGGGCCCATCGAGGGGCTCGGCGAATTTCTTCGAGCCGTGAATATCAAAGGCCCCGGCCAACCACAGTTCGGGTAGCACGACAACATCGGCATCAGCGCAGGCGGCGCGGGTGAGATCGAGAGCACGATCCACGCGCGCCGCTGGAGCCTCGGCATCAGCGTCCTGTGCGAGCTGCACCAGGGAGACGGCGGTCACGCCTCGTAGCATACGTCCCCCATGCGCGGGTTGCCTGGGCTAGGTCAGCCGCCTCAGGTTGTCGGCAGCGACGTGCCCTGCAGGTCGGCGAAGCCGCCGTTGAGGTCGTAAATATGGACGTAGCCGAGCCCCTGCATCTGCTGAGTGGCGACCGCCGAGCGGTTGCCGGAGCGGCAGTACACCGCGTAGGTGGAGTTCGGATCCAGGGCGGAGATCTGAGCCGCGAAGTCGGGGTACTCCACCGGGATATTGAGGGCGCCCTCGACATGGCCCTGAGCGAATTCCTCAGGCGTGCGCACGTCGATGATGACCGTCCCGGGGCTTTCGGCGGCGGTCACCCATTCCGGAACGCCCACGCGCACCGGGCTTGCCGGCTGGGAGGCGGGTGCGGTCGGGGAGGCGGTCGGTGTGGAATCCGAGGACGAAGAGCAGCCGGCGAGGCCCACTGGAGCGACGAGCAGGGCGGTCATGGCCAGGACGGGCAGGATGCGACGTGTCTTCTGCATACCCCCCAGGGTATACCAGTTGGGGTGGCGATGCACACCCGGCCATGGTCGCGCTCAGTCGGGCGGGGCAGACGTAGTTCCGCCGCGGGAGTTGAGCCGCTCGAGGTAGGCGTTGTAGGCGTCGAGTTCGGCATCGCCGTCGCGGGCTGCCTGACGATCCTTGCGCCGGGATTCCCGTTCGTCGCTGCGCATCCACTGGAGAGTCACCATGATCACCATGAAGAGCATGGGGATCTCCGAGATGCCCCAGGCGACCTGGCCGCCGAGAACAGTATCGTTGAGCGGGTCGGTCACCCAGTCGGGTCGCACGATCCCGTACCAGTCCTGCGCCAGTGGCTCGCTTCCCATCATGACGATGACGGAGAACAGCCCGTGCACACCAAGTACGAGCAAGATGAGGGCGAATCGGGCCCAGTAGGGCAGTGGCTTCGGCACCGGATCGACACCCATGACGATCCAGGCGAACAGGTAGCCCGATGCTAGGAAGTGGAACTGCATGGCGACGTGGCCGACGTGTGAACCCATAAGCCAGGCCATCGTCGGCGTGAAGTACAGGACGAACATGCTCAGGGAAAACACGAAGAACACGAAGATGGGATTCGTCACGATCCTCGCCGCCGGGGAGTGCAGGCCCCACACGATCCACTCGCGCGGCCCTCGCTGCGGTCCCGGCGACGGCTTGAGGGCGCGTAGCGCGAGCGTGAATGGGCCACCGAGCACCATTAGCATGGGTGCGACCATCGCCATCGTCATGTGCTGCACCATGTGCAGGCCGACAGAAACCTGGGAATACAGCGCGATTCCGGCATTCGTTGTCCAGATCATCACCCCGATTCCGGCGAGCCAGGAGATCGTGCGCCCGATCGGCCAGCGGTCACCGCGAGCACGCAGCCGGGCAACTCCCAGGATGTAGAGCGCAGCCAGCAGGATGCCGCCGAGCAGGAAGACCGGTTCGAGCAGGAAGCCGAAGATCACGTTGGTCGCCGTCGGTGGCGGTGGGTAGGGGTAGCCGAGCAGGGTCTCACCGAATGTCGGCAGCAGCGTTTCGATGCGCGGGTAGTCACTGAGTGCCAGGGCCACACCGAGGCCGAAGGCGACGACGATCAGGGCGATTTCCAGAGTGAACAAGCGGAGCAAGGTCGCGACGCGGCGCGGACCATCGAGGTGGGGAATGAGTCGCTTGCGGATCATCGCCGCGATCACAACAAGCACGACGAGCAGCAAAACCTTTCCGAGGATCGTTCGCCCGTAGTCAGTGCTGAACAACTGGTCGATGGTGTCCAGCCGCGTATAGGAGTTCGTGATCCCGCTCACCGCAAGTAGGACCACGGCGATCAGGGCGACGGTGCCGAATCTGCTGGCTGCTCGTTGCAGGCTCGCGGCGTCGGAGAAACCGGAGTTCCGCCGCAGTCCGTGGACCACGAGGACGATGAGCCCACCGATCCAGACGAGTGCGGCGGCAACGTGGGCCACGCCTGCCGACAAGGCGAGGGCGTGATCTCCTAACCCCGAGCCGTGCCCGGCAAGGGTGGGGAGGGTTGCCGCTGACACTGTGAGAACAAGTAGCACAGCGGCGCTCGCCGTTGCGGAGACGAAGACGGCGACGACACTGATGATCGCGGCCACGAGGGCGGTGACAGCAAGTGCGCGCGAGGTCGGGATCTCCATCGCGTAGGTGGAGATGATGTCGGGATTCATCGCCTCGATCAGGGGAACACCGAGGACGTTGGCGACGGTGAAGGTCATCTGGACGAGTGCGAGGACCGCCCAGACTGCGGCGGCCACCACCGTGCGCTTGATATCCGCGCGCCCGAGTGGTGACACGACACCCTGGCGCCCGGCCGGATCGAGGAACGCAGCTCCGATGAGCCAGGCGGCGGTGAGAGCCGCCGCGAGATCGGTGAGGACGCGAGAGATCGGCAGTCCCCAGCCCACGATGGGCCCCGGATCGGGCAGGCCGGGGGTGGAGGGTTCATAGGCGCCACCGGCGGTGGTCATCGCGACCGCGGTGGCGATGACTGCGAGTGCCACCAGCGCGATCGCCCGAGGACCCCATCGTGGTGTGGGGGAAGGCGCCGTCGGCGGGGAGGCCGGGGTGAGGGTGGCGGTCATCTCGATCCTCTAGCGCCGCCGAACGATCAGACCGATGATGACGATGATGGCCAGGGCGATGACCGCGACACCGGCGATGAGCCAACCCGTGGTCGACCCGGTTTCGTCGCTGGCCGGGGAAGTCGTCGGGGATGGCGTCGCTGTGCTGGGGGAGGGTTCAGGTGTGGGTGCCGCGCTGGAGGTCGGCTCCGGTGTGGGCGTCGGCGTTGGTTCCGGAGTCGGAGTGGGCTCGGGGCTCGGAGCCGCACCGTAGGTGAAGTAGATCGACCCGTTGACCGGATGTCCATCCTGGGACACCACCCGGTATTCGACCGTCCACTCACCGGCGGGCAGGCCCGCGGGCCAGGCAACGCGGGCAATGTTGTTCTCGATCGCATTCACGCCGAGATCAGCGGTCTCTCCGGCGGCGTCGATGCGAATGAACCGGACGAAATCGGGGAGGAGCGCCTCAGAGAAGGTGAACACGACCTCGGTGGGAGCAGCGTCGAGAACTGCGCCATCGACGGGATCGGTGCTGATGAGGTCACTGTGGGCCTGAGCAGGCGCACCGACTGCGGCACCGCCCAGGGCCAGCCCCAATCCGAGGGTGATCGAGGCGATCAGGGCGGTGAGCCGGGGTCGGGGTCGCCGTCGAAGCAAAGTCACCCCTCGAGGGTACGCCGAACCCGTGAGGGACGCTGATCCCACCACCAGCCCACCGGCTCGATGAAACGAGCCATGAGGGGAGCCACGGTGGCGGTGATGAGCACGTAGGTGGCGACCAGCGCGTTGAACTGCGGCGGCAAGACTCCGGAGATTGCGACGAGCCCGGCGATGACGATGCTGAATTCGCCGCGGGCACTCAGGAGCGCCCCGGCCCGCAGCTTGCCCACCGTGGTGCCCTGGACAGTCTTCGCGGCGAACCAGCCGGTAGCGAATTTCGTCAGGATGGTGACGATCACCAGGATGATGGCCGGCAGCAGGACCCCCGGGATATCTCCCGGATCGGTCGTGATCCCGAAGTAGGCGAAGAACACTGCGGCGAGCAGGTCGCGCAGCGGATCGAGACGGCGCCGTGCTACCTCAGCGACCTCATCAGTCAGCAGGAGTCCGACAAGGAAGGCGGCGACAGCCGGGGAGAAGTCGGCGAATCCCGCGATCCCGGCTGCGGCGATGGCGGCGCCGAAGACGAGGAGCAGAAGGGAGACGGGATCTCGGGTGTTGAACAGTCTCCTGATCCTGCGCGACCCCCTCATGCTGACCCCGATGACCACCGCGACGACGACGAGAGCGACGGACACGCTGATGAGGCCTGCTGCGAGTCCCGTGCCAGTCAGGATCACGGTGAGGATCGGCAGATAGGGCGCCATCACGAGGTCTTCGATGATGAGGACGCTCACAACGGGGCGGGTTTCGGGATTGCGCCGCCAGCGCAGGTCGCGCACGACCTGGGAGATGATGCCCGACGATGAGATGTAGGTGATTCCGCCGAGAGCAACTGCACCGGGAAGTCCCCACCCGAGGATGAGTGCGATCACCACCCCGGGAGTCGCGTTGAGGACGATGTCGACAAGGCCGGTCTTGCCCTGTTGCTTCGCCGTTCGGACTAGTTCGTCTCCGGAGTATTCGAGGCCGAGCAGGAGCAGCAGAATCAACACACCGAGTTCGGCGACGACCTCGAGGAACCCATCGGACACCTCAACACCGAAGACGCCGCCGTCCCCGAACAGCAGGCCGGCGAGGAGGTAGAGCGGAACGGCTGACATCGACAGCATGTGGGCGACTCGGGCGAGCGCGCCCAGCACGAGCAGGAGTAGCCCGAACTCCAAGAAGAAGCTGGGCAACTCGGAATTCGCGGTCGCGGCCACGACGTTCACAGCCCCATCCTGTCAGGTGAAGCACCGATCAGGATGGGGCCGTGACGATGTCAAGGACCAAGGTCCGTGGGTATCGGACCGGGACGTGTGTCTAGAAGGCTTCCTCGGGGAGAGCCATGATCGCGTCATCAGTCGACTCAGCGACAGCACGCTCAGCAGCCAGCAGAGGCAGTCGGTTTTGTGCGAACCACTTCGCTGTGGCCACCTTGCCCTGGTAGAAGTCCTTGTCGCGGCCGGAGGCACCGGCCTCGAGAGCGGCGATGGCGACCTCGGCCTGACGCAGCAGCAGCCAGCCGATGACCAGATCGCCGGTCGCCATGAGGAGGCGGGTCGAGTTCAAGCCGACCTTGTAGACCTCGGTCGGGTTCTCCTGCGATGCCATCGCCCACTGACCGAGCGCGGCGACGATCCCCTGAACGTCCTCGAGCGCCTTGCCGAGAATCTCGCGCTCGGCGGCGAGCTGGCCGTTGCCGGCGTCTCCCTTGACTGTCTCGGTGATCTGCGAAGCGAGATAAAAGATCGCTTTGAACTGATCGCGGACCATCTTGCGGAAGAAGAAGTCCAGGCCCTGGATCGCGGTCGTGCCCTCATACAGCGTGTCGATCTTCGCGTCGCGGATGTACTGCTCGACCGGGTAGTCCTGCAGGTAGCCGGAGCCCCCGAATGTCTGCAGTGACGTGGCGAGCAGTTCGTAGGAGCGCTCCGAGCCGACACCCTTGACGATCGGCAGTAACAGGTCATTCATGCGCTCGGCCATGTCGAGATCAATGCCCTCGACACCGGCCTGCGCCATCATGATCTGGTCCTGGAACGCGGCGGTGTAGTGCACTAGCGCGCGCATGCCTTCGACATAGGACTTCTGCAGCATGAGTCCGCGACGCACATCCGGGTGGTGCATGATCGTGACGCGCGGTGCGCTCTTGTCGAGCATCTGGGTGAGGTCGGCCCCTTGCACGCGGGTCTTGGCGTAGTCGAGTGCGGCGAGGTAGCCGGCTGACAACTGCGCGATCGCCTTTGTACCCACCATCATGCGGGCGTACTCGATGACCTGGAACATCTGCGCGATGCCTTCGTGGACATCGCCGACCAGCCAACCGATCGCGGGGGTGTCGCCGTCGCCGAAGGTGAGCTCGCAGGTGGTGGAGACCTTGAGGCCCATCTTCTTCTCGACGTTCGTGACGTAGACGCCGTTGCGCTCGCCGAGTTCACCGGTGGTGAGATCGACGTGGAACTTGGGCACCACGAACAGGGACAGTCCCTTCGTGCCCGGACCGCCCTTGCCTTCGACGCCCACGGGGCGGGCGAGCACGAGGTGCACGATGTTGTCGGACATGTCGTGCTCGGCTGAGGTGATGAATCGCTTCACACCTTCGATGCGCCAGGTGCCATCCTCATTCGGGAATGCCTTCGTGCGTCCGGCGCCGACATCCGAGCCCGCGTCGGGCTCGGTGAGCACCATCGTGGCGCCCCACTCCTTCTCGATCATCAACTCGGCCCAGCGTTTTTGATACTGGTTGCCCAGTCGATCGAGGATCGATGCGAAGCCTGGGCCGCTCATATAGAGGAAAGCCCCGGGGTTGGAGCCGAGGAACAACTCTGCGGCCGCCCAACGCAGTGAGGGTGACGAACCAGCACCCCCAAGGTGCTCGGGCAGGTCCAGTCGCCACCATTCAGAATCCATGAGCGCGCGGAAGGATTTCTTGAACTCCTCCGGCATGGTGACGGACTTGGTCGCCGGGTCATAGACGGGGGGAGTGCGGTCGGAGGACATGTAGGACTCAGCGAGCGGTCCGACCGCGAGACGCTCGATCTCGGTGAGTGCACCACGCGCGGTCTCGGGATCCATCTCGGCAAACGGGCCGGTGCCGAGGCGTTCCTCGCCTCCGAAGACCTCGAAGAGGTTGAACTCGATATCGCGAAGATTCGACCGGTAGTGGCTCATGTCCATACTCCTGGGTGTCGCGGGTGGGCAGATGTGCAGGCCGGTAATAAGTTACTCACCAGTAACATCATTCTCCTACTCATCGGTAATCGATGCAAGGGCACCACGGCCACTTCTCGGCCAGGATCTGGATAGCGTGACCCCGTGACCACCCCTCCGGCCGGACCCTGGTTCGGGTCCGCGACCCCCGTGGGGCCACCGGCCGATGCAGTGCCCCGGCTGCCGACCCTGCTGTACGCGGGCGTGGTTACCGGAGTGTGGTCGGGCCTGCTGAGCCTGATCCCGTACGGCCTTGGTCGCCTGATCGGGGTCCCGTTCGAGGTCGCCCTGCCCGGAGCCGACGGTCTCACCCTCGTCCCCTGGTTCGCCATCGCCCTGCTGCCCCTCATCGCTGCCCTCGCCGGGGCTCTTCTCGCCGGTCCCTTCCTCGGCCACCGTCATGCCCGACGCATGGTGTTCTGGGGTGGGACGCTCCTTGCGCTGGCGTCGTGCGCGGCTCCGATCATCCAGCCTGATGACGTCCTGTGGTCAACACGTCTCTGGCTGCTCGTTCCGCATGTCATCACGTGGTTCCTCGTGGTGCCCCAGATCGCACGGATCGTGGGCGATTCCGAGCCGGGGATGTTCGAACCTCGCATGTCGGGAGAGTGAAATCCCAGTCTGGACAGCGACGAACCGATACCGTCACATCCATGACCGAGACTCGTAACCGGCCCGGTGCCGTCACAATCGTCGTCGTCCTGCTGTGGATCTCCTTCGCTTTCTGGGTGATCAGCGCGATCGTGGCGTTCTTCACCGGAACCGGCCTAACCGCAGCCGGGGACATCACCCAGATCGAGAACGAGTTGGAGAAGCTCGGTCTGCCGACCTCGTGGGCTCCCGCCGTTGGTCCGACCTTCCTCGTCATCGGTGGTGTGCTGGTGCTCTTCGCGGTCATCTCGGCGCTCTTCGCCGTATTCATCGGCAAGGGCAGCAATGTCGCCCGCATCCTCCTCACGATCCTGATCGTGGTGCGCATGATCGCGTCGCTGTCGAGCCTGTTCGCCACCGATCTGAACATCGGCATGGTGATCAGCATCGTGGTCTCGATCGGAATCGATGCCGTGATCTTGTTCCTGCTCTTCAACGCCGAGTCGAACAAGTTCTTCACCGACTCGGTGAAGGCCACGCCGTAGGAGCACGTCGGGGCCCAGGGGATCAACCCTGGACCCTTCCACGTTGAGCGGGTGACGGGATCCGTCGCGCGTCTTGTGACGCGCTCCTCCCGATTCCCGACGTGTTATCCCATCAACGCCGAAGGGCCCAGGGGATCAACCCTGGACCCTTCCACGTTGAGCGGGTGACGGGTTCCGTCGCGCGTCTTGTGACGCGCTCCTCCCGATTGCCGTCGTGTTATCCCATCAACGCCGAAGGGCCCAGGGGCTCAACCCTGGACCGTTCCACGGTGAGCGGGTGACGGGAGTCGAACCCGCGCGGTCAGCGTGGGCCGCGGATGTTCTGCCCTTGACCTACTCCCGCGGAGATTGCCGA
>JBDQGZ010000062.1:0-10871 GCA_040265115.1 Candidatus Nanopelagicales bacterium
AGTTGGTCGCGACCATCACAGCAGATCGCCTTCGTGCTCACCTTCTCGCCAGTGACCTGCTGGCTCGGCCGTCGCGCGACACCTTTGCGGTAGTCATGGGCGAATTCCTGAGTCACGAAGACGTGCAGCAGAAGGCTCAGGAGTTGCTCAGCGCAGTGAAGGAGCCTTGTCAGGTACCTAGCGCAGGAAATCTCTACCTCACCGGCAATATCGGGATTGTCTTCATCCCAGAGGACGTCGAATCAGCCGATCAAGCCCTCCAGCAGGCAGCCGCTGCACTGAGCGTCGCCCGGACTCACGGACCTGGCTACATCGAGTTTCATGATCAGGGATTCGTCTTGGAGTCGCAGGAACGAGTCATTCGCAGTGCACAACTCCGTGAAGGCTGGGCCGAGGCACAATTCCGCCTTGAGTACCAACCCCTGTATGACATCGGATCCGGCGCACTCGTGGGCGTCGAAGCACTGATGCGATGGAGTTCCCCTGAGCTCGGGGCCGTGTCACCCGGGGAATTCATCCCCCTCGCGGAGAGTTCCGGCCTCATCGTCGACATGGGCAACTGGGCGATTGCTGAAGCTTGCCGGCAAGGCTCGCATTGGGGATCCCAGGGTCTTGATTTGAGTGTGTCCGTCAACGTCAGCGCACACAACCTCATGGCTGAAGGGTTCCTCGACACCATCGCTCAGGCCCTGCGAGAGACACATTTCAAGGCAGATCGACTGATCCTCGAACTCACCGAATCAACCCTCATCAACGCCTCCGGTCAGGTGATCGAGCTGCTGGCACAACTCGAATCGATGGGTATCCGCATCGCAATCGACGACTTCGGAACGGGCTACTCATCATTCGCATACCTGCGGCAGTTCCCCCTCGACCGACTCAAGATCGACAAGTCCTTCGTTGATGACATCGAAGAGGATTCCAACGCCCGATCGATCGTGGCTGCCATCATCGACCTCGGCCACCACCTGAATCTGCAGGTCCTTGCTGAGGGTGTCGAGACGCCAGGGCAACTCGAGGCGCTTCAGGAACTCGGCTGCGACCTCTACCAGGGATTTCTCAGTAGTCCGGCGATCGCTCCAGACGCCGTCAAGGAACTTGCCCTGCAGCTTTGATGACCGCCACCATGTGACTTTAGTCCCAGCCTTCCAGGGGTGGATCGATCCCGAATCGGTGCGATACTCATTGAGACAGAGCCATTTCCGTCCTATTCGGGGAGTTCCATGACCGCGCAAAGGAGGGGCGAATCCTCGGGACCACCCAGGGGTGTGCGTCTTCTTGCCCTGAGCGCTCTGGTCTTCGCCGCCTACGCCATCAGTGGTGCACTCACGCTGACACTGGGGCAAACCGCAGGGCTTGCCTCCCCCGTGTGGCCGGCGGCCGGGCTGGCGTTCGCCGTGGTCTACGCCTGGGGCTGGCGCATCGCACCGGCAGTGCTTCTTGGCTCCGTCGCCGGCAACACGGCTTTCCTGACACAGCAGGACTCGATCAGCGGCCAGATCTTGACGCTCACCTTCATCATTGGCGTTGGAGCCGTCCTCCAGGCCATCGCGGGGGCAAAACTGGTGACAGCGGCAATCGGCCGCCATCCCACCCTCTCTACGGGTGGACAGATCGTGGTGTTTCTCCTCCTGGCCGGACCGGTCGCGAGCATCGTCAATGCGACCGTCGGGACTGCCTCCCAATGGGGCCTGGATCTGTTGAGTTCGGACCAACTCCTCGTCAGTTGGGTGACCTGGTGGGCCGGGGACGCCATCGGAGTCGTGGTCTTCGCTCCCCTCGTCCTCATGCTCATTCCCGATCAGCGCGAGACCTGGCAGGGACGTCGGCTGCGCGTCGCTCTACCGGCCCTAGTCGCGGTATCGATCTTCATCGCCCTGTTCGTCCAGGCTGACATCCAGTCTCGGAATGAGCGGCAGGCACAAGTGAACCGTCTCGCCGCTGAGGCTGCTGATGTGCTGGCCCGGGATATGGCTCGACACCAAGAGGCCATCGAGGGAGTCGCCAGCTTCTTCGAATCCTCCGACGAGGTGAATATCGAGGAATTCAACACGTACGCAAGCAGTGTGCTCGAGCGATTCGACAACCTCCAGGCACTTTCTTGGAACCCTCTCGTCACCGCCGAACAACTCGATGCTTTCGAGGAGTACCAGAGAAGTGTCCAAGGCCTCACCGATTACACCGTGACCCAGCGGGAAACCGCAGGCAACCTTATCCCTGTCACCTACCGCCCGGAATATGTTCCTGTGGCCTACATCGAACCGATCGAGGGAAACCGCCCAGCACTCGGCTTCGACATCAACTCCAACCCCATACGCCGTGTCGCCATCGACCAGGCTCGAGCCACGGGTCGTCCATCGGCCACCGGTCCCATCGAGTTGGTCCAGGAGGCAGGAAGCCAACAGGGCATGCTGGCGCTCGTTCCTGTCTACTCCGGTGACGTCATCGAAGGATTCGCAGTCGGCGTGTACAGACTCGGGGATCTGTTGAGGGACAGTTTCGCCAACCCCGCCTGGGATGACATCCAGATCAATCTCGTCGATGTCACTGAAACCACCGACCCTCAGGAAGTCGCCGTCCGCCCCGCTGCCTCCCCGGCCATTGTTGACCTCGCCACCGAGCAGGATGGGGCAAGCGCAAGCCAGCGGCTCAACGTGTACGGACGGACCTGGCAGCTCCAAGTGACCCCCGTCAACGGGGAGCTCGTGTCACCGGATAGGTACTTCTCCCTGCGGCTCGATCTCCTTGCTCTCATCGTTCTCACCCTGCTTCAAGCATTCATCTTGCTGCTCACGGGTCAGCAGCGCATCGCCGTCCGACAGGCTGAGCTCGCTCGCCAGGAGGCGAATACCGATGCACTCACCGGCCTGTGGAATCGACGAGCATTCCTCCATCAATTGAAGAGCATCAACGAACGCTCCCTCGCCGAAAATTCGACCTCGGTGCTGCTCTACCTCGATCTCGACGACTTTAAGGCAGTCAACGACAGCGGTGGTCATCTCGCAGGCGATGAACTACTCATCAAGGTTGCCCACACGCTAGCGGACAACCTGAGGAGCAGGGATATCGTCGCTCGCCTCGGAGGTGATGAGTTCGCCGTCATCGTGAACAACGTCGATCTCGACCGCGGAGTTCAGATCGCCGAGAAACTCAACGCCGAGGTGGCTGCCATCACCGTCGACGGCCCCGACGGCCCGCTCGGCGTAGGAGTCAGCATCGGAGCAACAGCGATATCTCCACAGAATCATGCGACGATCGATGAACTCATCCGACAGGCAGACGAGGCAGGTTACGAGGCCAAACGTACCGGTGGCGGGGTTCGGAGCGCATATGTCGCATCCAACACTGAGACCGAATAAGGTCCGCTCCACGATCGATTAGGTAATCGGGGGTTGATCCCGTATCCTGGCAACCACACCGCAACCGCGTGTGTTTCTTGGGTCTAGATTCGACCCACTTGCGAGTCTTTAACTCCCGGATGGAATCTGCATCCGGCTCCACGAGACGCGCTTGTCTCGTGTGAGGAATTCATCATGTCGTTCCACCAACTTGGAGTTCACCCTGCCCTGGCAAAGGCGCTCGCCCGCCAGGACATCACTGAGCCATTCCCTATCCAGCAGGCCACACTTCCCGATGCCATCGCCGGTCGCGATGTCCTCGGCCGTGGCCAGACCGGATCAGGAAAGACGTTGGCCTTCGGGCTGGCGCTTCTGACTCGGCTCGCCGGTCGGAAGGCGAGGCCCCACAAGCCCCTCGGGCTCGTCCTCGCCCCTACTCGCGAACTAGCCATGCAGATCCAGGACTCACTCGCGCCGCTCATGCCAGCGGTCAGCCTGAGATCCCGCCTCATCGCTGGCGGAATGCCCTATGGCAAGCAGATCGAGGCCCTGCGATCAGGGGTGCCCATCCTCATCGCGACACCCGGACGACTGATCGATCTGATGGAGCGCGGCGACGTCGATCTGTCGGCGACCGAGATCGTCGTCCTCGATGAAGCCGACCAGATGGCCGATATGGGATTCCTCCCGGCCATGAAGCGAATCCTTGATACCTGCAAGCCGGGCGGGCAGCGACTCCTCTTCAGCGCAACCCTCGACAGGGGTGTGGACAAGTTGGTGAAGTCCTACCTGCACAATCCCGTTGAGCACGCCGTGAATACTGGACAGGCAAGCGTCACCACGATGGATCACCACGTGCTCGTCGTCCAGCCCGAGGATCGCGACACTGTCATCGCCCAAATCGCCGCCCGCGAGGGACGCACCATCATCTTCACCCGGACCAAGCATGGAGCCGATCGACTAGCGAAGAAGCTAGCTCAGCAGGGAGTGCCCAGCGGAGCCCTTCACGGAGGGAAGACACAATCCGCGCGAACCAAGACGCTGGACCGGTTCAAGGACGGGCAGGTGGCGACCCTGGTCGCGACGAACGTAGCCGCACGCGGAATCCACGTCGATGGCATCAGCCTCGTCGTGCACTTCGATGCGCCCACTGACCCTAAGGACTACCTGCATCGAGCGGGGCGAACGGCGAGAGCTGGTGAGACGGGAATTGTTGTCACGATGACCGCACCTCGCCAGCAACGCACCGTCAAGACCATGACCGACCAGTGCGGGGTGAAGCCCACCATCACCCGGGTGAAGCCGATGAGTACCGAGTTGGTCTCCATCACCGGGGCGCAAAAGCCCGACGGAACGCCATGGCAGCCGGACACATCAGCGGCAACAAAGCCTCACCGCTCAGCCACCAGGTCGCGACCAGGCAATCGCTCAGGTCAGCGTCGTCGCCGACCAGCCGGACGAACCCAGTCGGATCGTCCGCAGTCGGATAGGTCAAGGGCAAGCCGACCCCACAAGAGTCGATCGAAGGCAACAGCCAATACTCGCTAGAGGTGGCATCAGACAGCGCCTGTCCAGGGCAGTGCACGACTTGCTCACACCTTGATCGACACGGTCCGTCGGATCGACACCGGAACGTCTCGGCCCGGACCAGACAGGCGGGTGAGACGACGGACAGCAGCCTCTCGACGACTCACTGGCACCGCGGGCAAATAGAGCGAGTCGACGATCAATTGCGCATCATCCGGTGTGTGCAGCGGGTGGCTGAAGCGTCGGGCCTGATCGTCGATGACACGCAACCCGGCAGCGGCCTGCATCCGCGCGAACCTCGAGCGAGCCAGCCACTGCGGCAATGCCGGCATGCTGCGCAGTCCGCGAAAGAGTTCTATTCCCACTCGAGCATCAGCGATGTCGACCGGGAAGGTCACCGGTCGGATAGAGACGAACCGTCCGCCAGGGCGAAGCACCCGCGCAATCTCCGCCAGCGCTCCCTCGATCGGATCGAACAGCATCACGGACATCGAACTGAGGACGACATCTGCCGATGAATCCGCGAAGGGCAGCTCCAGGACATCGCCCTCGACGACCGGCCCACGACCTTCGGCCTGCGCGACGGATAACTCTGGGCGTGACACATCGATACCGACATACGCCTCAGGCTGAACCAGCAGGGGATGGATAGGCGCACTCCCGCAGCCGAGATCGACCACCCATCCCGGAGAAGGCCCCAACGGCATCACCAGCCACTCATAGGGGGACCCGATCCCGGGGATGACAGCGTTCTCGAGCAATCGCTCAGTGATACCTGGCCGATCGCGATGGAATCGACTCAGGTAGTCGCTCCAGTTCGCCTTTGAAGGCCGAAACCGGCGCTTGCTGGTCACCACTCCACGATCGTGGCACACGCAGTCTTGCTCGATGTGCTGGACCAGAGCATCGTGCTGCACCACACTGGGTGAATGGCTACGACCACGGAATCAGGTCCGGATACTGCAGTTGCGATGAGTCGCCTCCGGCGGCTTAATCTCATCGCGGGTGTGTTCCACCTCGTCCAGATGGTGCTCATCCTGGTGCTGGCGACGGACTTCACCCTGCCGATCACCGTCGCCTACACCGAAGGGCCTCCCGGCACTCCCCCCTCACCACAGGTCGATCTGGTCAACGTCTCCATCGCCTGGGGCGTGGCCGCATTCTTCGGCCTCTCCGCACTCTTCCACTTCCTCGTGGCCAGCCCACTGTTCTATCGCCGCTACGTTGCCGGACTGCTCGACAAGCACAACTACTTCCGGTGGGTGGAGTACTCGCTGAGCGCGTCGATCATGATCGCCCTGATCGCACTCATCACCGGCATCAACAACGTCGGCGCGATCATCGCGATCTTCGGCGTGAACGCGTCGATGATCCTCTTCGGCTGGCTGCAGGAGAAGTACGTCCAGCCTGGAGGTGGTCTCACCGCGTTCTGGTTCGGCTGCATCGCCGGCATCGTGCCGTGGATCGTCATCCTGATCTATGTCATCGCCCCTGGATCGACCAGCGGAAACGAAACACCCGCGTTCGTCTACGGGATCATCATCTCGCTGTTCGTGCTGTTCAACTGCTTTGCGCTCGTGCAGTTCCTGCAGTACAAGCCGGTCGGTAAATGGGCGAACTATCTGCGCGGAGAGAAGGCCTACATCGTGCTCAGCCTGGTGGCGAAGTCCGCGCTCGCCTGGCAGGTGTTCGCCGGAACTCTCGTCCCGCCCGCCTAGCCACCTCGCGTCGACGACTACCCGTCTCGACTCAGAAGCCGTCGCTGATGGTCAATCGCCGCTGACAGCACCTCGGCCGCCGGCGACACCGCTTCCATTCTCAATGCGCCATCGAGATCGTCGAGGAGCCCCAGATTCAACGCACGCGCACACTCGACCACCGCCTGGGACCACTCCCTCGACGGCCCGCCTGCATGAACGAGTTGATCGACGACATCCGCATCGGCGAGGGGCAGGCGGTTCACCACCCACACCTCACCATCTCGATCAACGGTGATCGGCAGGAGCTCACCCGTGTCTGAACGGCCGAGATCGGTGATCAGCACCTCGCCGGTCTCGGGATGAGTGAAGCGCAGTGGCGCGCTGTGCGCATGCGTGTTCGATGCATCCGCGAAGCCGTACACCACGGCCATCTCAATCGCATCGCGGGCGAGGCCGTAGTCGAGAAAGCACTGCGACGTCCCGGTTGAGTGAGCGACCGACACCGTGAAGCCATCATCGAAGACGGGGGTAGCACCTCGCCGATGGCGATCGAGAAGATCCAGGACGGGGACAGCGACAGGCTCCGGGGTGCTTCCGAATGCAGGTGTTGAGAAGGTGCGTGTTGCCCAAAACACCTCGGCGACCGACATCGGACGCTGTCGGAAGCTCGGCACGAGTGCCTGAATCGCCGCCACCACGGACTCACTGAGCGAGGGTGCGGCACTCGGGTGGGTCGCTGCGATGAATGGGATCTTCGCGCAGGCATTGTGCAGACCGATCTGGGTGAGGAGCAGCCCGAGATCAGCTGCATCGGGCCATTCACCAATGGACTCGATGCTGAGCAGCGTGGTGTCGGAACTCCAATTGACCCGACACACCGGCAACAGGGCCGAGCGAGGAACTCTCAGGAGAAGTTCGCCCTCGTCAGCATCACACTCGATGGAGAGGTAACCATCGCGCTCGACGAGGCGTGCCGCTGGGTGCAGCCAGCCACCGTGTTCGTGCAGCGATTCGACCGATGCCGCGAGGAAGTCAGCGAACATGGGCGCTTATCGCATCGGCGATGGCCCCAGCTGCCTCCGCCAAGGCCGGCACCCATTGGTCGAGTGCCTCGGGGTCGAATCGCACGCTGGGCATGGCAATCGAGACGGCGAGACTGGCCGGGACGATCTCCGACTGAACCGGGACACCGATCGCCGTGATCCCCTCCTCTGTCAGTTGGTCATTGATCGCATACGTGATTCCTTCGTGCATCTTGGTGTTGAGGCCCAGTATTGCTTGACCACCGGAGGATCGTTCCGCCGGAAGATACTGACCTTCACGATCACTTACGCGCAGCGGCCGATCGCATTCCACACTCGCCACTACACGAGAGTGCTCTCCCAGGAGCAGTTGCACATTTGATGTCTCCCCGGCGCGATCGGTCAGCGAGCGCAGACCTGGGAGGCTCACCTGACGCAGGGCCGCCAGCGATAACCCGACGGGGAGGGAGCCTTGGGGATCCTGGAGAGCGGGTCCGCGGAGGTACTCCCGGTCCGGCCCCTGGACAGCAAAGCCGTGCAGCACCAGCATCGATAGAAGCCGATGGGCAGTGGACCGCCCTACACCGAGGCGGCGAGCGACCGTCGACACCTGAAGGATCTCCCCGGCCTGGAGGAATCTGACCAGACGGAGGGCGTTGTCCACCGACGAGATCTGATATCGAGCAGTGTTCTGCATAGCAGAATTGTATGCTCTGGTGTCAAGAACAATGTCCTGCGGAGGTGTCCTCATGTCGAATGTTTTCTCACTCCCCCTCATCGAATCCGATGACCAGCCCGAGGTTTCCGACGACCTCGCCGCTCTCTACCGCGGATTCGAGCAGGAGTACTTGATCCCCCTGTGGACGCAGATCGGCGACCTGATGCCGAAGCAGCCGCGAAGCAAGGCGCTGCCCCACCTGTGGCGCTGGACCGACCTCGTGCCGCTGGCTGCTCGTGCCGGCGATCTTGTTCCCGTCGGACGTGGTGGTGAGCGCCGCGCCATCGCCCTCGCCAACCCCGGGCTCGGCGGGCGCCCCTTCGCCACACCTACCCTTTGGGCTGCGATCCAGTACCTCATGCCCCGCGAAGATGCACCCGAGCACCGTCATACCCAGCACGCGTTCCGATTTGTCGTCGAAGGCGAGGGAGTATGGACGGTCGTCAACGGCGATCCGGTTGCGATGCGACGCGGGGATTTCCTGCCCCAGGCGGGGTGGAATTGGCACGCGCATCACAATGGCGCGGATGCTCCCATGGCGTGGATCGATGGCCTTGACATTCCGTTCTCCTACTACACCGAGACCCAGTTCTTCGAATTCGGCCGCGACACCTTGTCCGATGAGGAGCACGCCACCCCGGAGTTCTCTCGGTCCGAGCGACTATGGGCCCACCCGGGGCTCGTCCCCATGGCAGCGGACATGTCGTCCCGCGGCACGCCGCTGCTGGCCTACCGCTGGGCGCACACCGACGAGGCCCTCGCTGAGCAGCTCGCCCTCGAATCAGAGGGATACCCGGCAACACTAGAGCCCGGCCATGCAGCGGTGCGCTTCGCCGACCCGCGCTCCGGCGCCGATGTGCTGCCCACCGTGCGCTGCGAAATGCACCGGATTGCGGCCGGCGCCACCACTTCCACTTCACAAGTCGTGGGCTCTAGCGTCGTGCAGGTCTTTGACGGTCAGGGAAAGGTGACTGTCGGCGATCACTCCTGGGAAGTCTCACGCGGTGACATGTTCGTCGTTCCCTCCTGGTCGACCTTCACCGTCTCCTCGGACATCGATCAGAGCCATTCCGAATCCGGGGCCTTGGACCTGTTCTCGTTCAGCGATGCCCCCATCATCGAAGCTATCGGCGCCCACAATCTGCATACCGGAGGAGCACACGCATGAGGATCTCGACGGTCCGCACCGGCTCAGGAACATCCGCGGCTCGAATCGACGACGGGCAGGCTCACCTGTTGCCCTGGACGGATGCTGGGTCCCTCCTTGAGGACGCCGCCGACCAGGGCATGTCCTGGTCTCACCTCGTCGCGAGCGCGGAACCGATGGAGAGTCTGGCATTGGACTCCGTTGATCTCGCTCCGGTCATTCCCCGGCCGGGCAAGATCGTGTGCGTTGGATTGAACTACGCGAAGCACATCACGGAGATGGGTCGCGACCTCCCTGAATTCCCAACCCTGTTCGCGAAGTATCCGGAGGCTCTCATCGGAGCACAGGATCCCATCGTGCTCCCGCCTGAATCGGACTGCGTGGACTGGGAAGCAGAACTCGCGCTCGTCGTAGGCAAGCGAGTTCGCCGAGCCAGCGCGCAGGAGAGCGAGTCGGCCATCGCAGGGTTCTCGATCATGAACGATGTCACGATGCGGGATTGGCAGTATCGAAGCCCGATGTGGCTGCAGGGCAAAACCTTCGAAGCAAGTTCCCCATTCGGACCGGTGCTGGTCAGCCCGGATGAACTCCCCGGCGGCGTCCGGCCCAAGCTGGAAATTTCCACCGCACTCGACGGCGAGATCATGCAGAGTTCGAACACCAGTGATCTCGTCTTCGATCCACCGGCGCTGATCGCGTACGTCTCGACGATCATGACTCTGCAGCCCGGCGATGTGATCGCCACCGGCACGCCCGGCGGCGTCGGGCACGCCCGCAAACCCGCGCGGTACATCACCTCAGGGCAGGTCCTCACGACCACCATCTCCGAGATCGGGGAATTGACCAACACCGCTACCCCGGAGTCGATCTGATGACGTCACCATGGCAAAGCGAGGCGGCCGACTGGGTGCGGACCGGAGCTGATCTCTTCGCCCTGGCAGTGGGTCAGTGCACCGATGAGGATCTGATTGGAGACTCGCTCCTGCCGGGTTGGAACCGGGCCTTCGTGATCTCCCACGTGAGCGCGAACGCCCAGGCGATCGGTCGACTGCTGCACTGGGCGCGGACCGGGATCGAAACCCCCATGTATTCGTCGATGGAGGACCGCGATCGCGAAATCGCCTCGGGCGCCGAGTTGCCGCTGAGCGATCTCACCTCATGGTTCGTCGACTCGGATCGCGCCGTTCAGCAGGCATTCGCCGATCTCCCCGCTGATGCCTGGTCTCATACCGTCGTCACGGCGCAAGGCAGGGAGGTCCCGGCTGAGGAGACGCTGTGGATGCGCAGCCGCGAAGTGTGCATCCACGCCGTGGATCTCGCCATGGGCATCACCTTCAACGATCTTCCCCAAGGGTTCCTTACGCGCCTCGTCACTGAGGCTTGTGCCCGCTATTCCGCCAATCCTGCGATGGAGATGAC
>JBDQGZ010000063.1:0-10579 GCA_040265115.1 Candidatus Nanopelagicales bacterium
AGATCCCAGGCCTCGGGATAGCCCTCCGAGGTCGCCGAGGTGACGTAGTCGGTCACCGTGTCGTTGAGGAAGGTGCGGACCTGCTCCTCGATGTCCTCCCCCTCGATCACGCGGCGCCGCTCGTCGTAGATCACCATGCGCTGACGGTTGAGCACATCGTCGTACTTCAGCACGTCCTTGCGGATCTCGAAGTTCTGCGACTCGACCTGGCTCTGTGCGCTCTTGATGGCATTCGTCACCATCTTCGCCTCGATCGGGACGTCATCGGGGACGTTGAAGCGGGTGAGGAAAGCATCGACCATGTCGGACTTGAACAGGCGCATGAGGTCGTCCTCGAGCGAGAGGTAGAACCTGGTCTCGCCCGGATCACCCTGACGACCGGAGCGACCGCGCAACTGGTTGTCGATGCGCCGCGACTCATGTCGCTCAGTTCCCAGGACGTAGAGACCGCCGAGTTCGATGACCTCCTCATGCTCCGTCGCAACGGCTTCCTGAGCTCGCTCCAAAGCGGGGCCCCAGGCGGCCTCATAGCCGTCCGGGTCCTCGATCGGGTCGAGTCCCTGGCGCTGCAACTCGTCATGTGCCATGAATTCCGGGTTGCCACCCAGCATGATGTCGGTTCCGCGGCCGGCCATGTTCGTCGCGACCGTCACCGAACCCTTGCGCCCCGCCTCCGCGATGATCGACGCCTCACGCTCGTGGTTCTTCGCGTTGAGGACTTCGTGTCGAATCCCACGCTTCTTCAACTCGGAGGCGATCAACTCGCTCTTCTCGACACTCGTCGTGCCGATCAGAATCGGTTGACCCTCAGCATTCCGCTCCTCGATGTCATCGATCACCGCGTTGTACTTCGCCTGCGCCGTTCGATAGACCAGGTCGGAGTCATCCAGACGCGCCATCGGCTTGTTCGTCGGGATCGGCACGACCCCCAGCCCATAGATCTGCTGGAACTCAGCGGCCTCGGTCATCGCGGTGCCGGTCATTCCCGACAACGTGTCGTAGAGCCGGAAGTAGTTCTGCAGGGTGATCGTGGCGAGCGTCTGATTCTCGGCCTTGATCTCCACGCCTTCCTTCGCCTCGATGGCCTGGTGGAGACCCTCGTTGTAGCGGCGGCCCTTGAGGAGACGACCGGTGTGCTCGTCGACGATGAGAATCTCACCGTCGAGGATGACGTAATCACGGTCACGCTTGAACAATTCCTTGGCCTTGATGGCGTTGTTCAAGAAGCCCACCAGCGGGGTGTTGACGGTGTCGTAAAGATTGTCGATGCCGAGTTGGTCCTCGACCTTGTCGATGCTGCTCTCGAGCACACCGATGGTCTTCTTCTTTTCGTCGACCTCATAGTCCTCGTCGCGCTTCAACATCTGCGCGATGCGGGCGAACTCCGCATACCACTTCGTCGGCTGATCGGCCGGGCCGGAGATGATGAGCGGCGTTCGCGCCTCGTCGATCAGAATGGAGTCAACCTCGTCGACGATGGCGAAGTTGTGGCCGCGCTGCACCATCTCGCTCTTCGTCCACGCCATGTTGTCGCGGAGATAGTCGAAGCCGAACTCGTTATTTGTGCCGTAGGTGATGTCCGCGGCATACGCCACCCGACGCTCCGCCGGGCTCATGTGGGACAGGATCACGCCGACCTCGAGGCCGAGGAAACGGTGGATACGGCCCATCCACTCCGCGTCACGCTCGGCGAGGTAGTCGTTGACGGTGACGATATGGACACCGTTTCCGGACAGCGCGTTGAGATACGCCGGGAGAGTGGACACGAGGGTCTTTCCCTCACCGGTCTTCATCTCTGCGATGTTGCCAAGGTGAAGGGCGGCGCCACCCATGATCTGCACGTCATAGTGGCGCTGGCCGAGCGTTCGGCGCGAGGCCTCACGGACCGTGGCGAATGCCTCGGGCATGAGGTCGTCGAGGGTCTCCCCCTCGGCTAGCCGCTCGCGATAGGAGTCGGTCAGCCCACGCAGCTCGTCATCGCTCAAGGCGACGAAGTCGTCTTCGATCGCGTTCACCTGCGCCGAGATGCTGTCCAGCGTCCGCAGGATCTTGCCTTCACCGGCGCGGAGGATCTTGTCGAGAATGCCCACTCGAACATGGTAGTCGCGGGTGGCGGGCCACGATCGGGTGCGGTGCTCAGCCCTCCTGTCCGGTGATCTCGACCAGGCCCTCTCGCGCCGCCCGCACGACGGCTTCGGTCCGGGTTCGGACGCCGAGTTTCTCGTGGACTCGGCGGACGTGGTTGTGGACCGTGTTCTCGCTGATGAACAGCTCAGCGGCGATGGCTCGGTTGCCCCACCCCCGGCTCATCAAGTCGAGTACCTGCCGCTCCCGGCGGGTGAGGGTCACGCTGGGGACGACCTCCGCATCGGGCACGATCGACAACCCCGGGGCCAGGCTCACCCGGCCCGCGAGCGCCCCCCGTACCGCCGAGGCGAGGTCCTCCGGGGTCACCCCGGCCTCCAGCACCGCTCGGACCCCGAGGCCGAGCGCCGCCGGGATCTCCAGTCGAGCCTCAGTGGCGGCCATGACGATCACGGTGATCAGCCGGGGGCGCCGCTGACGAAGGACGGCCAGATCGGCGAGGTCGGGACCACACAGATCGCTCGAGCACACCAGCAGCCCCGGGGAGTCCGGGGCGATGGCGGTCGCGACCTCGCTCAGTGTGAGCACGCTGACAACGGGATCGCACTCGTCTAGATCGGTGAGGACCCCCACGATGCCCGACCGCAGCAACGGCCAGGGGTGTGCCACGACCGTGAGCACCCGTTCGGCTGCGGGCGGGCCCGCGGCATATGCCTGAGCAGGACCGCGGGCAGGACCCCGAGCAGAGCTAGGCGTCGCCACGGCCTTCGTCGACGCTCAATCGCAGCAGGCCGTAGTCATAGGCCCGGCGGCGATACACCACGGCGACCGAGTCGGTCGCGACGTCATGGAACATAAAGAAGTCGTGGTCGACGGCCTCCATCGCGTCGAGGGCCTCCTCGACCGACATCGGGGTGCCGACGTGGGTCTTCTCCCGCACGACGACAGGGCCGTCGGCGAACACCACAGCGGGATCATCCGGTGTGCGCGAGACCTCTGTCTCATCATCGGCGGCAGGAGCAGGGGCCTCCAGCGGGGGAACGACGACGTCACGAGTGGCCCGGCGATAGCGGGTCTGCTTTCGATCGGCCGCCCGGCGCAGCCGTTGCTCGATGCGATCGACCGCTCGATCGAGTGCCGTGAGGTCGTGATCAGCGGTCCCCTCGGCCCGCACGATGCCTCCGTTGCCTCGGCAGGTGAACTCGACCTTGAAGGCCCGATCGACGTTGCGTGGGTTGTGCTCGTGGGTGATCTCAACATCGACACGTTGGAGCGGGATTCCGAATCGTTCGAGTTTCACTGCCGACTCGGCTGCGTGTTCGCGGAATCGATCGGTGAGATCGGTGTGGCGACCGTGGACCACGATCTCAGTGGACGACGTGCCCGAACTGGTCATGTCGGCTCCTTCCGTCGCGAGAGGCGGGGCGCAGCCCCACCCGGGAGTCAGCCCACGCTAGCCGAACTGAGGGACGTCCACTAGGGACGTTCGTCCACGCGGCGCGGAAATTCCCCCGCCGCGGGTCGCTCACCCTGCCGCGGTGTGGTCGCCGCGATGACGGCACCACTGATGATCTGCTTGTCCATCACCTGGCCGAGCACCCGCACTGCCTCCCGCAGGGTTGCTCCCGTGGTGAGCACGTCATCAACGACGACGATGGAACTCCGGCCTGCCCCAACCCAGCGCTGCACCTCACGTGGGTCCAGCTGGAGCGAACCCACGATATTGACCCGACGCTGCTGGGCGCTGAGTCCGCGCTGATCGGCCACTACGCGCCCCGGAGTCAGCAGGGAGCGCTGACGTACCCGCCACCCTTCACGCCGAAGCGCACCGACCGCGCGCGTGACCACGCGCGTGAGAATGTCCTCCCCACGGGCCCAATCGGCCCGACGCGAGGCTGGGATCGACACGATGGACACCACCCGATCATCTGAACCATCGCCGGAACTCCGATCCCGCTCAGCCTGCTCGGCCGCATACCGCAGGGCAGGCAGCAGGACCCTGGCGAGCGGGCTTACCAGACTGCGGGAACCGTCTTTATAGGAGCGGACTACCTCCCCCAGCACCCCGGTGAACGGTCCTCCCACCGCTACGGGGACTTCCACTCGCTTCTGATCGGTCCAGCCCACCGCACTCGCCAGTGCGCCCTCGCATGGCCGGCACAGCACCCGCCCCGGGCTCGCGCACGCGACACAGTCCCGTGGGGCCACAAGATCTAGAAGATCCGCGCCCGTCCAGAGTGTCGAGGTCACCTTCCTCACGTTCATCACGGCGCATCGTGAGGCACGTCACGGCCGACACGGCACTCTCATCGCGCCGACTGTGCATGGGGCCGCTACCCTTATCACCTGCACGACCCGCCGCCGAGCCATCGAAGCCTCGAGACGTTCGCCGAGTGGGGTCGCCGAGCCTGGTTCCAGGCTCACACCCCCACCACAACCGACGACACGATCTTGGAGAACCGATGAGCACCGCACGCGACTACTCCCTGAAGAACGACTACAAGGTCGCCGACCTGTCCCTGGCCGCTCTCGGCCGGGATGAGATTCGCCTGGCCGAGCATGAAATGCCTGGGCTCATGGCGATGCGTGAGGAGTTCGGCGCGACCCAGCCGCTGCGTGGCGCTCGAATCACCGGCTCGCTGCACATGACCGTCCAGACGGCCGTCCTCATCGAAACCCTGGTGGCCCTCGGCGCTGAGGTCCGCTGGGCCTCCTGCAACATCTTCTCCACCCAGGATCCCTCCGCCGCTGCGGTCGTGGTCGGCCCCGACGGCACCCCTGAGGATCCGAAGGGTGTCCCGGTCTACGCCTGGAAGGGCGAGACCCTTGAGGAGTACTGGTGGTGCACCGAGCAGGTGCTCAGTTGGCCCGATGGCGCCGGCCCGAACATGATCCTCGACGACGGTGGCGATGCGACGCTGCTGGTGCACAAGGGCGTGCAGTTCGAGGCCGCAGGTGCGGTGCCCTCCACCGACCCGAACGACTCCGAGGAATACCAGGTCATCCTGCAGACCCTGCGTGAGTCACTCGCCAACGACCCGACCCGCTTTACTCGGATCGCCGCCGACATCAAGGGCGTGACCGAGGAGACCACGACAGGGGTGCACCGCCTCTACGAGATGATGCGCGACGGTTCGCTGCTCTTCCCGGCGATCAACGTCAACGACTCGGTCACCAAGAGCAAGTTCGACAACAAGTACGGCTGCCGCCACTCCCTGATCGACGGAATCAATCGCGCGACCGACACCCTCATCGGTGGCAAGGTCGCCGTGGTGTGCGGCTACGGCGACGTCGGCAAGGGAAGTGCTGACTCGCTGCGCGGTCAGGGTGCGCGCGTCATCGTCACCGAGATCGATCCGATCTGTGCGCTGCAGGCGGCGATGGACGGCTACCAGGTTGCGACCCTCGAGGACGTCCTCGACACCGCCGACATCTTCATCACCGCCACCGGCTGCTTCGAAGTCATCACCGCTGAGCACATGGCGAAGATGAAGCACCAGGCAATCGTGGGCAACATCGGTCACTTCGACAACGAGATCGACATGGCTGGCCTCGCGGCCACCCCGAACGTGGTGCGCAAGATCATCAAGCCGCAGGTCGACGAGTGGACATTCCCTGATGGCCACTCGATCATCGTGCTGTCGGAGGGACGCCTACTCAACCTCGGCAACGCCACCGGCCACCCCTCGTTCGTCATGAGCAACTCCTTCACCAACCAGGTGCTCGCCCAGATCGAGTTGTTCACGCGAACCGAGGACTACCCCCTCGGCGTCTACACGCTGCCCAAGCACCTTGATGAGAAGGTCGCCCGCCTGCACCTTGAAGCGCTCGGCGTTCACCTCACCGAGTTGCGTAAGGACCAGGCGGAATACCTCGGCCTCGACGTCGCCGGGCCCTACAAGCCCGACCACTACCGCTACTGACGTCAACGCTGCGGATGACGTAGCGTCGGTGTCGTGAGCACACCTACGCTGACCGATCCGGCTGCCTATCCTGGCTGCCCGATCACCGTCGAGCAGGCGCTCGCCCGCGGGCGAGTTCTGCGCGAGCCGCGCTGGGGTCTGCCCGACATCGCCTACACCCTCGCGGGAGCAGTCGGCTTCTCGATCATCGGGCTCCTCCTGGCTCTATTCGCCCAGGAGGCCTTCGATCTGGGGTTGGCCTGGGCATTGCTCATCGGTCTTGCGACGCCGTGGATCGCCCTCGCTGGATGGCCTGTGCTCGTCACAACACTGCGTGGCAATGGTCCGCGGATCGACCTGGGGCTGCGCCTGACCTGGTCCGACGTGGGCTGGGGGGTGCTGGGTGGCGTCGTGGCGCTCATCGCTTCCGGACTCGTGGCGGCGCTGCTCACCGTGATCGTCGGGGACTTCGACTCTGCCGCCGGCGAGGTCGCGCAGGAGATCACCGAGTCCGGCCCCCTGCTCGCCCTCATCATCTTCGCCGTGCTGGTCGCCGTCGGCGCGCCCATCGTGGAGGAGATCGCCTTCCGTGGGCTGATCTACAACTCCCTGGCCAAGAAACTCCTGCATCCGGCGTGGGTCATCACCATCTCCGCCATCATCTTCGCCGCCTTCCACCTCGAGCCGACCCGCCTGCCGATCCTGCTGGCGAGCGGAACAGTGTTCGGGGTGCTGCGGTGGTTCACCCGCGGCCTGGGCGCACCCATCGTCGCTCACGCCGTGAACAACGCGCCTGGAGCGGTCTTCTTGCTGGTGGCCGATCTGCTTCCCGCCGGCTGAACGAGTGCCCTATCCGGACCTCTCCTGGGCGTGAATCACCCATTCTGAGCGCGGGGATGACACCATGGGGTCCGTGAGAGGACGCGTGCTCGTCATCGACGACGACCTAGCCCTGGCCGAGATGATGGGCATCGTGCTGCGGGGCGAGGGCTTTGACCCCGTCTTCTGCGCCGATGGCTCCCTTGCCTTACAGGCCTTCCGGGACGCTCGACCCGATGTCGTCCTTCTTGACCTCATGCTGCCTGGCATGGATGGCGTCGACGTCTGCCGCCTGATCCGTGCGGAGTCCGGCGTGCCCATCGTCATGCTGACCGCGAAGAATGACACCGTCGATGTGGTGCTCGGCCTCGAGTCCGGAGCTGATGACTACGTCGTCAAACCGTTCAAGCCCAAGGAGCTCGTTGCTCGACTGCGCGCGCGCATGCGCCGGCTCGACGAGCCCTCTGCGGAAGTCCTCGGTATCGGCGACCTCAGCATCGATGTTGCTGGCCATTCGGTGAAGCGCGGCGACGAGATCATCAACCTCACTCCCCTGGAGTTCGATCTGCTGGTGTGCCTCGCCCGCAAGCCGTGGCAGGTGTTCAGCCGAGAGACTTTGCTGCAGGACGTGTGGGGCTACCGCCACGCCGCCGACACCCGACTCGTCAACGTCCACGTGCAGCGGCTACGCGCCAAGATCGAACACGACCCGGAGAAGCCGGAGATCGTTCTCACCGTGCGGGGCGTGGGATACAAGGCCGGACCGCCGTGAATCCGATCCGCGCGGCGGCACGGGGCCTTCGGTCGCGTTGGCGCGGATCCCTCCTCACCCGCGTCACCGTCACCACCCTCGCGCTGTCGATCATCGTGGTGGGTGCGCTCGGCGTGATCCTGCTGGGACGCATCACCACCGGCCTCCTCGACACCGCCGAACGCAACGCCATCACCGAGGCCACCGCGGGCATGACCGACGCTCAGCGGCTGTCCAGCGCCGTCGACACCGGAACCGCGGGCACTTCACCGACCCGCATCGTCGACACGATCATCGCGTCCCTCGCCACCCGCGCGGGCGACCCGCCGCAGTTCGAGGTTCTCTTGCTCGCCGATGCCAATGCGCAGGCCAGCGCCCCCGAGCGCGGGACCAACCTCGTCTCCGTCGTCAGTGTCCCCTCGGATCTGCGCACGGCGATCGCCGAGTCGGGACGCCAGGCGTGGACCTTCACCGAGATTCGCTACCTCGACGGGAGATCCGCGCCCGGCATCGTCGTAGGTGCACCGTTGACGATTCCCAGCGCCGGCGCCTACCAGCTCTACTACCTTTTCCCGCTGACCGAGGAGGCCAGCACCCTCGACCTGGTTCGCAGCGGTGTCGTCGCGACCGCTGCGCTGCTGGTCATCCTGCTCGCCGTCATCGCCTGGCTCGTCACCCGACAGGTCGTCGATCCCGTGCGAGCCGTGGCGAAGGTGGCCGAGCAGTTCTCCCATGGTCATCTCGAGCAGCGAGTCAATGTTCGCGGCGAGGACGACCTGGCCCGACTGGCCACCTCCTTCAATGAGATGGCCGCCAGCCTCGAGGAGCAGATTCACCGACTCGAGGATCTGTCCCGGGTACAGCAGCGCTTCGTCGCCGACGTGTCCCATGAGTTGCGGACCCCACTCACGACGATCCGCATGGCCGCCGACGTGTTGTTTGAGGGCCGCGAGTCCTATGACGCCGCGACGGCCCGCTCTGCCGAACTGCTGCAGAACCAACTCGATCGCTTCGAGAGCCTGCTGGTCGATCTACTGGAGATCTCACGCCATGACGCAGGCGCAGCCGTGCTCGAGGTCGACGCGGTGAACCTCGCCACCCTGATCACTCGAGTCATCGACGTGACAGTGCCGCTGGCCGATCGATACGGCTCCCCGATCGAGGCGACCTACGAGCCCACCGAGGGCGATTTCACCGTTGCCGCCGATGCCCGCAGGATCGACCGGATCATGCGCAACCTGCTCGACAACGCCGTGGAGCATGGCGAGGGCGAACCGATCGAGGTGAATGTGGCAGCTGACCCCGGTGCCGTCGCGATCAGCGTGCGCGACCACGGCGTCGGCCTCAGCGAGGAGGCCTGCACCCACGTGTTCGACCGGTTCTGGCGAGCCGATCCGGCTCGAGCCCGCACCACCGGAGGAACCGGCCTCGGTCTTGCCATCGCTCTCGAGGACGCCCGGCTGCATGGGGGCTGGCTTGAGGTGTGGGGTGAGCCGGGACAGGGCGCAGTGTTCCGGCTGACGCTTCCTCGCGACGCCGACGCACCCTTGGTCACGTCCCCACTTCCCCTCATCCCCGTCGATGTGCTCGACACCTCCCGGACAGCAGTGGGCGATGACGAGGCAACCGATCCCGCTATCGAACGTGACCCTGATGACGCGGTCTCGAGCGGGGTTCGACCATGAGGCGCCTCGTCGCGCTCCTCGCGGCCGGCATGGTGCTCGCCGGCTGCGCGACGATCCCGACCAGCGGCCCGGTCCTCGAGGGCCCTCGCCTCGAAGGCGAGTCGTCCGACCAGATCATTCGAGTCATCGCCCGACCGCCGCAACCGGGCATGACACCGGCCCAGGTTGTTACCGGCTTCGTCCAGGCCTCTGCCTCCTTCGACGACGATCACGCTGTCGCCCGGCTCTACCTCACCCCCGAGGCCGCCGCTGCCTGGCGACCGGAAGCCGGCACCACCGTGTACGACGGCACCCCGACGATTTCGGTCGAGGGTCCGGTCGATGCCGAGTCGGGCGCGAGCACCACCGTCGAACTCAGCGCGGCCGAGGCCGGGCGCATCAGTGACGACGGGCGCTATCAGGTCTCCGCCCCCTCCCGAAGGATCACGCCGAGTTTCCTGCTCACCAGTATCAACGGCCAGTGGCGAATCGCCTCACCTCCCAGCGGATTGCTGCTGTCACGAGCCGATGTCGATCGCGCCTTCCGCTCGTACAGCGTCTATTTCTTCGATCCCAGCTTCACCACCGTGGTGCCCGATCCGCGACTGTTTCCCGTGAGCGGCCAGGGCGCCGCGACCACGCTGACCAGGGCCCTCATCAACGGTCCCAGCGATTGGTTGGCGCCGGCAGTTCGCACTGCCTTCCCTGACGGAAGCTCACTTCTCGTGGATGCTGTGCCTGTCACGGAGGGTATCGCCCGAATCGACCTCGATGCGCTGACACGACTGACCGATGATGCGACTCGGCAGGCGATGAGTGCGCAGTTGAGCTGGACCCTGCGGCAGATTCCCAGTATCGAAGCGCTCGATATCAATGCCGGTGGCCAGATCCTGCAGGTTCCCGGAGTCGCTGTGCCGCAACCGATTGACTCCTGGCCCCTGGTCGATCCGAACCGCATGCCCACCGATACACGCGCCTACGTCGTCGCCGGAACAGGAGTCCGCCAACTCACCGACTCCGGTTCGTTCCCTGTTCCCGGCGCCGCGGGCGACAACGATCCGGCTCTCACCGGGATAGCGGTCGACCTGGTGCAAAGTCGTGTCACCGGCCTCGACGAACGAGCGGCGCTGTGGACGGCAACGCTCACGGCGAGCGGTGGCGCTCTCGAGATCGTGCCTGAGCCCGGACAGTCCCGCCCGACCTACGGTGGCCGCTCACAACCATGGTTCGTGGGATCGGACGGAGTGATCCGGCGTATCAACGACGAGGGTGTTCCAGCCGAGGTGCCGATCGAAGGACTGAGCTCGCGCAACGTGGTGGAGTCGATCGCGATGAGTCGAGACGGCACCCGTGCCGCC
>JBDQGZ010000064.1:0-10296 GCA_040265115.1 Candidatus Nanopelagicales bacterium
GCCGAGGTCGTGGACCGCGCGGCCGCCCCGTAGGCGCGGCGGAGTCCCTCGAGTCGACGCTCGAGTGGGGCATCGTTGTCGAGTGGTCCGAGACCGACCGCGATGACCAGGGGTGCCTTGGTGATCCCGGTCCCAGGACATGTGGTGACCTCGCCCGCCTTGCCCGTGGCTCCCAGTGCGCCAGCAACCTCCTCCAATCGGCGCCGTGCAGCAGCGGTGAGCGTGCCCGGTGTGATGATGCCCTTGCGGCGTCCCTTGGACGGGTGGACCCCGACGATGAGGACGTCAGCCGAGGCGGCAGCCGGGGTTGCGGAGGACAGGGAAAGGGAAGGAACAGCCGTCACGATGCTCATAGCCCGAAAGCCTAGGCAGGCTGCGTGAGGTCGTACAGATGGGGGACGGATCGTGCGTTAGCGCACGTGGGACTCTACGAACGGGGGCTTCGTTACCACGCAGGGCAGAGCCCGCCCGCGGACGTCGATGAAGACGTCGGTGCCGTCACCGATGGCGGGATCGAGCAGGCCGAGGGCGATGCCCTGCTTGAGAGTGGGTGAGTACGTCCCACTGGTCGTGACGCCCACGACCTCACCGCGATCGTTGGTGATGGTCATGCCTGCTCGCGGAACACCCCGGCCGGCGGCGAGGAGCCCTCGCAGCACCCGCGTTGCGCCACGTTCGCGTTCAGCACCCAACGCCTCTGCCCCGGAAAACATCGGCTTGTCCCATCCGACAGCCCATGACAGACGTGCCTGCACGGGAGTGATGTCCAGGGACAATTCATGACCGTGCAGCGGATAGCCCATCTCGGTGCGGAGGGTGTCGCGCGCGCCAAGGCCGCATGGAGTTGCTCCCGCGTCGATGAGGGCGTCCCACATCTCGGTGAGTCCCGCGGCGCTGATGAGCAACTCGAAGCCTCGTTCTCCGGTGTATCCGGTGCGTGCAACCACAATGGGGTGGTCATTCCACATCGTTCGTTCGAAGGACATGTAGTCGTGATCGGTTGGCAGCCCCAGTGACTCGATCACCGCGGAACTGCGCGGCCCCTGGACCGCGAGGATGCCGAACTCCTCGCGCCGGTCTTCGATGGTGATGTCGGTCCCACTCGCGGCCAACGAAAGCACCTCGACGACGGCGTCGCTGTTGGCCGCATTCGGGATCATGAAGGCGGCATCGTCATGAATGCGGTAGACGATGAGGTCGTCGATGACCCCGCCCGTGTCGTCGCATAGGAGCGTGTACTGCGCTTGGCCGTCGACGATTCGATTCAGGTCATTGGTCAGGATCGAGTTCAACCACAACACGGCACCGGTGCCGGTGATTTCGGTGTATCCCATGTGGGAGACATCGAAGATGCCTACGTCCTCGCGAACCGATGTGTGCTCGCCGACTGTCCCGGTGTATTCGATCGGCATGTCCCATCCACCGAAGTCGGCCATGGTGGCTCCGGCTTCGACGTGGCGGGTGTGCAGGGGCGTGTGGCGTTGCACTGATTCCTCCATGCCAGATTCCTCCATGCCAGGACCGTAGCGTGACCCGTCGGGACCGGGGATGTCCTGCTGCAGATAGGTAATCGCCGTGCGGAGAAGGGGGAGTGCGGCGAGGGCGGCGGTTCCATCGACTGCATCGATCCGTAGATGGAGCAGCGGATCGAGATCCAGTCGGTCGAGAGCAAGGTCGGCGGCAGCGTCCGTTGAGCGGCTTGCGGCAATCCACCACCGCCGAGATCGGAAGTCCTTACGCTGCGCGATGAGTGCCGCAGCAGCAGAGACCACACCATCAAGGATCACCGGGGTGCGCCGCACGGCTGCCTGAAGCAGGATGCCGGTAATCACCGCCAGGTCGAGTCCGCCAACCGTGGCCAGGAGACCCGCGGGGTCGCCCTTCGATTGCGTGCCGCGATGCATCGCATCCCGGATGGATGTGGTTCGTTGCATCCAGGTCATGTCGTCGATCCCAGGACCTTGGCCGCTGACAGCGACGGGGTTGCTGGAGGTGAGTAGCCCGATGATGATCGCAGCCACGGTCTGAGAGCCAGGACCACAGCCGGTCACCGCCAAGAGATCGGTGCCCGAGTCGACTTCAGAGTCAACAAGTCGACGGCCGATGTCCATCGCTGTCACCGCCTGAGCGACTGTGCAGGCATCGACAGCATCGACCGAGCCAGTGCGCGGAGGAAGTCCATCGAAGCTGTCGGTGTCGATCGTGCGGACGCCGACGCCGTGATCACCGGCCAAGGCTCGCACTGCGTCAAGGGTCTGATCGCGCAGGATCCGAGATCGTTGGGGTTCGGTCGCGTCCGACAGTCCGTGATCGGCGATGACTCGGATCAGCACAGGGTGGGCCAGTGCGCGTGGGGGGCATGCGCCCTGAACGGCGCAGATCCAGGAGCCGACCTCTTCGAGGCGTCCATAGCCCTGGGTGGAGGCGTGTAGTGCGTGCCACCGCTGGTCGGCGGAGTCCGCCGCCCCGGCGTCGATCGGCGGCGCGCTCGGTGTGTTGTCGCGTCCGGTCGCTTCGTTGGTCGGCTCGGGAGAATCGGTCATGTCACGGAGAATCATGCCCTGCGTGGTTCTGCTGTCGGTGCCGACATCTCGCCATGTTCGAACTGCACAGGCGGTTCGAACGCCGCGCGCCGAGCGGCTCGTCGAAGCGCATGAAGGATCGGTGCGCCAATCAGCACGATCGCTCCCGAGGTGAGAACAGCGCGCGGGAGGTCGAAGGCGAGCGAGGTCGTCGCGGTGAAGACGAACCACCGGCCGACGTTGTCCCACACCGGGGCGCCGGCGATGAACGCCGCCTGGGTTCCCTCGGCGATGAAGGGCCAAAACCACAGGTTGAGCAGGAGCCCGTAGGCGAAGGCGGCGAGGAATCCATATCCCGCGAGGAGCGCGACCTCACGACGACCTCTCAGCGGGGGAAGTAGCCCGGCGAACAGTCCCACCCAGGCAGCGGCCAGCATCTGGAACGGCAACCAGGGGCCGACCCCGCCGGTGAGCAACCCCGAGGCGACGAGGGACAGGGAACCGAGGGCGAAACCGAATCCGGGTCCGAACACCCGAGCTCCGAGGATGAGGATCACCCAGATCGGCTCGATCCCAGCCATCCCGGCCCCCAGCGGCCGAAGCAGGGCGATGACGGCTGCGAGTACCCCGAGCATCGCAACGGCCTTGGCATCCATGCCGCCGTCGAGGATCGCCGCGATGACGACGGCGAGGACGAGCGGGATGGTGGCGGCGAAGATCCACGGAGCGTCCTGGGAGTGGGCGACGATCGTCGAGCCGGGATCGGCGAGGAAGGGCCAGAAAAAGGCAATCACACCGATCGCGGAGGCCAGTCCGATCGCGCACCAGGAGCGCACGCCCAGGCGAACGGCGCGCACCGACCGGACCACTCGCGGGGCGCTCATGGCTGCGCTCCGGTGAGAGCGGACTCGACCGAAGATGGAGTCAACCAGCGACTGGGTTGGGCGGACGTGGAGAGCACCTTGGCGACCTGGGGGGCAAAAAGCGGTGACGCCACGACGATGTCTGCTGTGGGTCCGTCCACCACGATCTCTCCATCGGCCAGGACGACGACGCGCGAGGCAACATCGGCAACGAGTTCCACATCGTGGGTCGCGATGATGACCGCATGTCCCGAGGCGCTGAGTCGGGAGATGATTGAGATGAGTCGCTCCTTGCTCGCGTAATCGAGGCCGCGCGTCGGCTCGTCGAGGCAGATGACAGAGGGCCTGCCGGACAGGACGACAGCGAGCGCCACAGACAACCGCTGGCCCTCGGAGATGTCGCGCGGGTGCGTCAGCGGGTTGATGTGGGGGGCGAGATCAGCCAGGATGCCGGCCGTCGTCCCCGGGGCTACGTCAGCGTCACGATCGGCATCCGCACACTCGTCGGCCACGGTCGAACGGGTGAGCAGGTCGCCGAACTCCTGCGGAACGACACCGATCCGCCGCACGAGATCCTTGCCCCGAAGTGTGCGGGGATCGTCGCCGAGCAGATCGACGTGTCCGCTGTGTGGCCGAAGTGCGCCGGCTAGGGCGCTGATCAAAGTTGATTTCCCCGCCCCGTTTCGACCCATCACGGCGACGACCTCACCGGACGTGATGGACCAAGAGACGTCCCGCACTGCCACGGTTCGACCGTGGACAACCGTGAGATGGTGGACGTGCGCGACGGTCGTCGACTCCTTCGACGATGTCACCGGTGGGTCGAGTGCGACAGGAGCGGGGGTTTGCGCCAGGATCTCGCGTAATGCCGTGGCACGGCGGCGCGCATCACGCACGGACAGGGGCAGCGGCGTCCAGCCGGCAACCCGACCGAGGCGCACGACGGCGGGGGCAATCGGTGCCTGCTGCATCACCTCGGTGGGTTCGCCAGTGGTGAGCGCCGATCCCTCGCCCGGAACGACGATGATTCGATCGGCGTATTCAAGCACCCGTTCCAGGCGATGTTCAGCGAGAACGACGGTAATGCCCAGATCGTGCACGAGTCGCTGGATAGCGGCCAGGACCTCCTCTGCTGCACCGGGATCCAGCGCAGACGTGGGTTCGTCGAGGACGAGGATGCGGGGGGATGCGGTCATCACGGACCCGATCGCCACGCGCTGTCGTTGACCACCGGACAGCGTCGCCAAGGGGCGGTCTCGCAGTTCCGCGAGGCCGAGCAGGTCGAGGGTTTCCTCCACGCGTCGACGCATGACATCGGGCGGGAGCCCCAGGGACTCCATCGTGTAGGCGAGCTCCTCTTCGACGGTGTCGGTGACGAAGCCCGCTCGAGGGTCCTGTGGGACGTAGCCGACGACATCGGCGAGTTCACGGGGTGGGTGGGACGCCGTGTCACGCCCGTCGATCAGCACCCTTCCGCGAAGAGTCCCGCCCGTGAAGTGGGGGACCAGGCCGTTGATGGTCCGCAGCAGGGTTGACTTGCCGCTCCCGGTTGGTCCGATGACGAGAACCAGTTCCCCTTCTCCCACCTCGAGATCAACATCACGAAGGGCGGCTTCGGCGGCCTCGGGGTAGGTGACCGTGACCGACTCCCAGCGGATCATGACGCGCTCCGATCCGGTGGCTCAGGTGCGAGCCACGCGGGGAACATTGCGCACAGCACGGCAATGGTGGGAAGGAGTGGTAGTTCCGGCCACTCCGCGGGATCGACCGAGGTGGCCAGTCCGGTTGATCCAACGATGCCCACGCCGATGAACACGAGTGCGGGGAGGAGTCCGCAGGTCGCGGTGAGCCATTCCGGGAATGCCCAGGGATCGGGCCGATATCGGGTCCTTGCCGTGCGACGCCCGGCCACACGCATGCCGATGAGTCCAGCAGCGATGGCGATGGACAGCACAGTCACTCCCACCACGGTCGGGACGGAGGCGTCCAGGACCGCGTAGGTGCCGATGACTCCGAAGGTCAGCGCGCCGAGCAGGGCGCCCGCGGAAACCCAGCGCTCGACGCGTGTCCGGGACGCTCGGCGGCCGTAGCCTCGCGAATCCATGGCTGCGGCGAGGTTCACTGATCGGTCGAGCGCCCCTTCGAGCACGGGCATGACAGAGGCAGTGATGCCCCGCAACCCCCGCACTGGGCGTCCGCGCAATCGCCGCGCCGCACGAACCCGGCGCACGTCGGAGATGAGTTGTGGCGCGAACGTGACCGCGATGACGACGGCAACACCTGCCTCGTAGAGGGCGGCGGGAACGCTGGCGAGCAAGCGAGCCGGTGATGCCAGTGAGTTCGCGGCACCTATGCAGGCGAGGATGGTCGCCAGGCGCAGCCCCTCATAGGCTCCAGCCAGGATCTCCTCGCCGGTGACGGGTCCACCGATCTGGATCCCGGCAAACACGTCCGGCAGGCCGATGGTCGGCAGGGTGAACAGCACGGTGGTGCCGATCGGAATCCCGAGCAGCATCTGCCCGATGATCCGGATCGCGATGATGATGACGCCGAGCACCAAGAAGGCAGAGAAGGTTCGACCCCAGGGCGCCCGGGGACGACGTGCGTAGACGACCAGTGCTGCGACCGCGATGATGAGCCCGAGCAGGAGCGGATTCGTGGTCCTCGAAGCGGCGACAGCCAAGCCCAGGGCCCAGGCCCACCAGGCACCGGGATGCAGCCAACGGGCGAGTGGTCGCCACACGACTCCCGCAGAGGCAGGCTTCACGACCGACGTGGCCACCGACGGGGTGATCGTGCGCCGCGGTTCGGGCCGGGTGAGGGTCACCGTGGTACTCGTCGTCGTTGGAGGATCGCCAGCAGTGCGATGACCGCGATAGCGGCACCGCCGATGATCGCCATGAGTGGTCCTGGGCCTGATCCTGGTCCGGTCACCGCTGCGGCAACGATGGAGACCTCCGGACGTGGCTCAGTCTCCGCCGGCGCTTGACTCGGTGCAGGTTTCGACGTTGCCTGTGGCACACCGCCCGTGGGTGACGCTCCATCAGGCGGTGGGGTCGACTGTTCCGTCGCAGCAGTGTCGAGCGGCTGGTCGGCTGAGGGCGTGGCACGCGGGGAGGGTGACGTCGCCGAGGAGCGAGTCGGTGTGGGCAGGGGCGACGATGTGGTGGGATCGGCGTCCCCCGCAACCGTCGACGGGCGAGAGGTCGGCTGTGGTGCAGGAGCATCGGTGGCCGAGGGGCTCGGGCTCTCCTGTTCCGCGGAGTTCTCGGGTTCATCGCGGAGGACGACCGCGCATTCGCGTGCGGGGTAGCCGGCAAGCCCGCACACCATGCCTGCCTGGGTGCGCACGCTCGCGGCGGAGCGAAGGATGTCCGCACCTGTGGCCGATGGTGGGGCGGAGACACACATGGCCCACAGCCCACCGGGTGATTCGCCATCCGGGGCGTCGTCAGCGAGCCCGGGGTCGATGATGACGGCGACGCGCTTGAGACCCTCCTCCGCGGACGTGTCTGCACAGATTCGATCGAAGTCGGCAGTCGCGCGTGGTTGAAGGCCGGCTCCCGACGTCCCCGAACTCACCCCGAAGCGCCAGCCCTCGACGCTGCCGTCGGCAGGACGCAGCGATGCCGGCCCCCAGGGGGAGTAGGTCCACCCTGAGCCGTTGCCGATCCAGTAGCTCCAGTAGCGGTAACTCATCGCCGACGCGTTCTGCGGGGTTGCGATGAGCGCGGCGAACGCGCCCACGACGACCAGTAGCACCGCCAGAACGGCCCGGGCTGCGCGCGGGCAGACCAGGTTCTCCGGACGGGGCGACGGCATGGGGGTGATCACCTCTGCCGTGCGTCCTGCAGGCGACGGATGAGGTCGGTGCCGCCGAAATCCCTTGGGTTGTTGCCGGTGGAGACCGCCACCATCACGCTCGTCCCGAGCGCGGCAGGACGATCACCCTCCGCGGAGCCGATGTAGTCCTCGATATTGGTGGCGAGGGTGTCGGTGGCTTTTGCTGTGGCGTTGCCTGCGGTTCGGGCAGCGACCAGACCAAGGATGCTGAGCGCGGTCGAGTTCCAATCGATGGATGTTGGATCGTAGGTGTTCGGCAGAGCCCCGTCATTCGCGTTCAATTGGCGGGCCAGCCACCTGGCAACGCCGGCGCGTGTGTTGTCGACGCGGCCGTCTTCGCGGCATTCGGTTCGGGGCAGGCCACGACGCTGCGCCTGCTCCTTCACTGGGAAGGCATCGGCCAAGCCGAGGAGGGATTGCGACGAAGAGAATGTGTCGGGCAGGAGTCCTGGTTGGTAAGGCATACCGAAGCGGTCAGCCACGTCGGCGGAGCAATTGGTCTCCGCGCGACGTAGGAAATTCGTGGCATCCCGAATCACCGAACGCGTGCCCTCTGGATTCAGCGCGCGAACTGCGGCAAGAGCGAATCCGGTCGATGATGTATCGACGGCACTGCCGGGGAGGTAGGCCCAACCCCCACCGCGAACCTGCTGCGCGAGAAGCCATGACATGGCAACGTCAGCGGCCTCTGTTTCGCCTACGACACTCAGGGCGAGCGCAGCCAACGCGGTCGAGTTGCTGTCCGGGCCGGTGAAGGCGACCGGATCGGGTTCCGGGCACGGCTCGGTCGTCTCCGCGCGGTAGGCCATGAAGGCACCGGAATCGCACTGCTGACCGACGAGCCAGCCGACCGCTGAGGCGGGGATCGACGCGCCAGCGGCATCAAGACCGAGGATCGCTATCGATTGGCGGAAGACACCATCGAAGGTGGGATCGGTCGTGCCGTAGAGGCCGCGGTCGGAGGCGATGGTGACGGGCTCGCCCGGAGCGGCGAAGGCGGGAGGTGCCACGAGGGCGAGGGAGGCGCCGATAACGACGGCTCCCGACATCAGGCGGAGCATGGAGGTTCCTCTCAGGTGAGCGACCCACACGACGAAGCGAACGGATCGTTCACCCCACGCGACACGTGGGGAGAGGATGCGCTCGTCGTCCCGTAGACCTCGACGGAAAACAAGCCGCTCGCGCCCGCCAGGTGCTCCGACTTGTCGACTCGCCGACCCCTGATGGTCGGTCGGTCGCTCACGGTTGCGGGTCAGCGCCGGATTCTCACCGGCTTCCCCTGGACGTCGGGCGCGTAGAGGTATTCAGTTCTGGTGCTCGCACCCTACTACGGCCTACCCTGGAAGCCATGAGTGCAACAGCTGATTGGGTGTGGATTTTCCAACGCGCCGACTCCAGTCCGGTCGAGACTCTTCCGGCCTCCGCGGTGACCTCGGGGTTCCCCACGCAGTCCGATGCGGAGGCCTGGCTCGGTGAGTCGTGGCGGGAGCTGCTCGCCGGTGGCGTCGACATGGTGAGTCTTTACGAAGGCGACCGCTGCGTCTATGCCGGCATGAGCCTGCATCCGCCGGACTAGGGGCCCGCGACTAGGGACGTGGGTTCGGGGATTGGGTAAGGGCCGGATCTCGCTGCACGACAGCACCGAGCACGGCATCGATCTGACTGAGTGTGTTGGCGTCGAGCTCGACCCCACTCGCGGCGATGTTCTCCGTCACCTGCTCCGGCCTCGAGGCGCCGATGATGGCGGCGGAGATGCCCGGCTGATTGAGCACCCAAGCGATAGCGAGTTGAGCCATCGTGATCCCGACCGTCTCAGCGATGGGTGCGAGCCGCTGAACCGCACTGAGGATCTCGTCGTCCATGTACCGACTGATGAAGTTCGCTCCTTCACCACCGCTCGCGCGGCTGCCCGCGGGAACCTGCCCGCCGGGTGAGTACTTTCCGCTCAGCACACCCTGGGCGATGGGGGACCACACGATCTGACCGATGCCGTATCGCTGACTGACCGGGATCACCTCGGCCTCGATCACCCGCCACAGCATCGAGTACTGCGGCTGATTCGACACGAGCGGCGCGAGACCGTCACGTTCGATTATCTGCATCGCGGCCTCGATCTCCTCCGCGCGCCACTCGGAGACTCCGAGGTAGAGCACTTTGCCTTCTCGGACCAGATCGTTGAAGGCATGGAGCGTTTCCTCGAGCGGGGTCTCGTAGTCGAACCTGTGGGCCTGATAGACATCGACGTAGTCGGTCCCCAGTCGCCGCAGCGACGCGTGTAGGGACTCCCGGATGTGCTTGCGGGACAGGCCCCGATCATTGGGACCGGGACCGGTGGGCCAGTAGACCTTCGTGGCGATCTCCAACCCCTCGCGCCGCTGACCATGCAGGGCGCGACCTAGGACGGACTCCGCGGCCGTCGCGGCGTAGACATCAGCCGTGTCGAATGTGGTGATGCCGGCGTCCAGGGCGGCATGCACGCAGTCGATCGCGGTCGAGTCGTCGATCTGGGAGCCGTGGGTGATCCAGTTGCCGAGGATGATCTCGCTGACGCGAAGACCGCTATCGCCGAGCCGACGATGCTGCATGCCTACTTCCCCTTACGTGAGGTTCCCGTGGGACGTTTTGGTGTGACCGGTGCGCCACCTCGCTTTACCTTCGGTGGTGGCAGTCGCAGCCGCCGCAACTGCAGGGTGCGCATGATCGCGTAGAACGAAGCGCCCTTGCGCTCGGATTTCTCCGGGAATCGTTCCTTGAGCTGCTTGTTGAGCCGCAGAACGAGGATGGTGGAGTCGACGAGGATGACCGCAATGAGGATGAACCAGATCAGCGACACGGACGACTGCACGATCTGGTTCGGAATGAAGCCGAGGACCAGCACGGCGAGGGCGATGAAGATGAAGTACTCCGCCAGGGTGAAGCGGGAATCGACGAAGTCGCGTGTGAAGCGGCGCACCGGGCCCTGATCGCGGGGTGGGAGTCGGCTTTCGTCGCCGGCGACGAGGGCGGCGCGGTTCTCCATGCGGGCCTGGCGCTCGCGGGCTCGGGCCGCCTTACGAGCCCCTCGGGGA
>JBDQGZ010000065.1:0-10254 GCA_040265115.1 Candidatus Nanopelagicales bacterium
CGCTTGCATAGCCCTGCATGACGGTAGGCCAGGTTCGACACGCCCGGACCCACTCCCTCGCTGCAGCGCCGTCCGCTGATCGCAGCACAGGATCCGTCAAGCGGCCGAGGGCCTGCGCCCAGACCCGCGGATCTCGCCCCGCCACACGATGAGCCCCTGGAGCCAGGACCTCGGCGACCGCCGGCAGATCGCTGCCGACCACGGGGACACCACGAGCCTGGGCCTCGAGGGGCTTCAACGCCGTGACCTGGGCGGTGATCGCATCATCGTGACGCGGAAGGACGAAAACATCGAGGGCATCGAGATACTCGGTGACCTGATCGACCGGGACTCGACCAGGGGCGCTCACGGGGACACCCGCCGTCTCGGCCTGTCCGAGCAGCCGATCTCGTTCGGGACCATCCCCGACGAGAAGGAGCCGCGCGTCGAGGCCTCCGCGACGCAGTTCTTCAGCCGCCGCGATCAGCAATTCCAATCCCTCGTAGGAATACATCGTGGTCACGGTTCCCAGCAGGAGGTCTCCGCCGTCGATCCCGAGCCGGTCACGGGCGAGAAGCGCGGGCGTGGCCGGCTCGCAGAAGCCTTCCGGAACGGCGTTGGGAACGACGAAGATCCGCTCCGGATCCACCCCCATCTCCAGAATGGCGTCCCGCATCGCGCTGCCGAGCGTCGTCACGGCATCAGCGGCGAGGAGCACCTCCTCATGACGGGCACGCATCCACCGGTAGGCGTCACTGTCTCGTGCCTGCTCCCCGCCGTGACGCGAGAGCCAGGATTCCTCCGGCAGGGTCCGGGCTTCGTAGAGCACCGGGATGTCTCGCCGATGACCGACCTCGAGAGCAGCGCGCGCATTGACATGATCGGAGGCCGCATGGAGGAGCCCATAGCGCTCTCGCATCACCAGGTCGTCCAGCAGCCGGGCATAGACCTGGGGCACCTTCTGCGCTGAGGGCATCCACGCGGGAAGCAAGGAGTGATAGCGCACACCCTGGTAGACCCGCTCCGACGCGGAGGTGAGATCCCCGTGGAAGACCGGGAAGCCCGGGCGCGTGGCCACGCCCACCCGCCAGCCGAGATCGCCCTGAGCCGCCGCGATGCGTTGGGTCCGGATCGTGGAGCCAGCCTGGACCCGCGGCAAAGAGTTCGTGACGACATGAAGAACGTTTGGCCGACCCGCCCCAGCCGACGAGGAGGACGACGAAGGATAAGACCGTGGCGACCCAGCCCATCGCGGGAGCGGCGAACTCCAGACCTCGCAGTGGCGTCGAGCTGCCTCGACCTGTCGACGTTCAGCCTTGCTGCGAGGCCGTACCGCCGCGACCTCGAGGTAGTGACCGCGCAGCCGTGAGATCGCTCGTTCTGCGGCGACTTGCTCCGAAGGCTCCCGCACGTCGTCGAAGGCATCGAGTGCGTCCGCGAGCCGGTCCTCGGCTGCGGCGCGCTCGACACGCGCCAGCGGTCGTCGCGGGTCGGGCGTGAATCTCGCTACTCCGGGGACGGCCCGCCGCGCAGCAGCCCATCCGCGCCAGGGATCCTCCGCAAAGCGTCGAACTCCGCCACTCACCATCAGCGGAAGGCGTCGCAGAACCCGGGGCCATTCCGCCCACGGCACTCCCTGTCCGCTCATCTCACATCCTTGCCTGTCTGTCCCGACCGGTCGTCGCTTCGCGACCTTCTCACACGCCTGCCGCGTCCGGCCCGCATGACTGTCGAGCCGGGGTCGACACTGCAGACATCACGCGGCGACCAACTCCCATCACACCGCACCGCTTCTGCGATAGTAGGCGCGATGACGCTTCTCCACGTGACCGGCGCCCGGCCGAATTTTCCGAAGGCCGCGCCGGTGATCGCACAGCTGGCCGACCTCGGGGTCTCCCAGCGGCTCGTGCACACCGGTCAGCACTACGACGACCGCATGTCGGAGGTGTTCTTTCGGGAACTCAACCTGCCCCGGCCCGACATCAACCTCGGCGTGGGCTCGGGATCGCATGCCCAGCAGACCGCGGCCCTCATGGTCGGGCTCGAGGGCGAGATCATGTCGACGCGCCCTGAGTTGGTGATCGTCTATGGCGACGTCAACTCGACCCTGGCCGCGGCCATCGTCGCGGCGAAGCTCGATGTGCCCGTCGCCCATGTCGAGGCCGGGCTCCGAAGCTTCGACATGACGATGCCCGAGGAGATCAACCGCAAGGTGACCGACTCGCTCTCCGAGCTGCTGTTGTGCACCAGCCCCGACGCCATTGCTCATCTTGCCCATGAGGGCATTCCCGCTGATCGGATCCACCTCGTCGGCAATCCGATGATCGACACGCTCTTGGCTCAACGTGATCGGCTCGATAGTGAGGCGGCACGCAAGCGGCTCGGGATTCCCGCGGACTACCTGGTAGCGACCTTGCATCGCCCCGGCAATGTCGACGACCCCGAGACCGCCGCTGAGTTGGTCGCTGTGGTGCACGGTGCCGCGGCGATCGCGGACATTGTGTTGCCCCTGCACCCACGAGGACGAGCGATCCTGGAAGCCCTGGGCATCGGCGATCATCCCCGCGTGCACGTCGTCGAGCCCCTGGGTTACCTGGACTTCATGTCCTTGGTGAGTGGTGCGCTTGCGGTCATCACTGATTCCGGTGGCGTGCAGGAGGAGACGACGGTCCTCGGCGTCCCGTGCCTCACGCTGCGCCCCAATACCGAACGCCCCATCACCATCACCCATGGCACGAACCAACTCGTGACAACTGCCTCGGTCATTCCAGCGCTGACAGTGGCCGTCGCCGAACGCGCCGACCTACCCGACCGGCATGCCCATCCGACGCGAGTCCCGCCCCTGTGGGACGGGCGAGCAGGCCAACGCATCGCACGGGTGATCCTCGACTGGCTCGATGGTCGGGCTGAGGCCTGAGATCGCGATGACGGACTCCTCTGCCTTCGACGCTCGAGCCGACGTGTCCTCGGTCAGCGGCGTCGAGATCGAGATGAATCTCGAGCCACCAGAGTCCGAGCGACTCACGAAACTCGCCGGCGAGAATGCCAAACTGCGCGCCGAGGTTCGTCAGGCACTCGCTCGAGCGCAGCGTTCCGAGGCCGATGCCGCTCGGGTTCGGGCCTCCACGAAATTTCAGGTCGGCGACCTCCTCGTCAAGGCGGCTCGCCACCCTCGACGTGCCCTGCTCCTGCCCCGGGATCTCCTGCGGCTGTATCGGCTACGTCGCCATCGTCGCTCGCAGCCTGTTGCGGAAGAGAATGCGCTTCCTCTGGCGCGGATGCGTCGGTCGGACTACACCGATGAGATCGCAGCCCGCCTCCTACTTCCCCGCGTCGCACAGCGCCTGGATCGCCCCCTCTCCATCGCTGGGGCACTCGATCCACTGCGCGCGGCGGTATGGGCACCATCTGCGGCCGTGACGTCTGTCCTCCCGCATGACGCATCCACGCTCACCAGCGAGGTGGATCCCGATGTCGTCGTGATCGATGCCTTGAGCACCGGACCGCTGGGAACTTGGTCGCACCTGGGCAATCCCGCCGCGACCGACCGAGCCATGGCCGCTGAGTCGCTCCTGGATGCCGCAAAGTCACACGGGCGCCCCGTCGTGTTGATCCGATGCGAGGCGTCCGATGCCGGACTCGACGCGATCGCCGATCGTTGCGACCTGGTTCTTGACGGACCCGGTGCGCCTCGCCGCAATGCGTGGCAACCGGGCATCGATCTTGGGATCGTCGCACACTGCGCACCCTGGCTCCTGCGCGATGACGGCGATGCTCCGGAGCCGACCGCCATTCTCGCCGGTCCGATACACGCTCAGTTGCCGGAGGACCAGGCTGACATCGTGGTCCGGGAGGCCTGGACTGATGCGGCCGGTGACCGAGGCGTTCGACTGTCGACGATGGCCGAGAGTCTCCCTGCTCCGGCGGGCTTCCTCACCGCGCTAGGCGAGGCCGGCGTCGTCGCCCTGACCGGGCCGTCATCCCCCCACCGGGTCGGAGCATCGTTGACCGCGCTCGCTGCACTCGCATGTGGCCTCCCTCTGGTGTCGCCGCCTGACAACGACATCGAGTCCCTGCTGGACTCGGCCGGAGTAGCCGACTCTCAGGCTTGGGCCACCTACCCGGCCGGGAATGCTGCAGGGGCGCGCGATGCGCTGATTCGCGCTTGGGAACGTGGCCCCATCGACCGCAGCGACCTCTGGCGGATTTGGCGTGCTCTGTTTTCAACCGCGACACCGCCGGCCACGTGGACTCAGGTGATGATTCAACTAGGCCTCTCGACGCGTCCGCAATCGGTACGCGATGTCGCTGTGCACCTCCCCGATCACATCATCGGCGGGGTCGAACCGGTGACGATCGTCGATGCCCTCGAACCACAACATCTACGCCCCGTGGAAATCCTCGTGTCCGGTGAATATCAGTCCAGTCTGCGCACCTCACTGGACGAACGTGGCCTCACCGACATCCATGTGCGAGTCATCTCTGGAGACTCATCGGTATCCCTAGTCCGGGCCGCTCAGGCGAGCACCTCAGCCTTGATCATCGAGATTCCCGATGTGGCCTGGCAGACGCTCGCACCCCAGGCAGTCCAGGATCTTGTAATCGCTCACGAGATCAGCGACCGGGCACCACGGGTGACGATGATGACCCCGGATGATTCCACCGTCTTCACCGTCGTTCCTCGACAGGGTGTCCTCGAGTCCACCGCATCGACCGCCCACAGCACACCGGTTCACCATCCGGGGTGGTCACGATGATTCGACGCGTGCGACCTCGTCGCGCCCTGGTCTACGCGGATGTGAACCTCAACATCCTCGACGGCTCGGCGATCTGGGTGCAGTCCATGTCGGAGGCGTTGTCCCGTGCCGGCGTCGAGGTGCGCGTTCTCCTCAAGGCGCGCATCACGACGGATCGATTGGTCGCGCCGCTGCGCGCTATGTCCGGCGTGGAGGTGGTCGACCCGTTCGCGCTTGGACTGACCCAGGACATAGACGAACTAACTCGACCGGAAGCGATCCGCCTCCTTACGCATCTCGACGAGCAATCCCCGGCGGATCTCATCGTGGTGAGAGGGCTGCGACTCGTGGCAGGAGCAGCCAGGAACGAACGTCTCGCCGGTCGACTGTGGACCTATCTCACCGATGTTCCGCAGACCGTGGACAAGGTGCGGGCGTCAACCATGGACACCCTCGCCGACATCGCCGACGCCAGCCGATACCTGCTGTGCCAGACCGAGGAACTGCGCTCCTACCTGGAATCCCTGGTGCCCGGAGCCGCCGGGCGTTGCATCCTGTGGCCGCCGATCGTCCCCGAACCTGGGTTCACACCCACATCGAAAAGTCTCGAGGGGATCGGTACGCCCCAGCGCCCGCTCCGCCTGGTCTACACCGGTAAGTTCGCCGCCGCGTGGAAGACCCTGGAGATGACTGAACTCCCCGCCGCCCTCCACGCCGCCGGAGTCACCGCCGAGGTCCACATGGTGGGCGACAAGATCCATGACGAGAACGATCTGCCCGGCTGGTCGGACCGCATGCGACATGCCCTCGAGCACACCGAGGGGGTCACCTGGCACGGCGGATTGCCCAGGCAGCAGGCGATGGAACTGTCGGCCACGGCCGACCTTGGCCTGTCCTGGCGGGACCGCAGCATGGACGCAAGCCTCGAACTGTCGACCAAGGTGCTCGAATTCGCGCAGCTCCACGTGCCCATCCTGCTCAACAGAACCACGATGCACGAGGAACTTCTCGGCAGGGATTATCCCTTTTTTGTCACCGACACGACCGACATCGTGCAGGCTCTCACCGCACCCGATCTCGCGGACCGACTCGAAGCAGCGGCCAGCCGCGCACGCATGGCTACCGAGGACTTCACCATGTCGGCCGCCGTGGCCCGTCTCCAGTCTGCGCTCGCCCGATCGACGCCTGCCGCACCACCTTCCCTTGGTGAACAACTCGACCGAGGGCCCGTGAAAGTCCTTGTGGCCAGCCATGATCTGAAGTTCTTCACTCGGATCCTTGACCACCTCCGCGGAATCGACGGCATCGAGGTGCGAGTCGATGAGTGGGAATCACTGTCCGCCCACGATGAGAAGGCTTCACGGCAAGGTCTCGACTGGGCCGATGTTGTCATCTGCGAATGGGCCGGACCCAACGCCGTGTGGTACTCCCAGAACAAGCGTGAGGGCCAGCGACTGATCGTCCGCCTTCACCGCTTCGAACTTGATGCCGGCTGGTTGCAGGACGTGAACATCGAAGCCGTCGATCAGATCATCTGCGTAAGCCCGTTCTATGCCCAACTCACAGCCGAGAAAACTGGCTGGCCGACAGACCGGATCGCGGTCATCCCCAACTGGGTGGACATCGAGCAGTTCGAACGACCCAAGCTCCCCGGGGCCGAGTTCACCCTGGGAATGATCGGCATTTCGCCGCACCGCAAGCGCCCAGATCTCGGTGTCGAGGTCCTCTCCCTGCTGCGTCGCCGCGATACCCGGTTCCGCCTCGCGATCAAATCAAAATTGCCATGGGACTACTGGTGGATTTGGCGCAAGCCCGAGGAACGGTTGGCGGCCGAGTCACTCATGGATCGCCTCAGGGACGACCCGACCGTTCACGGCGCGGTGTCTTTCGACGGGTTCGGTGGAGATGTCGCCGTCTGGCTGCGACGGATCGGCTGGGTGCTGTCCACGTCGGAGGATGAAAGCTTCCACCTCGCTCCGGCCGAGGGCATGGCCTCGCGAGCCGTTCCTGCGATCCTTCCCTGGCCGGGGGCCGACACGATCTACTCGCCTCGGTGGATCCACTCCTCGCCTGCAGAGATGGCTGAAGCGATCCTCGACACAGTGCACTCACAAGCCTGGCCCCAGCTCGCGGACGACGCCTTCGATGAGGTGTCGGGAAGTTTCCCGCTCACCTCAGTGTGTGACGCATGGGCTGATCTTCTCGTGGAGGATGTCCCCTCCTCGACGGCTTCTCGCCCGCTGCACCTGAGGGATTGACCCGAGCGGTCCTGGCAGGTCAGGCAAAGACAGCCAGATAGCGCGTTCGCCCGTGATGCGCTTCGGCGACGGCCAGCAACTCCCCCTCATGGATGAGAGCGATCGGTTCGGATGCCGGAGGAAGTGCACTCGCTGGCCACGTGATCACACGCCCGTGGCGCACCGCCTGAGCGTCCCCCTCTTCTAGATCGAGCGCGGGCATCGAACGGCCCGCAGCCTCGTGGAGCGTCATCAGCGACTCGCGAGCCAATGGCGGCCGGTCGATGATGTCCGCCAGGGCTACTGCCTCGGTGATCGAGAAATCCCCGGATGCGGTTCGACGCAGCGAGACGACATGGCCACCTACACCGAGGCTTTCTCCCGTGTCCCGGGCGATGGCACGGATATAGGTGCCGGCTGAGCAGGTCACCTCGATGTCGACATCGATCGACTCATCATCGGCTGACCTTCGGATGCCGGTGATCACCACCTCGTGGATGGTGACGATCCGGGCCGGGAGATCCACCTCCTCACCAGCACGGACCCTGTCGTAGGCGCGCTTGCCATCAACCTTGACAGCACTCACCGCACTGGGTCGCTGCTCGATGGTGCCCACCTGGGCAGCGAGAGCCGCGCGGACATCAGCATCTCCGACCCCCCGACACGAGGACGTGCGCACAATCTCACCCTCGGCATCATCGGTGATCGTCGACACGCCCAGCCGGATGACCGCTGAATAGGCCTTGTCCGAACGAGTGAGGTACCCGAGCAGCCGCGTCGCCCGGCCCGCACCGACGACGAGCAGACCCGTCGCCGCTGGATCGAGCGTTCCGGCGTGACCTACCTTCCGGATACCGAGGGCCTTGCGCACCCGTGAGACCACGGCGTGAGAACTCATGCCGCCTGGCTTATCGATGAGGAGGACGCCCTGGGGCATCTCTTCACTCGTCAGGATCGGGCTCCTCGTCGTGACGGTAGGGATCGGCCTCACCGGCATAGGTGGCACCCGTGGCGCGGGCGTGGACCTCAGCATCGGCTGCAGCGGCCTGACGAAGCAGATCATCGATGTGACGGGCGTTGTCCGGGATAGCGTCCACGATGAACTCCAGCGACGGAGTGTGCTTGATGCCGGTCTGACGACCCACAGCCGAGCGCAGCACCCCCTTGGCTGACTCGAGGGCCACGGCAGTTGCCGCCTGCTCGGCCTCGTCACCGAGGACGGTGTAGAACACCGTGGCCTCGCGTAGGTCGGGAGTCACGCGTGCCTCCGTGATCGTCACGAACCCCAGTCTGGGGTCCTTGACCTCGAATTCGAGCGTGCTCGCCACGATCTCCTTGATCCGCTCGGCGAGCCGACGGGCACGTGCCTGAGCCACCATCGACGCTTTTCCTCCTGTGCCTGTCCCGTGCTCCCCACGGAGCTCTACTGGGAGCTTTTCCCGGCGCTGCTCTTAGGCGCGCGCCTTCTCACGCATCTCGAAGGTCTCGATCACGTCATCGACCTTCACGTCGCCGTAGTTGCCGAGATTGATACCGCATTCATAACCCTCGCGAACCTCGGTCGCGTCCTCCTTGAACCGGCGCAGGGATGCCACCGAGAGATTGTCCGCCACCACGACACCGTCTCGCACCAAACGTGCCTTGGCATTGCGGCGGATCTCACCGCTTTGCACCAGGCAGCCGGCGATCGTGCCGAACTTCGATGACTTGAAGATCTCGCGCACCTGAGCGGTGCCCAGTTGGACCTCTTCGAATTCCGGCTTCAGCATGCCCTTGAGGGCCGCCTCGACCTCCTCAATCGCCTGGTAGATGACCGAGTAGTAGCGAACGTCAACGCCTTCCTGCGCGGCGAGTTCGGCGACCTTGCCCTCGGGTCGGACGTTGAAGCCGATGACGACGGCATCCGAAGCACTCGCCAGGGTGACGTCGCTCTTCGTGATAGCACCGACACCGCGATGGATCACGCGAAGGGACACCTCATCGCCGACCTCGATCTTGAGCAGCGCATCCTCCAGCGCCTCGACCGAGCCGGAGACGTCGCCCTTGATGACGAGATTCAACTCACTGAGTTCACCCTGCTCGAGAGTTTTCAAGAAGTCCTCGAGGCTGCGTCGGCCGCGGCTGCGGGCGAGTTGGGCGTTACGTTCACGCGCCTGCCGAGTGTTCGCAATCTGGCGCGCGATCCGGTCCTCGTTGACCACCAGGAAGGTGTCACCGGCACCGGGGACGCTTGTGAGACCGAGCACCTGAACCGGACGTGACGGCGTGGCTTCCTCGACAGCGTTGCCGTCTTCGTCCAACATCGCCCGAACGCGACCGTAGGCATCGCCGGCCACGATCGACGAGCCGGCCCGAAGAGTTCCGCGCTGCACGAGAACGGTGGCCACGGGACCTCGACCACGGTCGAGGTGGGCCTCGATGGCCACACCCTGAGCATCCTGATCGGGATTGGCCCGAAGATCCAAGGCCGCATCGGCGGTGAGGAGTACCGCTTCCAAGAGATCGGAGATGCCCGCACCCGAGATGGCCGACACATCGACGAACATGGTGTCGCCGCCGTACTCTTCTGCGACGAGACCGTATTCGGTCAACTGTCCACGCACCTTGGCGGGATCGGCGCCCTCCTTGTCGATCTTGTTGACCGCGACCACGATCGGCACCTCCGCCGCCTGCGCGTGGTTCAGGGCCTCAATCGTCTGTGGCTTGACGCCATCATCGGCAGCCACGACCAGGATGGCGATGTCCGTCACCTGGGCACCGCGGGCACGCATTGCCGTGAAGGCCTCGTGACCCGGAGTGTCGATGAACGTGATTGGTCGATCGCCATGATCGGAGTGGGCTGCGATCTGGTACGCGCCAATGTGCTGCGTGATACCACCGGCTTCGCCCGCCACAACATTGGTCTTGCGCACGGCGTCGAGCAACTTCGTCTTGCCGTGGTCGACGTGACCCATAACCGTGACCACGGGCGGACGCGGCTGCAACTGTCCTTCGCCTCCGGAATCCTCGCCGAAGTCCAAGTCGAAACTCTCCAGCAGTTCCCGGTCCTCGTCCTCCGGCGAGACGACCTGGACGTCGAAGTCCAACTCGCCCCCGAGAAGCTTCAGCGTGTCGTCGTCCACCGACTGGGTGGCCGTCACCATCTCACCGAGCTTGAACAGCACCGTGACAAGGTCCGCGGGGCTGGCGTCGATCTTCTCCGCGAAGTCGGTGAGGCTCGCTCCGCGTGGCAACCGCACGGTCGCACCATCGCCCCGTGGCAGTCGCACGCCACCGATCGTCGGTGCCTGCATGTTGTCGAA
>JBDQGZ010000066.1:0-10100 GCA_040265115.1 Candidatus Nanopelagicales bacterium
TCCGGTGGGGCGGGTGGGGCTCGAACCCACGACCTGTCGGATTATGAGTCCGCCGCTCTGACCAACTGAGCTACCGCCCCGCTACTGTGCGCCTAGGCGCACGAGCGCTGCCCGATCGGCTGACGCCCATCGTAGGTCCCATTCTGACGAAAGGCGTTCCGCCATGAACCATCGCCTCCGCCCACTCACCTGGTTCACTGCCTTCATTGCAGCAGGAGCACTCGCGCTGACGACCATTCCGGCCGCATCAGCGGGCGACGCCATTGTCACCCGCAACCTCACCTTCGCCACGACCTTTACCAGCGTCGGAACCGACCTCACGACCTTGCCCGGCGACATCGTCTATGGCTGGAACGACCTGAGGGGTCGGACAAAGTGGGGCAAGCGCTCAGCTCGCGTGAAGTTCCTCGGCAACGTCGACTATGTCGACGGGTCAGGACCCTTCAGCGGGTTCGTGACGATCACGCGCACCGACGGCACGAAGTTAGCCCTCCGGGTTGCCGGCGAGGCCACCTCTCCACCCGGACCGGGCACCAAGGACACCACTTTCTCCGGCCCGGTTCAGGTGATCGGTGGCACCGGGAAATTCATTGGTGCGACCGGCACCGGCACCATGACCGGATCCCGGACGGCGGCCCTCGGCGGGGCGGTGCAACTAGAGTTCACGGTCTCCGTCCAGCGCCCGGCCTAGCCCTAGCCACTCCGGGCAGCTTCTCCTGAGCCCGCTCCTGCCGCTCCCTGAAACCCCTCTTCGATGGCCCGTGCCAGATCACAGGAATGTGCTGTCTGTGACATAACTGTTACCCTTAGCAGGTCATTGTCCGGGCACCGCAGGTAACCCGGCCACCAAGGAGGACGAGAGGGCACCGGGTGACCGAGCATCCCCACCGGCTTCGTTTTGCTCTAGCGAGCGTCGCAGCCGCGACCGGACTGGTCATCGCTGGTCTGTTGTCGGCCCCACCGAGCGTCGCCGACACCGAACGCATTCGCGCTATCGAAGCTGAGCTCGATCGCCTCGGGCAGGAACAGGCATACGCCAACGAAGCGGTGCTCACCGCCCAGTTTGAGTTCGATGAGATCAACGCCAAGATCGACAAGACCCAGAAGAAGATCGATCGGGCGAAGTCCGACCTTAAAGAGACCCAGGGTTCCATCGGCCGATATGCGGCGGCGGCTTATCGCACCGGCGGCATCGATTCCTCCCTGCAACTGCTCCTCGCTGATGACCCACAAGAGTTTCTCGATTCCGCCGTCATGCTCGACATCGTCGCCAACGGTCAGAACACCGCGCTTCGCAAAAGCCAGATTGCTCGGTTGAAGCTCGCACAGGCGACCGCTGAACTCGAACAGCAGCAGGCACAGGCCGAACTCGTTCTCGCCAGCATGGAAGCCAATAAGGCCGCTCTCGACGAGAAGATCGCCGACACCGAGGCCTACCTCGCACAGTTGAAGGAAGAGGAACGCCAGCGCCTCGAAGAGGAACGCCGCCGTCGTGAGGCCGAACAGCGTGCCGCCGCGCAGGCCGCCGCCGCGCAGCAGAGCAGGCCCTCCTACAACCCCGGCGACTTCACCGGCGGCAGCGACGTGACCTCCGACCGAGCTGCGGTGGCCGTCGCCGCCGCTCTGGCCCAGGTCGGCGAACCCTACGTCAACACGCCTCCCGGCGCCCAGCCCCCCAACTCCTGGGACTGCAGCAAGCTCACCGCGTGGGCCTGGGCCCAGGCTGGGGTCTATCTCACGCCTTTTTCCGCGGCCCAGATCAATCAGGTCCGCACGATCTCCCAGTCAGACCTGCGCCCCGGTGATCTCCTCTTCTATTACAACCCCAGTTGGGGCCGTGTCGGTCACGTGTCGATGTATATCGGCGGCGGCATGGTCGTGGAGGCCTCGACTCCCTCGACCGGGGTGCGCATCCACCCGGTCTACTGGGGGAACTTCGTGAAGGCCGGCCGCCCCTACGGCTGATCAGCCCCATGCGAGCCCCGGCTCAGCCTGTGGATAACTCGCCAGTAGGTCACGGAATCTTGCCGGATGTGACACGACTGTTACCATTGCCCGATCATGGCGTGACCATCGCTGGGCACCGCCCGAGATGACCTGCCGTCGGCGAGGAAAGGGCCCGTCTGTGACCGAGCACCGCCTCCGGCTACGCACCGCGATCATCAGCGCTGCTGCCGCCGCCGGCCTCCTCGCCGCCGGCATCATCGCCGCCCCCACGTCCTCGGCCAACCCGGAGCGCATCGCCCAGATCGAAGCGGAGCTCGAGGCCCTGTCCAGGGACCAGGCTTACGCCAATGAGCAGGTACTCACCGCGCAGTACGAATACGACCAGATCACCGCGAAGATCAAGCGCACGGAGAACAAGGTCTCCCGCGCGAAGACTGATCTGAAGGAAACGCAAGGGTCGATCGGGCGCTACGCCGCAGCGGCTTATCGCACCGGTGGCATCGATTCCTCCCTGCAACTTCTCCTCGCCGACGATCCGCAGGAATTCCTCGACTCCGCGGTCGTCCTCGACATCGTCGCGAACTCTCAGAACGCGGCACTCCGCAAGGGGCAGGTCGCCCGGCTGAAGCTCGCTCAGGCGACCGCCGAACTCTCCCAACAGCAAGAGCAGGCCGAAGCGGTCCTCGCGACGATGGAGGCCAATAAGGCGATCCTCGAGCAGAAGATCGCTGACACCGAGGCCTATCTCGCCCAGTTGAAGGAAGAGGAGCGCCAACGCCTCGAAGAAGAGCGGAAGCGCCGCGAAGCGGAACAAAGGGCTGCGGCCGAGGCAGCAGCGGCGGCGGCAGCAGCAGCACAGCAGCAGAACTCCTCATCTGGATCAGCATCCGGGTCCTCGGGGGGAAGTTCATCCTCCGGTGGGGGCTCGGCATCGTCCACCGGCGGTCCCACTGACGACGGCTCGGAGTCGGTCAATGGCGGCGGTTCCTACTCCGGTGGCAGCGGCGTGAGTTCCGACCGCGCAGCCATCGCCGTCTCAGCAGCACTCGCCCAACTCGGCGAGCCCTACGTCACGACTCCCCCCGGTGCCCAGCCGCCGAACTCCTGGGACTGCAGCAAGCTCACGGCCTGGGCGTGGGCGCAGGCGGGTGTTCGCCTGACGCCGTACTCCTATGTTCAGTCGCGCGAGGTTCGCCAGATCTCGACAAGCGAGTTGCAGCCCGGTGACCTGCTGTTCTACTTCCAGGGCGGGGCACACCACGTGTCGATGTACATCGGCGGTGGCCAGATCATCGAGGCTTCCAGCCCGTCGTCCGGTGTGCGTATCGCGGCGCTGTGGAACTCCTGGAACAGCGCCCACTTCTCCTGGGCTGGGCGTCCCTACGGCTGATAGAGCGTGTGGCTCCCGCACCTGGACTCGAACCAGGAACCCTCTGATTAACAGTCAGATGCTCTGCCGATTGAGCTATGCGGGATCGAAGCGACGCCACACTCTAGCAACCCGGGAAACGGATTAGATTCCGAGGCTCTCCCGCAGATCTGCCAGGGACTGCACCGCCATCTGACGCAGGTGCGGATCCTCAGGATCGAGGCCCGGATCGAAGGTGATCGTCCATTCCACCGGCGCCATAGCATCGCCGCGACGTCCCACGATTCGTGCACCTGCTCCGTCCAGCAGATCGACGTGCTCGCTGAACACGATGGTCGCCATGACCCGCTCTCGGACCACCTCGGGAACTCGTCCTGCCTCCTCCAAGGTGATGCGCCATCGCCGAGAGACCCCATCGACCTGGGCCTCCACGACCACAGCCGGATCCTCCCAGGTCGCCCGGTTGATGTGCACCCAGGGCACTCGGATCGGTTCGGTGATGTCGCCGACCGGCGGGATGTACATCGCATGGGTCGATGCCAGTAGAACAGTCCCCCCGGGGGCGATGTTCGCCCAGGCCAGGAGGCGCTCGCCATGCTCAGCGAGTCCTTCGGGTAGTCGTGGCTTCGCCATCGAACTCAGCCCTCTCCCTGATCCCTCAGATCGCGCCGATAGGCCTCCAACGCCATGAGATCAGCGAAGAGGGCATCTCGCTCTGACGAGCCCTCCTCCGCGCGCTGCACCCGACCACGTAAGTCTTCGATCCTGCGCGATGCATCGAATTCCAGCAACCGGGCGATCACTGATGTCGCATACCGCGCATTGGCGCTGTCGCTCACCGGCATCGGCTCGACCGCTAGCGCTCGCACCGTCGAACGCACCTCATCGTCCCGGCAGGCATCCAGCACCGCCTGCACCCAGGCACCCCCCACCACCTCCGGACGTGGGCCTCCGGCGGCTGACATCGCCTCATGCACGACGAGATAGGCCGGGTGGACATATGCGCTCGCTTCGACGGTCGCGTACCAACCGCTGACGAGTGCGGGTTCCTGAAGAGCGCACTTCAACGCCTCCCGCTGCACCGAGGTCACTGGGTCGACAGGGGCCTGAGCGCGACGCGACGGTGTCGAGGGACTCGAGGACTGCTCGCGCCTCAACGCACGAGTGACCTCACCTTCGGCCAACCCGAGCCAGCCGGCAAGGCGGCGTGCGTATTCAGGTCGAAGCGCCGGATCCTTGATCCGCGCGACGATCGGCGCTGCTTCCCGCAAGGCACCGATGCGGCCCTCCGCGGTGTCTAGGTCGTAGGCAGTCAGGACCGACTTGATGGCGAACTCGAACAGCGGGACACGTCGGTCGACGAGGTCGCGAACGGCCGCATCGCCATGTTGCTGTCGCACATCGCACGGATCAAGCCCGTGGGGCTCAACAGCAACGAACGTTCGGGCCATGAAGCGCTGATCGTCATCGAAGGCCTTCAACGCTGCTCTTTGTCCTGCTGCATCCCCGTCGAAGGTGAAGATGACCTCACCCCTCATCCGGTCATCATCCATCAGCAGTCGGCGCAGCACCTTGATGTGATCCGAACCGAAGGCTGTCCCACAGGTTGCGACGGCAATCGGCACTCCGGCGAGATGGCACGCCATAACATCGGTGTATCCCTCGACGACGACGACTCGCTGTGCCTTGGAGATCTCGCGTCGTGCCAGATCAAGGCCGTAGAGCACCTGGCTCTTCTTGTAGAGAGTGGTCTCTGGGGTGTTGAGGTATTTCGGTCCCTCATCATCATCGAATAACTTGCGCGCTCCGAAGCCAACCACATCACCCGTGAGATCTCGGATCGGCCAGAGCAGTCGTCCACGAAAGCGATCGAAGGTGCCCCGACTGCCCTGAGACACTGCCCCGGCCGCCAGCATCTCTGCGTCGGTGAAGGACTGTCCCCGCAGGTGTTTAATGAGCGAATCCCAACTCTTGGGTGCGAACCCAAGGCCGAAGTTTGTCCACGATTCGGATTCGAATCCACGCGAGACGAGGAACTCCCGAGCGATCTGCGCCTCGGGGGTCGCGAGTTGATCCGCGAAGTAGCGCGCCGCCGCGCGATTCAACTCGATGAGACGGCTGCGTGTGCCGGTGTCACGCTGCACTCCCGCGGTGCCCTCGATGTAGCGGAGAGTGACACCGGTCCGCCCGGCCAACTTTTCGACGGCTTCAGTGAAGCTCAGGTGGTCGATCTTGGTGAGGAAACTGATGACGTCCCCACCCTCCTGGCAGCCGAAGCAATAGAACATGCCCTTACTCGGAGTGACATGGAAGGACGGGGAGCGCTCGTCGTGGAAGGGACACAAACCCTTCAAGGACCCGCCGCCGGCCGGCTTGAGGGCGACATAGTCACGGACGATGTCGTCGATGCGGGCCCGCTCGCGCACGAGCGCGATGTCATCGTCACGAATCCGCCCGGCCATAGCGCGATCCTAGGTGCCTGGACCCCCAGGCGCGCCCGGCTGTCCCCAGCAGTTCAGCAGCACAGACGCTGATGCCACTCCAGGGCGCTGGCATCGGTGAGGCTGGCCACCTGGTCGATGACGACCCTCAGCCGCTCCCCATCGGTCGCTGCGCGGTCGTACTGCGGGGCCAGCCAGGGTTCAATGTCCTGGCCACCCCGCAGCACGAGAGCCGAGACTAGGGAGGCGAGGATGTCCCGCTGCTGGGTATAGATCTCCTCCGCCCCCTGGCGATTCATGACGTAGATCGCCGTCATCGCCTTCAGCGCCGCCACTTCCGCCCGGACATCGTCTGGAACCACCAGGGAGGCGTCGTAGCGGGTCAGCCGGGCTCCAGGGAAGGCTTCTCGAGTCGCCTGCTCCGAGGCCTGACAGAACCGGGCTATCAATCCCGAGGTTGCGCGCTTCAACGCCACCAGGTCGCGCATGGAGGCATCGAAGGACTCTGGCCACCGTTCCCACGCCAGCAGCCGATCGAGTCCTGCTCCGATCGCCGCCGGATCGACACCGGGCAGATAGATCCGATGCGCGACATCCATGATGTTCTCCCGCTCCGTGGCGGAGGTGAACATGTCGAGGGTGATCATCCCGGTGTGGAGGGCATCTTCGAGATCGTGAACCGAATAGGCCACGTCATCGGCCCAATCCATCACCTGCTCTTCCAGGCACGTTCGCTCCCCCGGCGCACCCTCGCGCACCCAGTGGAAGATGTCCGCGTCATCGGCGTAGTAGCCGAACTTCGCTGTGCCTTCCCGCCGGGCCCAGGGGTACTTGCAGGAGGCATCCAGACTGGCGCGCGTGAGGTTCAATCCGACGCTCTCACCCTCGGCGTCGAGGACTTTCGCCTCCAAGCGGGTGAGGACCCGCAGTGTCTGCGCATTCCCCTCGAATCCACCGATTGAGTCAGCGATGCGATTGAGTTCGGTCTCTCCGTTGTGACCGAACGGCGGATGGCCGAGGTCGTGTGCCAAGCCGGCGACATCGACCAGATCCGGGTCACAGCCGAGCGCATGGCCGAGTTCGCGAGCGATCTGGGCCACCTCGAGGGTGTGGGTAAGTCGTGTGCGCGGGAAATCGGCGTAGCCGGCGGTGAGCACCTGAGTCTTCGCCGCGAGACGTCGCAGGCCGGCCGAGTGCAGGACCCGTGCGCGATCGCGAGCGAACGCACTGCGCTCCGACTCCCCCGATTCCTCGACGAACCGGGCCCGATCATGCTCGGTGTAGCCGTCGGTTGGCACTGACTCAGCCACCGCTCACCGACATTTCAGCCTCGCGCAATACCAACGTGTTGGCATCGTCGAGATAGGGCGAATCGAGCCAGCCCTCGGGCAGGTTCGGTGTGCGCTCGCCCCCGGTGCGCCCCCTCGGCGCGCTCATCACCTCGGTATCGGCCTGTTGATCAGGATCAATCTGCGCCAACAGGTCATCGAGTTCAGCGAGGGACGCCACCGTTCCCAGTGCGGCGCGAACATGCCGGCGAACCACATAACCTTTGAGATACCAAGCGATGTGCTTGCGGATCTCCCGACAGCCGGTGATCTCACCGAACGCCTCGACCATCAATTCCGCGTGACGCCTCAGGGTGTGAAGAACATGGGTCAAATCAGGGTCGGCAGGGATTGGCTGACCGGAAAATGCGGCCGCAAGTTGGCCGAACAGCCAGGGGCGACCGAGGCAGCCACGCCCGACCACCACTCCGGCGCAGCCTGTTTCCCCGACCATCCGTAGCGCGTCGTTGGCGCTGAAAATGTCACCGTTGCCCAGCACAGTTGTCTCCGGTAGGTGCTCGACGAGGCGGGCGATGGCTGACCAATCCGCACGACCGGAATACATCTGCGACGCCGTTCGCCCGTGCAGCGCCACCCAGGAGACGCCTGCGTCAGCCGCGATTCGCCCTGCATCGAGGTAGGTGAGGTGCTCGGAGTCGATGCCCTTTCGCATCTTGACGCTCACCGGCATCCGCCCTTGGGCTGCCGCGACCGCACCGGTCACGATGGCGGTGAACAGGTCCCGTTTCCACGGCAGGGCGCTGCCGCCACCCTTGCGAGTGACCTTGGGGACCGGGCAGCCAAAGTTGAGATCGATGTGATCGGCGAGGTCCTCGGTGACCACCATCCGCACAGCCTGGGTCACGACCGCAGGATCCACGCCGTAGAGCTGAATCGAGCGGGGTGACTCATCAGCCTCGAAACGGATCATGTCCAGGGTGGCCTCGTTGCGCTCGACGAGTGCCCGCGAGGTGATCATCTCGCTGACGTACAGACCGGCACCCTCTTCCCGGCACAACCGTCGGAAGGCTCGGTTGGTGATGCCCGCCATCGGAGCGAGAACGACAGGCGGGTCGACGATGTGCGCACCCACAGCCAGCCCGGTCACGGGCTCCATTGTGGTCTACGGGTCGAACTAACGGCTGAAGAGGCGGCCGAAGAAGGAGTTCTCCCTCTTGTAGGCGGCCTTCTCTTCCGCAGTGCAGGTGCAGCGCTGGTTCCTTGCCACCCCGGCCAGCACCTGATCAACGTGGGCACCGCACCCAGCCCAGCCCGCCTTCTCACACCGCTTGCACATCACCTGTCGACACATGCCCGACAACATACCCCAGGGGGTATACGTGAGCAACTCAGCGGGCGATGCCAACCAAGGTGGGGGCGACCGGAGGCAAGTTGGTGATGGTGATGTCCCGCAGTTCCGAGACGTCGAATCCGGCCCCCTGCAGCGCCGCGCGGGTGTCCCGATCGGCGTGGCAGCCTCCCGCCAGGCGCGGCCACACCGGGGCAACGAGCCGCTGAGATCTGCGCAGCCAGGTGCCTTCGCGCGCCCGCACATGTTCCATGACGCACACCAGTCCGCCAGGCTTGAGCACCCGTCGGACCTCAGCGAGTGAGGCCTCGACATCGCCCACTGTGCACATGACATAGGCCAGCAGCACCGCATCGACCGAACTGTCCGGGATCGGCAAGGCCTCTCCTACCGCGTCGATGACCTCGACCTCGATACCCCGCGCACGGGCGGCCTGAACCCGGGGCCGACTCGAGGAACGCATTGACGCGCTGGGCTCCACCGCCACCACACTCGTCACGGAATCCGGCAGATGATCAAGGTCGTGACCGGGGCCAAGGCCGAGGATGAGCAGACGACCCGAGGCTGGCGCAAGCGCCCGGCGACGCACTTCACCGAGGCCGGTGTGCTCACCGGCTCCCGCGACGGCGCGATAGACGAGGGTGAACAGCGGGTGATCGTGGCCGGCCATGAGCGGTTAGCAGGAGGGGAGGCGTTCGGCCAGCCAGCCGGTCAGGGCGTCAAGGCCGATGCGCTCCTGCGACATCGTGTCCCGGTCGCGCACCGTCACCGCATTGTCTTCGAGGGTGTCGAAGTCGACGGTGATGCAGTACGGGGTCCCAATCTCGTCCTGGCGGCGATAGCGGCGACCGATTGCGCCAGCGTCGTCGAACTCCACATTCCAGCGCTTGCGCAGTTCGGCGGCGAGATCACGGGCCTTCGGCGAGAGGTCAGCGTTACGAGACAGCGGAAGGACTGCGGCCTTCACCGGGGCGAGACGGGGATCGAAACGCAACACGGTGCGGGTGTCGACTCCACCCTTCGCATTGGGCGCGGAGTCTTCGTCATAGGCGTCGAGCAAGAAGGCGAGGACGCAGCGGGTGAGACCGGCCGCCGGCTCGATGACATAGGGGACCCAACGCTCGCTGAGGTCCTGGTCGAAGTACGACAGGTCCGTGCCCGAGTGCTCGCCATGAGTCGACAGGTCGTAGTCGGTGCGGTTCGCGATTCCCTCGAGCTCGGCCCATTCCGACCCGGCGAAGCGGAAGCGATATTCAATGTCGACGGTGCGCTTGGAATAGTGGCTCAACTTCTCCTGCGGGTGCTCGAAGAAGCGCATGTTCTCCGGATTCATGCCCAGATCGACGTACCAATCCCATCGGGCCTGCAACCAATATTCATGCCATTCCTCGTCGGTGCCGGGCTTGACGAAGAATTCCATCTCCATCTGCTCGAACTCCCGAGTGCGGAAGATGAAGTTGCCCGGCGTGATCTCGTTGCGGAAGCTCTTGCCCGTCTGGCCGATGCCGAACGGGGGCTTCTTGCGCGCGGCGTTCATCACGTTCAGGTAGTTCACGAAGATGCCCTGCGCGGTCTCCGGGCGCAGGTAGTGCAGCGAACCCTCGTCTTCAACCGGGCCGACCATCGTGCGCAGCATCCCGTTGAAGTTCTGCGGTTCGGTGAAGTTGCCGGTGGTGCCGCAGTTCGTGCACACCACATCGAGCAAA
>JBDQGZ010000067.1:0-9917 GCA_040265115.1 Candidatus Nanopelagicales bacterium
ACGGTCGTATTCGGTGATGATCACGATGTCGCGCTCGGTGCCATCGGGAAGTTCCTCAGTGTCGAAATCCCGACGCATCGGAACCTGCCAGCACACCTCGGGTTTCGTCTCGACGAAGGACACTCCCTCCGCCTCCGCGAGGTGATGGAGCGCGCAACCGTAGCCGCCGGGGAAGTCCCTGGAGTTGTGGAAGATGCACGCGCCATTGACAACTCGGGTGGCGCGCTCCTTCTTGCCGGACTTCACCGTGACTCCATCACGCTTGCCGATAGATCGGTTCTGCCACATCTCCTTCGTGAGCTTCTTGGACCACTGAAGGACGCGTTCCTCATCCTCTCGATCGGCGAAGTGGGCCCCGAGCGCGCAGCAGCCGGCGTCGGGTGAATCCGAGTCGATTCCCTTGCAGCCTTGACCGAAGATGCAGTGGTAGCGGGAGGTCAACCAGGTGAGATCGCAGCGGAACCGCTGGTCCTCGTCACCGGGGTCGTCGAACTCCACCCAGGCTCTCGGAAAGTCGAGGGGGACCTCGGTGGATCCATCCTGATTGACTCGGTGCGCGTCGCTTACTTCTGCCACCACTCCACCCTAGGGGGATGGGAAGCAGGTAGCGTCATCGCCGTGCGGCTCGGTGTGCTCGACGTGGGCTCCAACACGGTGCATCTGCTCATCGTGGATGCCCACTACGGCGCTGCGCCCATTCCGGCCTCGAAATCCAAGATCGCCCTGCGCCTGGCCGAGCACCTCGATGAGCGAGGGTGCATCGATTCCGTCGCGGTGGATTCGCTGGTCGGCTACGTCCACCGATCCCTCGAGGTGGCCGAGGATCTCGGGGTCACCGAGATGTTGGCCTTCGCGACCTCTGCGATCCGGGACGCGCCCAATGGCGCGGAGGTGTTGCAGACCGTCCAGGAACGAACCGGCGTGACCGTGACGCCGCTGAGCGGCGAAGAGGAAGCACGGCTGACTTTTCTCGCGGTTCGGCGCTGGTTCGGCTGGTCAGCCGGGCGCATCATGGTCGTCGACATCGGTGGGGGATCCCTGGAGATCGCCACGGGCGCCGATGAGGAGCCCGATGTCGCCGTGTCCCTCCCGTTGGGTGCAGGACGGCTCACGCGCGACTTCTGCCGCAGCGATCCGCCCGAGGCGGAGCAGATCCGAGAATTGCGACGGCATGTGCGTGCGCAAATCGCTGACGTCGCCGGTCGCCTGATGCGAGCGGGCGAACCTCGCCTCGCCGTCGCGACATCGAAGACGATGCGTCAGCTGGCGCGTATCACCGGGGCGGCTCCCTCCACCGAGGGTCCTCATGTCCGACGGGTGCTGACCCGGGATGATCTGGCGACTTGGGTACCGAAGTTGGCCGCGATGGCGTCGGGCGAGCGAGCCCGCCTGCCCGGGGTCTCGGATGCTCGCGCGCCCCAATTGGTCGCCGGGGCGATCGTGGCGGAGTCGGTGATGGATCTGCTGTCCTGTGACGCCTTCGATATCGGGCCGTGGGCGTTGCGAGAAGGGGTCATCCTTCGACGACTCGATGGCCTCGAGCCATGAGCGACACCTTCGGGTCTGGGGTGCGCGAGAACACCCTTCCGGCGGGCTTGACAGACGCGGAGGTCGCAGAGCGTGTTGCCCGCGGGGAGTTCAATGACGCCCCCGATGCGCACAGCCGCAGCCTGGCCAGCATCGTCCGGTCGAACACGCTGACCTACTTCAACGCCCTGATTGGATCCATGTGGATCGTGATGCTGATCGTGGCGCCCTTTCAGGATGCGTTGTTCGGATTTGTCATCGTCATCAACACACTGATCGGAATCATCCAGGAATATCGCGCGAGCCGGACGCTGGCGAAGCTATCGGTCATCTCCGAGGCGAAGATCCTGGTGCGTCGCAATGGAGCCGATGTCGAGGTGCGCCCCCGGGAAGTCGTGCTCGACGACATCGTTCTGGTGCGACCCGGTGATCAACTCGTCGTCGACGGTGACGTTCTTGTCTCCGAAGGGCTCGAGATCGACGAGAGCCTGCTGACCGGTGAGGCCGACCCGGTCGACAAGGCGCCCGGGGATCAGGCGATGTCCGGATCTTTCGTCGTGGCGGGATCAGGTGCCTATCGCGCGACCAAGGTCGGCAAGGATTCCTTTGCAGCCGGCCTCACCGCACAGGCTCGGAAGTTCTCGCTCACCCGCTCGGAATTGCGCGATGCGATCAACACCTTCATCCGACTCGCCTCGATTCTCCTGCTGCCTGTCGGCGGTCTGCTGCTGTGGAGCCAGTTGCGCGCCGATCAGTCGCTTCCTGATGCGATCCGCGGGACGATCGCGGGCGTCGTCACCATGGTGCCCGAAGGGCTGGTGCTGCTGACCAGCATCGCCATGGCTGTCTCGGTCATCCGCCTCGCCCAGAAGAAGGTGCTCGTTCAGGAACTTCCCGCCGTCGAGGTCCTCGCCCGAGTCGACACCGTCTGTGCTGATAAGACCGGCACCCTCACTCAACCGGGAATGCAGGTGCGCGAGGTGATCTCGCTCCGCAACGCCTCGGGAGTGCCCGGCGACCAGCACGAGGTCGATGCTGCACTGGGTGCGATGGGAGCTGCCGAGGAGTCACCCAACCCGACCCTGCAGGCAGTGGCCACTGCCTACCCGTTTCCCGCAGGCTGGGCGCAGACCGACAGCATCCCCTTCTCCAGTGCCCGCAAGTGGTCGTCGGCGACCTTCGCCGACCACGGCACCTTCCTGCTCGGTGCTCCCGAGGTCCTGCTCGGGGACACCCATGCTGGCGTTCTCGCCCAAGCGGATCAACACTCCGCTCAGGGTGCACGCGTCCTGCTGTTGGCGGCATCATCGGGAGGCTCTCGCCCCTCGGCGGACACCGGTGCGGGAACCATCGAACCGATCGCGCTTGTCATCATCGATCAGGTGCTGCGCCCGGATGCCGCGGACACGATCGGCTACTTCCTCGACCAGGGCGTCTCGGTGAAGGTCATCTCCGGAGACAACGCGGCGACCGTCGGTGCCATCGCGGAGCGCGCGGGTGTCCCCGGTGCCGATGACCCGATCGACGCGAGGGAGTTGTCTGAGGACCCAGAGGAGCTCGCTGGTCCGATGGATGACCACAGTGTGTTCGGGCGGGTGACGCCGACGCAGAAGCAGGCGATGGTTGATGCGCTGCATCTGAAGAAGCGAACTGTGGCGATGACCGGTGATGGTGTCAACGACGTGCTCGCGCTCAAGCATGCCGATCTGGGCATCGCGATGGGTTCAGGCTCGGCGGCCACGCGTGCTGTCGCCCAGATCGTGTTGCTCACGAACAAGTTCTCCGTCATGCCCAGTGTCGTGGCCGAGGGACGTCGAGTGCTGGGCAATATCGAGCGAGTCTCCGATGTCTTCCTCACCAAGACCTTCTACGCCTCGGCGACATCCCTCATTGTCGGCTTGAGCGTGTTCACGGCGATCATCTTCGGCATCTCCACCCTGGAGTTCCCATTCCTTCCGCGCCACTACACGCTGATCTCGGCCCTGACGATCGGCATCCCCGGATTCTTCCTGGCTTTGATGCCGAACACGGAGCGTTTCCGTCCCGGATTCCTCAAGCGTGTGTTGCTCTTCACCATCCCGGCAGGGTTGATCTGTGCGGGCACCTCCCTGGCGACGTATCTCCTTGAACTTCGGAGCGGCTCCAGCATCGAGGATGCACGGACCGCCGCAACCGTCACCCTGTTCATCGTCACCACAGCCGTTCTCGCCCAGTCAGCTCGTCCGTTGAACCTGCTGCGTGTGGGAATCGTGCTGCTCATGGTGGTGCTCTTCCTCGCTGTGCTGCTTGTGCCGTTCTCGGCGAATTTCTTTGCGCTCACCATCCCCTTGGGCCCCGGCCTCACTCTGGCTGCAGTCTCCGGACTCATTGGAGTCGTGCTGGTCTGGGTGGCGACGGTCATCACCGATCGTTGGCGTCGAGCGTGACCATAGCTCGCGACGCGGGGACTCCCGCGGTCGCCCTGTCGACATCGTCGGTGTATCCAGAGTCGACTGCTTCGGCCTTCGAAATCGCAGCTCGCCTCGGTTACGACGGGGTGGAGGTCATGGTGATGACCGACTCAGTCAGCCAGGACCCGGCAGCGCTGCGGCGCCTCAGTGATCACTTCGGTGTGCCGATTCTGGCGCTGCATGCGCCCTGCCTATTGGTCACCCAGCGAGTGTGGGGGACCGATCCGTGGGGCAAGCTCGTGCGTGCTCGCGCCGCAGCCGAAGAACTCGGTGCGCGGACTGTCGTTGTGCATCCACCCTTCCGTTGGCAGCGCGAATACGCGCGCGAGTTCGTCGCCGGGCTGGCTCGGATGCGTGACGTGACCGACGTCGAATTCGCCGTGGAGAACATGTATCCCTGGCGGGCTCGGTCGCGGGAGATCGCGGCCTATTCCCCCGGTTGGGACATCCGGGATGAGGACTACGCGCACACCGTGGTCGATCTGTCCCACACCGCCGTGTCGGGGACGGACGCGCTGCAGATGGTGAGCGATCTCGACTCGAGATTGCGCCATCTGCATCTCGCCGATGGCAGTGGCTCGGCGCGCGATGAGCATCTGGTCCCTGGCCGAGGATCGCAGCCCTGCGCCGAGGTGCTGCAGCACCTGCGTGACACGTCATTCGACGGCACGGTCGTCGTCGAGGTCACCACGCGGCGAGCGGGATCCCGCATCGAACGGGAGGCGGATCTAGCCGAGGCGCTGGCCTTCGCTCGACAGCACCTCTCGCCTTCCGCGGGCTGACCGGGAGGCAGACCGGCCGGGCTAGGGTGGTGCCATGCCCGACGCAGATCAGCCCGCGGGTGACACGGAAGACCCCAACGTCTCCCCCGATGCCGACGCACGGTCCGCCCTGGTTGATGCAGCACGGGCACTCTTCGCCTCCTCTGGATACGCCCGCACCACGATGAAGGGCGTTGCCGCTGCTGCCGGAGTGGCGCCCGAGGTGGCTCGTCGGTATTACCAGAACAAGGGCGATCTCTTCGCCGCAGCGGTTCGCCTCCCCACGGATCCCGCTTCCGCCGTGCCCGCCCTTCTCGCTCCCGGGATCGAAGGCCTCGGTGACCGCCTCGTGCGCTTCATGCTCACCACCCTCGATGATCCGCAGACGCGGGCGGATCTCCTGGCGATGATGCGGGCCGGGGGAACGGCCTACTCCTCCACGCGCGCGCTTCAGGAATATGTCGAGTCCACGATCATCGACCGAATCGTGGCTGCGGTGGGCGTTCCCGATGCCCGGATGCGGGGTGCGCTCATCTCGTCGTACCTCATCGGGATTGCCACCGGTCGGTATGCGGTGCGCATCGAACCTCTTGCATCGGCCTCAGACGAGCATGTGGTGCGGATGGTGGGGCCGGTCATCCAGTCCCTACTTGATCCGCGTGTCCCCCTCGCCGCGCCTCGATCGGAAGGTGAGTGACCCGGATGTCTTCAGCGGAACAGCACGGTTCGACGATCGCCGTCATTGGCGCAGGTGTGATGGGTGAGACGTTCGTCGCTGGACTGATACGGGCGGGCATCCCCGCCGATCGCATCGTGATCGCCGAGAAGGTCGCCGAACGTGAGCAGCAGGTTCGCCAGACCTACGGGGTCACCTCTGCAGACCCGGCGGAGGCCGTTGGCGGCGCCGACACGGTCCTGCTGGCGGTGAAGCCTCAGGATGCGCGGCAAGCCCTCGGCGCGATCGGCCCCCACATCGAAGCGGGCGCGGCGCTGATCTCCCTTGCCGCCGGAATCTCCACGGATGATCTGCAGTCCTATGTGGGTCAGGAGGTCACCTGCCTTCGGGCGATGCCGAATACCCCCGCAGTGATCGGGGAGGGGATGACGGTCATCTCCGCTGGCGTCACGGCAGATCCGGCGACGGTCGAACGAGTGCGGGGCATCCTGTCGGTGCTCGGCGCGACCGCTCAGGTCGACGAGCGGCTGCAGGATGCCGTGACGGCAATCTCGGGCAGCGGGCCTGCCTATGTCTTCGCCTTCATGGAGTCCCTCGAGGCGGCGGGAATCGAACTCGGTCTGGATCCCGAAGTCGCGCGGCTACTCGTGCTGCAGACGGTGGCGGGTGCAGCCCTGTTGGCGCGAGGAAGCGATGTCGATCCCGCAGAGCTTCGGCGTCGGGTGACCTCCCCGGGAGGAACGACCCAGGCTGCGCTCGCGGTCCTCACCGGTGGTGGCGATCCGGACCAAGGCTGGGCGCCACTCATCGCAGCAGCGACGCGTGCGGCTCGTGATCGCGGAGCTGAACTGGGGCGGGAGGCCTGACGCCGCATGGGTGAGTCGGTGACCGTGGTCTGGGACGAGGACCTGCGTTCCTACGATTTCGGTCCTGGCCATCCGCTCGCACCGATTCGAGTGCAACTGGCGATGCGGCTCACCCGGGATCTTGGAGTGCTTGCGGCACCAGGAGTTCATGTGCTTTCTCCGGTGGAACTGGCGACCCTCGAGGACATCCGCCGAGTTCACGACCCCGACTACATCGAGGCTGTCCGGCGCGCGTCGGCCGATCCCACCCAGATCGACCTTGCCCGGGGGCTCGGCACCGCCGACGACCCCGTCTTCGCGGGCATGCATGAGGCGTCGATGCATGTGGCGGGGGCGACGCTGGCGGCGGCTCGTGCGGTTCACGCCGGACGCACTCGGCATGCGGTGAACATCGCTGGCGGGCTACACCACGCGATGCCCGGGGCCGCCTCGGGCTTTTGTATTTACAACGACATCGGAGTCGCGATCGCCTGGCTATTGGAGCAGGGCGTGGAGCGCATCGCCTATATCGACGTCGATGTGCATCACGGCGATGGAGTTCAGGCGATGTTCTACGACGATCCGCGGGTGATGACCGTCTCAATCCACGAAAGTCCCCAATCGCTGTTTCCCGGCACGGGATTTCCGAGTGAATCAGGCGGCCCGGGTGCGGAGGGGAGTGCGGTAAACATCGCGCTGCCCGCGGGAACAGGCGACCAGGGGTGGTTGCGTGCCTTCCAGGCCGTGGTGCCCGATGTCTTGGAGAAGTTCGCGCCGCAGATGATCGTGAGTCAGCACGGCTGCGACTCCCACGCTGATGACCCCCTCGCACATCTGGCGCTTTCCATCGACGGTCAGCGGGCGAGTTACCTCGCCATCCACCGGTGGGCGCATCGCTACTGCGATGGTCGTTGGATTGCCGTCGGCGGGGGAGGCTATGAGTGGGTGGATGTCGTCCCTCGCGCCTGGGCGCATCTCATCGCCGAAGCTGCCGATGCGCCGATTGATCCCGGTACCGCCGTGCCCGAGTCCTTCGATGCCTTCGTCCGGGAGACGATGGGTCGTCCAGCACCGGGACGGATGACCGACGGCAGGGAACCCTGGGCGAAACCCTTCGACTCGGGGTTCGATCCGGATGATCCGGTCGACGCCGCAGTGATCGCCACGCGATCGGCGGTATTCCCCGCCCACGGCCTCACCATCGATCCCGATCCCTGGTTCTAGTCGAGCCGAACCGAACGATGCGGGCCCGGTGACCGCCGAATGGTCGGGGCCCTTTTGGGATCGGATTCAGGGATTGCCTGCGCGTCACCCGGCCCTGACCACTACGCTCACGCAGGTAGTGAGGACGAGGACGACTGATCCACGACGTGATCGGGCGGCCCCCAGGCAAGGAGAGTGACCATATGGCGGGTAACCCCCAGCGACCCGGCTCCGCGGAGTCGGCCCCCGCGTCGATGGCTGATGTCCGCTTCCTCACCGTGGCCGAGGTGGCCACTGCCCTGCGAGTGTCCAAGATGACGGTCTATCGACTAGTGCACTCCGGAGAGCTACCGGCGGTCCGGGTCGGACGGTCCTTCCGGGTGCCAGAGCAGGCGGTTCAGGACTACCTGCAGTCCTCCTTCTTCGAGGCCGGCTGAGCCCCACTGGGTTTGCTCGCGGTGCGGTGACGTAGGCTCGGCGCACCCGTGGGAGCCTGACAAGGGCACGGCGGGGCTGCAGACAATGAGTGCGCCGCATCGTGATCGGTGTGGGCAGAACGAGCGAATGAGGTAGTCGATGGGCTCCGTGGTCAAGAAGCGCCGCAAGCGCATGGCCAAGAAGAAGCACCGCAAGTTGCTCAAGCGCACCCGCGTCCAGCGCCGCAACAAGAAGTAGGTCCCGATCCGGGGAGCCTGCTCTTCCCCGCCCCATTCGTCGTACCCTGACCATATGGCCAGGGTTGTGCTTGTGACCGGAGCCGCCCGCCATCTCGGTGGGCGGATGGCTCGCATCCTTGCCCAGCACGAGGGCGTTGATCGCGTCATCGCCGTCGATGTGGTTCCGCCGAGGCATGAACTCGGTGAGGCGGAGTTCGTCCGAGCCGACATCCGCAATCCCGTGATCGCCAAGATCATCGATGCCTCCGAGGTGGACACGGTCGTGCATATGGGGGTCATTGCGACCCCGATGCAGGCTGGTGGTCGGGCGACGATGAAGGACATCAATGTCATCGGCACAATGCAGTTGCTCGCCGCCTGCCAAAAGTCGGAGTCGGTCCAGCGACTTGTCGTGAAGTCCACCGCATCGGTCTACGGGGCTGGTTCTCGCGATCCCGCGATGTTTACCGAAGACACCGCGCCCAAGCATCCGCCGACGTCTGGATGGGCCAAGGACTCGATGGAGGTCGAGGGATACGTTCGCGGCTTCGCTCGCCGACGCGAAGAGGTCAGCGTCTCGATCCTGCGCTTTGCGAACATCATTGGCCCGCAGATCGACACGGCGATGACGTCGTATTTCTCCCTCCCGGTGATTCCGACGGTGCTCGGTTTCGATGCCCGCATGCAGTTCGTCCACGAGGACGACAGTCTCGAAGCCTTGCGCATGGTCACCATGGTCGCTCCCGACCGGGGGATCAGCGGTGTCTTCAATGTCGCCGGCCCGGGAATCGTGATGTTGTCCCAGGCGGTGCGACGGCTGGGACGTCCCTCCGTTGCGGTGCCACGTTCCCTGCTCGGGATCGCAGGTCGCAGCCTCGGGCGCGCCGGCCTCGCCGACTTCTCCTCTGAGCAGGTGAGGTTCTTGACCTATGGACGCGTCATCGACACCACCCGGATTGCCGATGCCATCGGGTTCACCGCCCGCTGGTCCACCCCGGCTGCCTTCGATGACCTCATCGCGGGGCACCGGCTGCAACCCCTTCTCCCGCTGCACGCGAAGATCCGGGTCGACCAGGAGGTGGTGTGATGGTGGAGGCGCGCATCCTCGCCTTCGATCCCGACGGTCCGCGGCCGGGTCGGCGGACGCGTGGCGCGAAGGATTCCACCGAGTCGGGAACCCGATCGGATTCCCGAACAGGCAAGGATTCCGCTGCGGATCGGTCCGATCCAGCGTTTGCAGACACCGGGTTCGCCGATGAACTGACCGAACGAGTGGCGTCGGTCGCACAGTTCATTCGTCGTCGTCTCGCGGGTGACTATCCGGTCGATGACTTCGGATTCGATCCGGAGTTGCTCGACTCCGTGCTCATGGCGCCCATGCGCCCGCTCTACAAGTCGTGGTTTCGGGTGGAGACCCGTGGGTTGGAGAACATTCCCGATGATGGCGCCGCACTTGTCGTGGCGAATCACTCGGGCACGGTGGCCGTCGATGCCGTCATGACGCAGTTGGCGTTATTGGATGAGCATCCGGCACATCGCAGTCTCCGGATGCTGGGTGCGGACCTGGTCTTCTCGCTGCCTTTCGTGGGTGAGTTGGCGCGCAAGGCCGGACACACCCTGGCGTGCATGCCCGACGCAGAGCGTCTGCTGAACGATGGCGAACTTGTTGGCGTGTGGCCCGAAGGCTTCAAGGGGATCGGCAAACCGTTCCGCGAGCGATACAAGTTGCAGCGTTTTGGTCGAGGCGGATTCGTGGCGGCCGCGGTCCGAACCGGTTCTCCCATCATTCCGACGGCGAT
>JBDQGZ010000068.1:0-9916 GCA_040265115.1 Candidatus Nanopelagicales bacterium
CGCTACGCGCCGTTCTACGAGAACGAGGCTACTGCTCAGTGGCGTGACGAGAATCTTCTCGCCCAGAAGTTCATCCGCCAGAACGGCTTCGAGTTCACCCATCATCACGTGATGTCGGTGGCATGCCAGCCGAGCCGAGCATCGGTTTACACCGGGCAGTACCCGTCTCTGCATGGCATCGCGCAGACCTCTGGGGCAGGCAAGAGCGCGATCGAAGACGATCTCTATTGGCTCGATCCCACCACCGTCCCGACCCTCGGCTGGTGGTTCCGGACGGCCGGATACGACACCTACTGGAAGGGCAAGTGGCACATCTCGGATGCTGACCTCTATCAGCCCGGGTCCTACAACCCGCTTCCCTCCTACACCGACAGCGGTGCTCGAGATCCTTATCTCGAAGACATCTACCTGGAGTCCGAGCGCCTGGAGTCTTACGGCTTCACCGGCTTCATCGGCCCTGAGCCCCACGGTTCGAATCCGCTGAATTCAGGCTCTTCGGGCCCGCTTGGGCGTGGTCGTGATGAGGTCTACGCCGATCTCAACATCGAGCAACTTCAGCAACTTCGCCGCAACGACAAGCCTTGGTTGCTCGTGGCCTCCTTCGTCAATCCGCACGACATCACCCTGTGGGGCAATTACACCCTCGCGGGCGATCTGTCCGGCAGCCAAGGGTCGTTCTATCTCGCCGAGCAACTCGTCGGCTCGAATGTTCCCCGCGACATGTTCACCGACGACTACTTCCGGTCCGCGAGCGAAGACCTGAGCACGAAGCCTGACGCCCAGGCAAGCTTCGTCGCTCGCTACCCCGACGGATTCCAACCGCTCATGAACAACGAGCAGTACCACCGTTTCTACTACCAGCTGCAGAAGAACGTCGACGAGCAGATCCAGCGGGTCATCGACACACTGACCGCAGACCTTAGGCAGTACCGCGACACCATCGTGGTCTATCTGTCCGACCATGGTGAGATGCTCGGAGCACATGGGGGCATGTTCCAGAAGTGGCATTCGGCTTATGACGAGATGCTTCGGGTTCCCTTCATCTTCCACAACCCCCGCCTGTTCCCCGAAGCTCAATCCAGCGATGTCCTCACCTCCCATGCCGACCTCCTTCCCACGATGCTCGGTCTGGCCGGACTCGATGAGAAGGTGCTCGCCAAGCAACTCAGTCGATCCCACACGCAGGTCCGCCGACTCGTCGGACGTGATCTCTCGGGCATCCTGCTCGGTGAGGATGACAGCGAGCGATTGCGTGAAGAGCCTGTCTACTTCATGACCGATGATCAACCCTTCAAGGGCGACAACGCCGTTTCCCTTATCGGACTGCCCTACCAGCCGGTGGATCAGCCCAACTGCGTTGAGACTGTCGTCGCGTATCTGCCCACAGGCGACCGGGGCGCGATGGAACGCTGGAAGTACTCCCGCTACTGGGACAACCCGGCGTTTTGGACCACGCCAAACGTGCAGGACGTGCAAACCTTCGTCCCCGGGCCCGTCAATCGACCCGGCACTCGGGTTGCGCAGACCACGGTCAAGACGATGAATCCGACCGGCGATCAAATCGGACCACCCGCCGATCAGTTCGAGATGTACAACGTGACGGCGGACCCGGGCGAGATGGACAACCTGTACGGCAATGCCGACTACGCAGATGTCCAGCAGCTCATGGCCTCGAAGTTGTCTTCGGAGCGGACGACCAAGCGGCTGCAGCCCACGACGCAACCCTGGGCTGACGGAACGATGCGCCAGTTCCCCTTCATCCCAGGTGTCAGCGCTTAGCAGGCGCAGATTCGGATCAAGGGCGCTTCGCGAGCAGGGCACGAGCGGCCGCGGTCGCAGTGATCTGCCCTGCCGCGATCTGTTCTTCAAGGCGCGCCGCCTCGGCCTGGACCGACTCCCGGCGGCGAAAGTCCGAGATCAGGTGATCCTCGACCGCCGCCCACATCCAGGCGATCTGCTGGCGCACTCGGCGAGATTCCAGAAGACCCGCCTCTTCCATGACCTGGCCATGCTGTTCGATCGCCGACCACACCTCGTCGATTCCGACTCCGTGGACGGCACTGCAGGTGAGCACCGGAGGCACCCACACCGCATCCGGCGGCCGGATCAGCGCGAGCGCCTTCGCTAGTTCGCGGGCTGCCGCCTTCGCCTCAATCTCGTGGGGCCCATCGGCCTTGTTTACCGCAAGGACATCAGCAAGTTCGAGGACACCCTTCTTGATGCCCTGAAGTGCGTCTCCTGTGCGTGCCAGCATGAGCACGAGGAAGCAGTCGGTCATGTTCGCGACGGCGGTCTCGGACTGCCCAACACCGACGGTCTCGACGAGAACGACGTTGAAACCCGCCGCTTCGACGATGACCATCGCCTCTCGTGTCGCGCTGGCGACGCCTCCGAGTGTGCCCGAGGTCGGCGATGGGCGAATGAAAGCTCGTTCATCGACCGCCAGTCGCGCCATTCGAGTCTTATCGCCCAGAATGCTTCCGCCTGACCGCGTCGAGGATGGATCGACCGCGAGAACGGCGACACGATCTCCAGAGTCGGTGAGATGAGTGCCCAACGCATCGATGAACGTCGACTTGCCAACTCCGGGGACGCCCGTAATTCCCACGCGTCGGCTGCGACCGGAATGGGGCAGCAATCTGGCGAGAAGCTCCTGAGCCAGTTCGACGTGCTCGGGTGACCGGGATTCGACCAGGGTGATCGCCCTACCGAGGGTTGTGCGATCCCCCGCAAGGACCCCCTCCGTATAGGCATCGATGTCGATCGACATCGCTAACCCACACGCTCGTCGAGCTGTTCGATGAGCTCACCCGCGGCATCAGCAATCACAGTCCCGGGCGGGAAGATCGCAGAGGCGCCGGCAGCTCGCAAAGCATCGAAGTCCTGCGGCGGGATCACTCCCCCGACCACGATCATGATGTCGTCTCGGCCGAGGGCGGCGAGCTCGTCTCTGAGTTCTGGCACGAGCGTGAGGTGGCCCGCGGCCAGGGAGGACGCGCCCACGATATGAACATCAGCTTCGACCGCCTGCATCGCGACCTCGCGCGGAGTGGAGAAGAGCGGACCGACATCGACATCGAAGCCAAGATCGGCGAAAGCCGTGGCGATGACCTTCTGGCCCCGGTCGTGACCATCCTGGCCCATCTTCGCCACAAGGATGCGCGGGCGACGGCCGTGCTCCGTCTCGAACCGAGCCGCACGCTCACGCACCCGCTCGGTGTTTCCGGCTCCGGCAGCCTCGCGCTGGTACACCCCTTGGATAGTACGGATAGTCGCGGTGTGACGCCCGAATACCTTCTCCAGCGCGTCGCTGATCTCCCCCACCGTCGCACGGGCACGCGCAGCGTCGACAGCAAGCGCGAGGAAATTCTGCTCAAGGCCAGGCGCGCGACGACCCTCGACAGACAACTCCGCCGCGGTCGTCAATGCCTCGAGCGCCGCCCGGCAGGCAGCCTCGTCGCGCTCAGCTCGCAACCGCTCCAACTTCGCTAATTGCTCAGTACGCACCGCGGTGTTGTCGACCTTCAGCACATCGATCGACTCAGGTTCGGTGGGCGGGAAGAGGTTGACTCCGATCACCGGCTGACGCCCTGTGTCGATGTGGGCCTGGGTTCGAGCGGCTGCCTCCTCGATGCGCATTTTCGGAATGCCGGCCTCGATTGCGGCGGTCATTCCCCCGGCTTCCTCGATCTCGGTGATGTGCTCCCACGCGCGCGCGGCGAGATCGGCCGTGAGCCGCTCGATGTAATACGACCCTCCCCAGGGGTCGATGACCCGAGTGGTGCCAGATTCCGACTGCAGCAGGATCTGGGTGTTTCGCGCGATGCGAGCACTGAAGTCGGTCGGGAGAGCAAGTGCCTCGTCGAGGGCATTCGTATGCAGGGACTGCGTGTGGCCCTGGGTCGCCGCCATCGCCTCGACGCAGGTGCGGACGACGTTGTTGTAGACATCCTGCGCCGTGAGCGACCATCCCGAGGTCTGGCAGTGCGTGCGCAAGGAGAGCGACTTGGGATTCTTTGCGCCGAACCCGGCCACCAACTTCGCCCACAACAGGCGGGCGGCCCGCATCTTCGCGACCTCCATGGCGAAGTTCATGCCAATAGCCCAGAAGAACGACAGTCGGGGCGCGAAGGCATCGACATCGAGCCCGGCCTCCTGACCAGCGCGGATGTATTCCACGCCATCGGCCAGGGTGTAGGCGAGTTCGAGATCGGCCGTCGCTCCGGCCTCCTGCATGTGATAGCCGGAGATCGAGATTGAATTGAACTTCGGCATCCTCTGCGAGGTGTAGGCGAAGATGTCGGAGATGATCCGCATTGAGGGTTCCGGCGGATAGATGTAGGTGTTGCGGACCATGAACTCCTTGAGGATGTCGTTCTGAATCGTCCCGGCAAGTTTCTCCGGCGGCACTCCCTGTTCCTCGGCTGCGAGGATATAGAGGGCGAGGACCGGCAGGACAGCGCCGTTCATCGTCATCGACACGCTCATCTGGTCCAGTGGGATGCCCTCGAATAGTTGCTCCATATCGAGGATCGAGTCGATGGCCACACCTGCCATCCCGACATCTCCGGTCACCCTCGGATGGTCACTGTCATAGCCACGATGCGTGGGCAGATCGAACGCCACGGATAGACCCTTCTGTCCAGCCGCAAGATTGCGTCGATAGAAGGCATTGGAATCCGCTGCGGTGGAGAAGCCGGCGTACTGACGGATCGTCCACGGTTGGTTGACGTACATCGTCGAGTAGGGCCCGCGAAGATACGGCGCGATGCCAGGATACGTGCTGAGGAAGTCCAAACCCTCCACATCGGACTCGGAATACGAATCGGAAATGGCGATGCCCTCGGGAGTCACCCAGGGTTCCGCGCCCTCGGGCGACTCCTGGCGTGGCGAACCCGAGGATCGCGGACCGAGTTCAGCGGTCGACAGATCGGGAATGGTCATCGCGACTCCTCCAGAGCATCGAGCAGGCGGGTGAGGGAGCCGAGGACATCCACTCCCAGACCAATCTCCTCATCGACACCGGGCACGTCGAGCCCGCGACCCGCGAGATAGATGCGTGAGGCGCCGGCATCGCGCAGCGCCGTCGCTGCCTCGACCGCATCCTCGGCATAGCGAGCGTCGTCCGAGCACAGGCAGGCGATGGAGGAGCTCGAGGAAGCGAATCCCTCGACCGGTCCGATGGTTGTCCTCATACCCGCGGTTTCGAAGAAGTTCTTCGCGAAGGTGGCGCGAGCGGTGAAGTCCGCTGGGGTGCCAAGGGTGGCGAGGTAGATCTCCGCCGATGGATCCATGGATTGCGCGCGCAATCGTTGATCCTCGAAGTCTTGAGAATCGCGGTGGAGAGTCAACGGCGGAAAGATCACACCTTCAACCCTCGCCTCCTCTCCCTTGACCGGTTCCGCACGGTCCTCGATATTGGGGAATTCGCTCACTCCCGTGATGGGCCGGCGTCTGGTCGCGATATCTCGCGCTCGGTGGTGCCGCACGCTCGTCAGGGCCTCCTCGATGGCACCCGATCGAAGCATGTCCGCGACCCCGCCCGATTCCTCGCTGGTACGAACCAGCGACCAGGCTTCGTGCGCGAGATCCTCGGTGAGCGTTTCCACGAACCAGGATCCGCCCGCAGGATCGATCACCTTCGACAGGTGGGATTCCAGAGCCAGGATCGACTGGGTGTTACGGGCGATGCGCCGCCCTAGTCGTGATCCTCCCGGCTGGGAGAGCAGATCGTGCGGCAGGACCGTGATGGCATCGGCGCCTCCGACCGCGGCCGCGAACGTGGCCACTGTCGAACGCAAGATGTTCACCCACACGTCGTATCGGCTCAGCATCACCCTCGAGCACTCCGCGTGCATCGCCATGCCGCGCTCAGCCTCGTCCAATCCGGCGAGTTCCAACGTGCGCGCCCACAACCAACGGGCAGCCCGCAATTTCGCGATCGTGGGGAACTGCTCCGCAGTCGCGGCGAACCGGAATTCCACGCTCCGACAGGCAGTCGTGATCGGGATTCCCCGGTCGACCAGGCCACGCACCAGCCACATCCCGGCGGCGATAGTCCAGGCGAGTTCCTGCGCTTCGGTGGCACCTGCGTCATGCCAGACAGTGCCGTCGACCACGAAGACCCGAGCGCCCGGGGCGCTATCCGCCGCTTGACGCACAAGGTCCACGGCTGCGGTGAGATCACCCTCAAGATCCGTCGCACCACCCGTTCTCGCCCACGACCCCAGCGGATCCAGACCGAGGCAGCCACGACGTTCATCGGCGGGGGTGCCCGCGAGATCCCATGCCTGGAGCAGCTCCACCGCCTTCGATGGCGTGGCCGACCAGAGAGACACCGGGGCGAGATCGAGCAGAACCCCGCTGAGCGCTCGACCGAGATCGACGTCACCGGCGACGTCAATCCACACCCCCGTTGCACCTGACTCGAGTTCCTCGACGGCACTGCTTCCCTCGACCTCGGGCCATACCCGCTGACGGACCTCCCATGGGCGCGCCTCGACGTGCGTCGACCGGACGAATGGCGCGAACCCCGGCGCATCCACTCCTTCGAGCCTGTCCTCCGCGGTGTAGAGCGGCTGGATCTCCAGGCCGTCCTCGGTGCGGGTCACCAATCGCCGGGCGAAGGCCTGCTGGAACTCCTCTTCCGTCGCGTCGGTTCGGCCACGCAGCACCACTCGGCGCACTTCGGCGAGCCAGTCTTCCCTGCTCGCCGGAGCGAAGCCTTGGGCTAGGGGCAGTGGCTCAGGCACGGCGGTCCTCTCGGTCCGGGGTCGTCGTCGATCCTACGAGAGCCAGGGTCACTCGCTGCGAGGGCTCCGAACCCGGATATCCCTCCGGCGATCAGCCTCTGTCATCGCCGATCGTGGCCACCATCACGGCCTTGATGGTGTGAAGGCGATTCTCCGCTTCATCAATGACCAAGCTCGCCGGTGACGTGAACACCTGATGGGTCACCTCGAGGCCGTCGGAGAGTCCGGTCTGCTCGGCGATCCGGCGCCCCACGTCCGTGGTCATGTCATGGAATGCCGGAAGGCAGTGCAGGAACTTCACATTCGGGTTGCCTGTCCGAAGCATCATCGCGGAATCAACTCGATAGGGCCGCAGTAGTTCGATGCGCTCCGCCCACACTTCTGCTGGCTCGCCCATCGACACCCAGACATCCGTGATGACGAAATCCACTCCGGGCAGTGCCTCGTCGACATCGTCGGTCACCATGATGCGCGCACCAGACTCCGCCGCCCGGTCCCGCGCGATCACCTGAACCTCCTCGCTGGGCCACAGGCTCTTCGGCGCACAGATGCGCACGTCGGACCCCATGATGGCGCCCATGACCAGCAGGGAGTTGCCCATGTTGCTGCGCGCATCCCCCAGGTAGGTGAAGGAGATCTCCTCTGTCGGCTTCTGTGAATGCTCGAGCATGGTGAGGTAGTCCGCGAGCATCTGCGTGGGATGCCACTCATCGGTCAAGCCGTTGTACACCGGAACATCACTGTGTGCTGCTAGTTCCTCCACCATGCTCTGGGCATGGCCGCGGTATTCGATCGCGTCATACATTCTGCTCAACACTGACGCGGTGTCAGCCGCGGACTCCTTCGCTCCGATGTGCGAACCCGAGGGATCGAGATAAGTGGTGTGCGCCCCCTGCTGGAAGGCGGCTACTTCAAAAGCACAGCGTGTGCGGGTCGAGGACTTCTCGAAGATAAGCGCGATGACCTTGCCGGCCATGCGTTGCCGCTCGCGCCCCTCTGCCCGCTCTCGCTTCAACTCGGCGGCAAGGTCGAGCAGCCCGGAGAGTTCCTCCCGAGAGAAATCGATCTCCTTGAGGAAATCCCGACCCCGCAACTGCACTGACATGCCCTCACTCCTGCCGTCGAATGACGCGAATCTGGCTGTTCGCGCCAGATCCACGCGGGACTTACCGTACCCGCCCTTCATCCGCAGCGATGGAGTCCATCTCCTCCAGGGTGATCCCCCGTGTTTCCCGAAGCCGCCAGAGCAGGGGGAGCGCGATGATCGAAGCGACCACCAACAACCCCGCCGGAGCGACCGGAGTATCGAACACACTGATCAACCATGCCGCGACCATCGGGGCGAAACCGCCGAGGACAGCCGTCCCCAGGTTGTAGCCGGTGGCGAGGGCTGAATACCGAGCACGGGAAGGGAATTGCTCACCGATCGCCGCGACCACCGGCCCGCCATAGAGCATGAGCAGGGTGAGGAGAGCTAGGCCAGCGAGGACGACGATCCACACCGGCTCATGGGTCATCAGCCACAACATCGGGAAGCTAAGGACGATGAAACCGACCGTGGCACCGATGAGCGTCGGCTTTCTACCCACCCGATCGGAGAGCAGGCCGAAGAACGGGGTCGCAAAGGCATAGACGATCGTCATGCCGGTGGTGACCCATAGGGCCGTGTCGCTTTGAATCTCCGAATAGGTGTCGAGAATGGTGGGCACGAAACCGAGGACGACGTAGTAGAGGATGCCACCGAACCCCGCAAGGAATGCGGCCATGAGCACTGGTCCCGGAAGATAACGCAGGGCGTACCGCAACGGCTGCTTCGGAACATCTCCCGCATCCTTCTCAGCCTCGTATGCCTGCGTCTCACTCATTCGACGGCGCATGACCAGCGCGAACAATCCCAGGGCTCCACCCACGAGGTAGCAGATACGCCAGCCCCAGCTCGACATGTCCTGCTCGCTCAGAACCGTGGTGAGCAGGGCGACTAGGCCTGAGGCCAGCAGGACCCCGATACCGGAGGTGAGCACCGCCGTCGATGCGATGAATCCGCGCCGTGACGCAGGAGCCTGCTCCACGAGCTGCACCACCGTGCCGGAATATTCTCCGCCGGCGGAGAACCCCTGCAGCATGCGCATCACGGTGAACAGGATCGTCGCCGCTATGCCGATCTGGGCATAGGTGGGAAGGAATGCGGTCAGGCCCATCGGAACCGTCATCATGAGGATGCTGAGAACGAGCGCTTTCTTTCGCCCCAGCCGATCCCCAATGCTGCCGAAGAAGGCCCCACCGGCGATCCGAAGGAGAGACCCCGCAGCGAAAACCCCAAGGCTGGCGATGATTGCCGTCAGTTGATTACCCGTGGGGAAGATGAGCGGGGCCACCACGGGAACCAGGTATAGGTAGAGGCCGTAATCGAACCACTCGACGACCGTTCCGGCCGAACCGTAGATGACGGAATTGCGACTGCGCCGCTTCTCTGCGGCAGAGATCGTTGCCGCGGACATGCGCTCCAACCTCCCACATCTGGAAACACTGGGCAACCACCTCAGCCCCAGATCAGCGCACCTCGCTGGACGACTCGGTTCGGGCACCTGCAGACTGAGCGCGTGCGATCGACGCGAGCCGGAGTGTTGCTGACAGCTTGCACATTGGTGCCCGCGCTCCAGCTTTTTGCCGCCACGTCAGCCCATGCTCTCGACGAGCGAATAGTGGAGACGTATTCAGTGCAAGCCCGCGTCGCTACCGATGGGACTATCGAGGTAACCGAGACATTCACTGCCTTCGATACCAACGCGGTCGATGTGATCTTGGGCTCCCCTCCATCGTGGGCCAACCCGGATGGAGATGAGGAGGTCTCGATCGAGGGCATCACGGTGGCGGACACAGAGGGAGTCACGCGCTCGTTCACCGTCTTCAATGGACCCATACGCGCTTTCAGCACCGACGACCTCGAGCAGAACAATCCATTGAACTTCCAGCAAGGTGATGTCGAGCTCTACGCTCGGGTCATCGGTCCGGCCGAGGGAACTGTGATCGAGGACGCTCGGGTGGAGATTGCCCTGCCCGGGGAGATCCGTGCAGCAGCCTGTTTCGTCGGGAATCGTTCAGTACCCACATGCGTGGACAGGTTTGCAGGTGACCGTGCGACATTCAGGACCACAGCGCTCACC
>JBDQGZ010000069.1:0-9832 GCA_040265115.1 Candidatus Nanopelagicales bacterium
GTTGCAATTGGCCGCTGAGCGGGCCACCTATGCGGAGCGCACGCCCCGGTCACGGGAATTGTTCGACGCTGCCGATCACCTCTTCGGACGCGTGCCCATGACCTGGATGAACAAATGGTCGGGCGGCTCCCCGCTCTATCTGGCGACAGCGCGCGGCAATCGCATCACTGATGTCGACGGTCACGAGTATGTCGACTTCGCCCTCGGCGACACCGGTGCCATGGCGGGGCACTCGCCCGTGCCCACAGTGGAGGCGGTTCGACAGCGCATCCAGGTCGAGGGTGGAATCACCGCCATGATGCCGACCGCCGAGGCCGAGTGGGTTGCCGCTGACCTCGCCCGACGATTCGGGCTGCCGCTGTGGTCTTTCGCGCTCACCGCAACGGATGCGAATCGCTGGGCGCTGCGGCTCGCGCGCATGCTGACCGGGCGAGACAAGGTCCTGGCCTTCTCCTACTGCTACCACGGCTCGGTGGACGAGACCTTCGTCATCACCGGTGATGAGGGTCAGGCTCGGTTGCGTGAAGGGAACGTTGGAGCTCCCGTTCCCATCGAGTTGACGACCCGCGTCGCCGAATTCAACGACATCGATTCGGTGGAGCACGCACTGGCTCATGGAGATGTCGCGGTGGTGATCGCCGAGCCTGCGCTGACGAACATCGGCATCGTGCTTCCCGAGCCCGGCTTCCTCGAGCAGCTGCGAGAGGCATGCGATCGCCACGGGACGCTGCTGCTCATCGACGAGACCCACACGATCTCGGCTGGTCCTGGCGGTTGCACCCGCGCGTGGGATCTGCGACCTGACATCGTGGTGATCGGCAAGAGCATCGGTGGGGGCGTGCCTTCAGGTGCCTACGGCATCAGTCAGGAGCTCGCCAATGCTGTCGAAGACCATCCCGATGCTGACCTGATCGACGTCGGTGGCGTAGGAGGAACACTGGCCGGCAACGCGCTCTCGGTGGCAGCGATGCGCGCGACTCTCGGTGAGGTTCTCACCGATGCGGCCTTCGAGCACATGATCGCGCTGGGCACCCGGTTCGCGAAGGGTGTCCAGTCTGTCCTCGACAGGCATGACGTCCCGTGGTCGGTCAGCCAGTTGGGCGCTCGAGCGGAATACCGATTTGCGCAGCCCGCCCCGCGCACCGGATCGCAGTCCGCGGCGGCTCATGATGACGATATCGAGGAGTACCTCCACCTGTTCATGGCGAATCGAGGAGTCCTCATGACGCCGTTTCACAACATGGCCCTGATGTGCCCTGACACCACCGCTGCCGATGTCGACCTGCACACCACCTTGTTCGAGGAGGCCGTGAGCCGCATCACGCCCTAGGCTTCTCCCATCATGACGTCACCCAGACTGCGTCCCGCGCTGAACGGACTGCCCGCCTATAAGGCTGGTCAGCGCCCTGTCCCGCGGCATGACCTCAAGTCGTACAAGATCTCCTCGAACGAAAATCCCTATCCGCCGCTTCCGGGGGTGATCGAGGCGGTGGTGCGCGCGGCTGGCGAGATGAACCGTTATCCCGATCCGTTCTCCCGAAGACTTGTCGAGGCCCTTTCCGAACGCTTCGATATTCCCGCCGAGCACATCGCCTTGGGCACGGGAAGCGTGGCGTTGTGCGGACAGCTCGTTGATGCAGTCGCGGACCCAGGCGATGAGGTCATCTACGCCTGGCGGTCTTTCGAGGCCTACCCGATCTGGACGCAGATCGCCGGAGCCACGAGTGTTCAGGTGCCCCTGCTGCCGGATGAGAGCCATGATCTGGACGCCATGGCTGCGGCAGTGACCGAGCGGACCCGGTTAATCTTCGTCTGCAATCCGAATAACCCAACCGGGCAGGTGGTTCGGCGAGAGGAACTCGAGCGATTCTTGGACCGCATCCCGCAAGACGTGCTCGTGGTCCTCGACGAGGCGTATGCGGAGTTCGTCAATGACCCTGAGGTGCCGGACGGACTGACGATCTATCGGGATCGACCCAACATCGTGGTCCTGCGAACCTTCTCCAAGGCATATGGGCTGGCTGCGCTTCGTGTGGGATTCGCGATCGCCCATGAACCCGTGGCGGAAGCGCTCCGCAAGTTGGCGCTGCCCTTCGGTATCTCAACCATTGCGGAGGAAGCCGCTCTTGTGTCTCTGTCACTCGAGGCGGAACTCCTTGAACGGGTCGGCAGGATTATCGATGAGCGGATGTCGATGGTCGAAGCGCTGCGTGCGCAGGGATGGAAGGTCGATGAGCAGCAGGCGAACTTCGTCTGGCTGCGGCTAGGAGCCGATGCCGTTCCCTTTGCGCAGGCCTGTGAAGCCGAGGGATTGACCGTCCGCCCCTTCGCCGACGAGGGGGTCCGGGTGACCGTCGCCGAGGGTGAGGCCAATGCACGCTTTATGCAGGTCGCGGGAGCCTGGCGGGATTCCCGATGATCACGCGTGCTCTCGTCATGACCGGAGCGGCTGCCGGTCTCGCGCTCCTCGGCATGACATCCCCAGCGACAGCGCAGGACCCGGTCGATCGCGCGGGAGCTGCAAGTGTGGTGGCCGCGGATGCCATCACCATGTCCACGAAGCAAATCCGAACCCTGACGACCCAGGCGACTGTGTGGGCTCTCGCGCCGGAATTCGTCTACCGGTTCGCAAAGTACAACGAATACATCAACGCGCCGGTGAATGAACTCAAGTACGGTCAGAACGCGGCCGCGTGGAACAACTCGGGCAGCAATGCCGGTGACTCGTCGGTGATGTATGTCAACGGTTTCATCGACTTCAACAGCGCCGATGAGTTCGTCCTCACGATCCCACCGTCGAATGGGAATTACTACGTCGTCAATTACCTCGACTCATTCATCAACACGATTGCCTCGATGGGAAATCGCACGACTCCCTCAACAACGGCAACCTCCTATCTACTCGTCAGCCCGGAGTCCGAGTACGCCGGACGCAACTACGTCACGATCGACGGATACCGCTACGCCGTCATCGCCAGCGACACGATGCTGAACTGGCTGGTCGTCCGTGTGCGAGCTGATGCGCTCGCTGACGCGAGCTCTGCAGCCTCGACCGCCAGTGTGTATGAGAACGTCGTCAAGCAGTTCTTCTTGAACTCTCTGGGGGATTTCCAGGCGAATGGCAACGCTCCGGTCCCTCCGGCCAGTTATGTCTACACACCCACACAGGAGCAGATCGACGAGGCAGAGGCCTATCGGAATGCCCCCACCAAAGCAACGGAGTTTTTCGATCAGGCCGGCACCTCCTTGCAGATGAGTCCCCCACCGAGGGGCAAGATCGGCCTATCGGGAAAGCGACTGGACAACATCCCCGAGTGGATCGTGCCGCAGTATGGAGCCAAGAAGAGATACATCGTTCCCTCCTTCGATCAGAGCGGCGAGCTCAAGCGATTCGCCAAGATCGGGTTGACTGAGCAGGGTTTCACTCTCCCCGAGGAGTGGGGGCCGAAGCAGCTCGCGGCCTTTCAGAAGGGCTTTCAGCGCGGAATGCAGCGGGTCGCGAAAGCCGCTGCGGGGGGAACGCCATCCGCGGAGGACAACTACTGGACGTATGACAACACGATGATCGGGACCTACGCCAATAATTCTGTGGGTTATCTCGTGCGTGCGTCCGTCGTCGTTCTCGGTGGATCAGCGAATGTCCCCGCCGATGCCGTTTATCCGGTTCTGAATACCGCCGATGGCACGAGCCAACTGGATGGCGACACCACCTACTCGGTCACCTTCACCGCGCAGGAGTCAACCTCTGGACTTCCGGCGATCGGCACTATCCCGCCGATGGTGACCGATGCTGACGGGAGCACAGCAGGGTTCTGGGCCATCTCGGTCTATCAACCGGACACGACGCAGTCCTCGGCCCCGTTCCTCCCGCAGGCTGCGGTGCTCAACGACCACTACACCCGTATCGACACGAACATCGTCTCTGTTGACGCAGAAGCGAACACGATCACCGTGGAACCGGCTGACTGGGGCCTACTCGCTGCGAGCACACCCGTGGTCTTCGGCACGGGAGCCGATGCCATCGGTCTCCAATTCGGCACGGTCTACTACCTCACCGATGCGCCCGTGACTCTTTCGGACGGAAGCCAGGTCATCAGCGTGTCGGAATCGTGGTCGCAGGAGATCTCTGACGGTGGAGCGCCGATCCAGAACAGTGGCTCTGCCGGCCCGGTCGCCGATATCGCTGACCCCGGCTCCGCTTCCCTCCCGCAGTGGGGCATGGTCCAGCCGGTCTCCCAGTTGGGGTCGCAACAGATTGCCTCAGGCGATCTTGCATTTAACGACGACGGATCCCTGACGCTGTGGATTGGGCCGGAATTGCCGGCCGATGCCCCCACCTCGAACTGGATTCCTACGCCGTCGACTGCGCTCTATGAGCAGTGGTACCCGGGGCAGCAGTTGTCCACGGATATTCGGGTGATGCTCCGCATGTATTACCCCACACCGGGTGGGACACCACCGTCGATTCTGCCGCCGACCGACGGCTCGGACGCACGATCGACCTATGTCCCTCCGGTGCTCGCGCCCGTGATCGGTTGACGCCTGACCCGCTCACCACTCACGACCAAGACGACTCCGCCGAGAACGAACAGGACCCCGGTGATGACGTCACTGGAGATCGCTTCGCCGAAAATGAGGACGCCGAGCATGACCGCGATGGCGGGGTTGACATAGGCATAGGTCGCGACGAGGGATAGAGGAGCGTGGCCGACTAACCAGGTGAAGGCGGTGTAGGCGATGAGCGACCCGAAAACAACCAGATAGGCCAGACCCAGCCAGGAGGGCAGGGTGATGGCGCTGACGTCGATCACTTCCCCACGCACTCGTCCGGCGATGAGCAGCACAATGCCGGCAACGAGCATCTGGTAGGTCGTGTGGACCAGGGTGTTGCGGGGGATGGGCAGGCGTGGCGACAGCCAGGAGCCCAGTGCCCACAGTGCACTGGAGATCATGATGGCGATCGATGCGGCCACGATGGCGGTGCCACCCACGGCGGGTCCGCTCTCAGGTTCCACCGAACCGCCGGGAAGCAGGATCACGCCGAGCCCGCCCAGGCCGACAATGACCCCCACGATCGTCAGTGGTCGGGGGCGGTCGCCAGAAGCGAGGCGATACACAACCACCCACAGCGGGATGGTGGCGACGATGAGGGCGGCGATGCTGGTCGGGATGTGCTCAGCGGCAACGGACACTGTCCCGATCCCGACGGCAAGGAGCATCACGCCGATGAGAGCTGATGCCCCAAACTCCCGTCGATTGACCCGGAGGGTCCGTGGGCCGCGGGTGACCGAGATGATGCCGGCCATCGCGATCGCGGCGAGGATGAATCTGATCCCGCCCCCGGTCAACCCCGGCAGCGACTCGATCATGAGACCGATGGCGATGTAGGTCGACCCCCAGACGATGTAGACGATGAGGAGGGCGAGCCAGATCCGAGTCGTGGTGCGACTCGAGGTGGGGGCAGTGGGGGCGGCGACCATGGCGAGCGAACTCTAGGCCTGACGGAGGGACACTTTCTGGGTGGGACCCCCCAACGTGGTCGAGGGATGGCGGGGTGTGCTCGAGCGAAGGAGATGAAGCGAGTGTTGGCAGTTCGCAATCACGACCGTGTATCACTTCCTCTAACTCCCGCCTCCCGTTCGGCACTTGTGAAATCTTGGACTGGTTGCCTGACAGGATGACGCTGTGAAGCCGTTGGATCCACGCCTGTTGCGCTATGCCCGCAGCACCCGGGGGTTCGTGATCCTCTCCGTGGTTCTCGGCGCGGTCATGGCCGGATTGGTGATCATCTCGGCTCGCCTGTTGTCCACCGCGATCGTCGATGTCGCCGAGGGTCGGGCAGATCTCGCGACGACACTTCCCGTTCTGCTCGGGCTCGCGGGTGTGATCGCGCTCCGATCGGTGGTGGCCTGGGTGGGCGAAGCAGCGGCCTATCGTACGGCTGCCCGGGCGAAGTCGGAACTGCGCACGGCGGCTCTGCAGCACATCCTCGAGTTGGGGCCGACCGGACCCGCTGGCTCGGATCCCGGGCGGGTGTCGACACTCGTGACCCGCGGAATAGACGCACTCGATTCCTACTACGCCCGATATCTCCCGCAGGTGTTCCTTGCGGTGATCGTCCCGATCGCGATCATTGCCACGGTCATCGGATTCGATCTGATCAGCGCGTTGATCATCGCCATCACCCTCCCCCTCATCGTGGTCTTCATGGTCCTGATCGGGATGTACACCCGTGCCCGGGTGGATCGGCAGTGGCGAACACTGTCGAGATTGAGTGGACACTTCCTCGATCTCATCGCTGGGCTTCCCACGTTGAAGGTCCTCGGCCGAGCGAAGCGCCAGGCTCAGGCCATCAATGACATAGGTGATCGATACCGCAGCACGACGATGGGAGTCTTGCGGATCTCTTTCCTCTCCTCGTTCGCTCTCGAACTCCTCGCGAGTCTCTCGGTCGCCCTGGTGGCCGTGACCATCGGTGTCCGGCTGGTCGAAGGTGGGATCGCGTTCTCGACCGCGCTGTTCATCTTGATCCTCGCCCCCGAGGCTTATCTCCCACTCCGGATGGTGGGGCAGCATTTCCATGATGCGGCTGAGGGACTCGGTGCCGCCGATGAGGTCTTCACCCTGCTCGAGCAGCCTTTGCCATCGAAAGGTGACGGAACCCAGATCCCACCGCGTCCCGCGGTGCACTGCGAGGCCGTCTCAGTGACCTATCCGGGGCGAGACAGGCCGGCCCTGCAGACCACGAGCCTGGTGATCGAGCCGGGGGAGGTCACCGCGATCGTGGGCGCCAGCGGGGGTGGTAAGTCCACTCTGCTGCGACTACTCCTCGGCTTCATTGCGCCGAACGCTGGTCATGTCCGGATCATCGGCGCCGGGCGTGAGGTCGAACTAGAGGATCTCGATCCCGCACATTGGCGCACCCGCGTGGGATGGGTTCCTCAGGAGCCTCATCTGATCGCCCCTGAAGCCGCAGCGGCTGTGACGGTGCTCGATGCGGTCCGGCTAGGCCGGCCTGATGCCGCCATCGATCAGGTGCGCGACGCTCTCGCTTCAGCCGGGGTGCTCGCTGAGATCGAAGCGCTCCCGCAGGGCATTCGCACGGTGGTCGGGGAGTCGGGAGCCGGCCTTTCCTCGGGCCAGGTGCGCCGTGTGGCGCTGGCTCGTGCGCTCATCCGCGATGTCGATCTACTACTACTCGATGAGCCGACGGCGGCCCTCGACGGAGTGAGCGAGAGCGCGGTGGTGGCCGCCCTTCGAGCCGCGGCGGATCGCGGAGTCGCAGTCGTCGTCGTCGCGCACCGACCTGCCCTGATCGAGATTGCCGATGTGATCGTGCATGTGGACTCGCAGGGCGGCGCAGCAACGCCGACTCCGATCGAGCGCGAACTGATCGATGCTGAACAGGCGGCGTCTCGAGGCACACGTGACACTCTCACGGGGAGCGGCTGGTGAGTTCCCCGACGCGTCAGATGTGGTCAGCGATGCGCGCCGAGCGAGGCCGGCTCGCTCTCGCGGCATTCTTCGGTTTCATCGCTTCGGCGAGCGCGGTCGCGCTGCTGGGTACCTCTGGCTGGTTGATCTCCTATGCCGCCGAGATGCCGCCCGTGCTGTCCCTCGGTGTCGCAGCCGTACTCGTTCGCACCTTCGCACTGTCCCGATCGGTGTTTCGATATGCCGAGCGGCTGGTCGGTCATGATGCGGCATTCCGAGGTCTCACTCGACTGAGGGTGAGTGTGTATGCGCGTCTCGAGCGGCTGGCTCCGGTGGGACTGGCTCGGTTCACGCGCGGCGATCTGCTGTCGCGCCTGGTAGCGGATGTGGACACCGCGATGGATCTTCCATTACGCGTGGTCCTGCCGTGGGTGCAGGCGATCCTGGTGTCCCTTGGCACGGTGGCGTTCCTGCTTTGGCTGAACCCCGGCGCGGGGGTCGCGACAGCGATCGCGCTGATGCTGGGTCTCACTGTTATTCCGTGGATCGTGGCTCGTATCGCAGCGCGAGCAGAGGCACGATTGGCACCGGTGCGAGGGGAATTGTCCAGCAGTGTCGTGTCGAGCCTGACCGGTAGTGGGGACCTGCTCGCGTTCGGTGCCACGGGGGCGGCGCTACGGCGAATCCGTGAACACGACGACGAATTGACGGCTGTCGCGCGACGGGAGTCTGCCGGGCTGGGTCTCGCGGCGGGCGTGGGCATCCTGGTCCAGGGAGCTGCGGTGGTGGGGTCCCTGGCGCTGGCGATGCCCGCGGTGACAGAGGGCAGGTTGGCTCCCGTGTGGTTGGCAGTGGTTGCCCTTGTCCCGCTCGCTGCTTACGACCTGCTGTCCACTCTTCCTTCATCGGCGTTGGCCTGGCAGCGCGTCCGTGCATCCGCTGCCCGGGTTGCCGATGTCGTCGAGGCTCCGCTTCCCGTCACCGATCCAGAGCATCCAATGGGCCCGCTAGTGGCGCCCTTCGGGATCCATGTGCGTGATCTCGTCGCGCGCTGGGCGCCGGACACCCCGGACACCCTGCATGGGATCGACCTGAGGGTTGAGCCGGGCGAGACTGTGGCGATCGTCGGACCGAGCGGCGCAGGAAAGTCGACCCTGGCCGCTGTCCTCCTCGGCTTCCTCGCCTATGAGGGTCACGCGACCATCGGTGGTCGCGAGATCAGTGAGGTCACCGGAGATGACCTTCGGGCCCAGGTCACGATGCTGACCCAGGAGGCGCACATCTTTGACACGACCATTGCAGCGAACCTACGCCTCGGTGACGCCGACGCCGATGATGACCAACTTCGAGACGTGCTCGCGCGGGTGGGATTGCTCGGCTGGTTGGAGGCTCAGCCGCACGGCCTGGCCGAGGAGTTGGGGGCGGGCGGTGTCACCATGTCCGGTGGTGAACGTCAGCGGCTCGCCCTCGCTCGACTTCTCCTCGCCCGACGACCGGTGATGGTTCTCGATGAACCGACCGAGCATCTCGACCCGGCAACCGCGGATGCGTTGACCGAGGTGATGGTGGAGGTGACGCGGGAATCGACCACCCTGCTCATCACCCATCGACTCATCGATCTCGATCAGGTGGATCGGATCGTGGTGCTCATCTCCGGCGAGGTGGCGGCCGCGGGAACACATGAGGAACTGCTCGCCCGCGGTGGTTGGTATGCCGAGCGATGGTCGATCGAGTGTGATCGCGCGGATTTGGCGGAACTCACCGCATCGATTCCCGCAGGGACGTCGATCCGGCGTTAGTCGCGCACCTGCCCGGGAACCTCGCGGTAGCCCACGGCGACGACAGCGCGCACGGCGGAGTTCGTGCGCGATTTCACCCACACGCGGTACGTACCTGACTCAGCTGTGGCTGAGTAGCGGCTCAAGTAGAGGTAGCTCGTACCTGAATACGGCTCATAGAACGGCGTGCGTTCCCGCGGCTTCAGTTTGGTCTTCTTGCCGGAAGGACTGATCAGCGTGACGACCGGCAACTCCCGACCCTTCAGGCGGTTCGCGGGGGCGGTGTCGGTGATGAGCACCTGCATGCGCAGTGGTTGGCCCGCGGACATTCGGAAGCGGAAGCCTCGCTTGGCCTTCTGCACGGCCATGGGGGCGTAGACCGCGAAGGAGACGGTGCCGTCGAGAAGGAGTGGTCCTCTGGCCGGGGATCGGTCGGAGGAATCGAGGTTGACTGGCTGGTGGGCGGAGGCTGTCGCCGGGAGCAGGCTCCCGGCGAGGAACAGGCCGAGCACGATGGCGGCAACTCGTCGCAGCGCAGCAGTCATGCCCTCGAGTCTGACCGGAATTGGCCGGGTGCGCATCCGCGACCGGTGAGTGGATGGGGGAACCCGGGTGCACAA
>JBDQGZ010000070.1:0-9831 GCA_040265115.1 Candidatus Nanopelagicales bacterium
CGCAGGAAGGACGCGTAGTCGGGTAGCAGGTCGCGGTCGAGGACTTGCCCGCGAGGACCGTCATAGGCGGGCACACCGAAGGCCAGCATCGAGCGGATCTCGGCCAAGCCGGAGTCCTGACCAACGGGGGCCGCGCCCGCCCGGCATAGCTTCATGCCGTTATCCCCGGCGGGATTGTGGGAGGCGGTGACCATGACCCCGGGAAGCTCGAGATGGCCGCAGGCGAAATATAGGCCGTCGGTGCTTGCCAGTCCGATGAGGAGGGCATCCGCACCCTGGGCAGTGATGCCCTCGGCGAGAGCGGAGACGAGATCAGGGCTCGATTCGCGCATGTCGTGACCGATCACCACCGCACCGGGCCCACCGGTGTCTCCTCGCACCGCGAGCACCTCGACCAGCGCAGCGCCGACCAATCGGGCGAGATCGCGATCGAGGTCGTCGGGCACACGGCCCCGGATGTCGTAGGCCTTCACCACTCGATCGAGGCGCTCGACAGCGAGCGGCCCGGGGGCAGAGGTAGTCACGAGGTGACAGCGTAGGACAGGGGGTGGAGAGGTCTCAGTAGTCCATGCCCGGCAACACACCGGGCACTGACCGAAGGTGACCGCGCTGAACACCATCGCCGATGGCGTCGGCGAGTTCGCGGCCGTGGTCAGGGTCAAGCTGGTGACGCTCGGCGCGGCGCTCCTCCTGCGGGGTCGGCTGACGGGTCACCTGCTCCTCACGCACCGCGTTGGCGAGCGCCTCGAGATCCTCGGTGACGCGCACTGGATCGACCTCGGGCTCGATCCGGATCAGTTCCCAGCCACGCGGTGCGGTGAGTCGGCCCGCGTGGGATTCGCAGAGGTCATAACTATGAGGTTCGACGTGGGGGGCGAGCGGTCCGAGCACAGCCGTGGAATCGGCGTAGACGTAGGTCAGCGTGGAGTGCGCATGCCGGGTGCACGAAGGTCGGGAGCAGCGACGTCGATAACCCACGGATGGCAGGCTAGACCGAGCCGGGACAGGGATCAGGGTGCCACGCCGGGACCTCGGCGTCAGGCTCACTCACCGATCGGCTCGGCGCCCACCGACAGCCCCTGATCTCGGCCGGCACTTGGGATCGACACGGTGGTCCGCAGTTCACTCAAGGGGTAGGTGCTGATGAGGCTGCCCCGCGATCCGCGGCGCAGAGAGGACTGGGCGACATAGATGCGCCCGGCCGACGGGCTCACGGTGGCCGTGAACCACACCGCATTCTCGGGCCGGTCGATCGTCACCGGGACGGCTCGGTCATACGGAACGTCCACCACGATCGGGGCAGCCTCGACCGATCCATCACCGAAGGGCAGCACTCGAATGGTGGCGGTGATTCCCGAGTCGTCCCCGCCGACGCTGGCACCCTCCCCTCCGGGAGTGGTTTGTGGTGCCGGCGCGGTGAGCCACAGGGTCACCGCGGTCCCACGGACTGCGGGCAGGCCGGTCGCCGCGCCCAGTATGGAGATGGGTGAGGCTCCGGTGGCGAAGGAGAGGTCCTCGCGGATCTGATTCGACGAGGCATCCACGCCTTCGTGGCGACTACGCACTGAGGCCACGATCGGTTGATCGGAGGTCAGTTCCAGTGTTCCCCCTGACCCTTGTAGCGCAGGGGTGAGATCGAGCACGCTGACTGAACCGGCGAGCACCTCCACCTCGGGCAGATCGATCGGGGTGTATGCACCGTTCGGGGAGATCACCCGCAGTTGCACGAGTGCGTCGAGATCCCCCGGTGCGTGCACGATGAGACGCCGTCGCCCGTCGCCGGGCAAGATGCCGGGGATGTACACCCGGGTCGTCGGCTCCGCCGACGGCGGGATCCAGTCCAATCCTCGCGGCACGAATCCTTCAGCGTCGATGTCGAGCACCGAAGCCGTGATGCGCCCGCTGCGGACCTGAACCCGCCAGGCCACCGACGGCACCCGAGGGGCGACGCGGGACAACCGAATCGTCGCCCGACTCTCCGCCGGCACGATCAACCCGCGCAGCGAGGGCGTCGAGATCGGCCCATCGGGGCCGGCCAGGCTGATGTCGACCTCGGCATCGGAGGATTCGGGGTTCACCAGATACATCTGCGTTGTGCGCCCCGTGGTCGCACCGCCACCGACGAACCACCAACTCGGTGCTGGCGATGGACAGTTCAGCATCGCGAGTCCGCGTCGGGGCCCACTCAAGCCAAGGTCATACTGGCCCGCGACCACTCCCGGGGCGAGTCCCCCCTCAGCGATGGTGACCAGGGGGCGCAATCGCCCGTCGGCGTTGACCACCTCGACGCTCGCACCCGGCTCAACCAGGCCGATGCCATCTCCGGTGACAATGTCGACCGGTTCCTCCGGTTTGCCCAGATAGGTCAACGTCGCCGCCCCCGGACGATCCTGACCGGCGAGGTCGGGCACGATGGCGACCGCGGAGGTCACCTCGGCGTCATTGGCACCTCCCGGTTCAGGACAGATCAGCACGGTCGCGTCCACCGGTTCGATCACCGGCGGAGGAATCACAGTGGCTGGAGCAGGCGGCACGAGCAGTCCGATCCCGACCAACACCGCAGCCCCGATCACACCGCCTGCGAACAGAATCGGGGCGCGGGGGTCAGGAGCGACCGGCTCAGCTCTCCGCACGCGGCGCCTGCGCGCACGGCGCGCGTCGCGCGCAGAGAGTGAGGGCTCCTCGGAGACGATCTCATCAGGACGATCCACGTCATTCGATCGGTCCACCTCATCTGGGCGATCGACGTCGTCATGCTCGCTCATCGTCACCTCCCGACGATGCGGTCATGTCGACCTGCTCGAAATCAGGCTGTTCGAACGCCGGCATCGGGTCGACCATGGCATCGGGATCGAGCGCATCGGCGTCCTCGACCGGTACATCCGGATCGATCGCGTCATCGGCGGTGTCCGGACGACCGGATCGCCGACTCGCGGGAAGGGCCAGGATGATGACGAGCAACACGGCGATGCCCTGGATCCACAACCACGTGGTGCGGCCGCCGGAATCGATGTCGATAAGTACGCGATCACCCGCGGTCGCCGACACCGGAAGGACGAAGCGAGCCAGCCCCACTCCCTCCACGCCGGTGGGGACCGGCGAGCGGGCGAGTTCTCGGCCATCGGCGAGCACGGCCCGCCACGGCGCATCCGCATCTTGGGCGAGGCGAATCTCACCGGGACCGGGAACCGGGGAATCGACGAAGGGTTGGGCGCTCACCACATCGCGCACCGGGAGGGGCACGACCGCCGACCCTGCCGCGGTTGTTTCCGTGGGGAGCGCGCGCACCCGCGCTGTCACCCCGCCGACCCGCCAGAGCACCTCTCCGTCTTCACCCGCGACACGGCGTAGCCCGGGGACGGAGTCGAGGTTGCGCACGAGCGGATCATTCGTGGCGACCTCAGCGACGATGTAGCGCACGGCGTAGTCAGCCAGTCCCTCGACCTCGGCCCCGCCGCGTCCAGAGACCAGGGCGGAGACGAGTTGGTCGAAGGGCTGCCATGCCTCGGCCGCCGGCCCGACATCGGGATCACCGAGTTCGGGGCCGCCGCCGTTGACCAGCGCGTAGGAGATCCCGCCGGCATCATTCGGTCGCACCACGAGCGTCCGTGGCGCCTGCGGTCCGAGCGCTTCCGCGGCGACAAAGGGAGGCAGCACATCGGGATTCCCCCGCCGCAGTGGGTCCCCGGCTCCGGGAAGCCACAACACGGCGGTTGCTGCTACCGCTGCGATCGCGACAACTGCGGCGATACCCGACACCGGCTGACGCCAGCCGAAGGCCTGACCGCTCATCCGCTGGCGCAGTCCATCCGCGGCGAGCGCGGCGGAGGTGATCAGTCCACCGGCGGTGAGAACACTGAGGGCCCCGGCCCACGGCACGATTGACAGGGCTGTCGACGGATCGGGAACCCGCAGATGGGTGACCACGATGGCCGCGAGTAAGCCCGCGCCGGCGACGCAGACACCGGAGACGATGGCGGTCCGGCGCTCGCGACGCAGCAGCGCGACGAGCCCTCCGGCGAGGACACCCGCACCGACCCACACGGGCGGGGAGCCGGGACCACCGGGGTTGAGCAGCAGCAGTGCCACCGGTCCGGGGTCGCCGATGCCGGTCACCGGAAGGCCCGGCTCGAGCAGCAGCCGGTGTGGCTCGAGGATGAGTAGGAGTGACCAGGGAGCGAGCAGGACGAGCGGGACGAGGGTCGCGATAGCGAGACGCACAAGCGTGGTGAGCAGGGCACGTCCGCGACGTGACCTGCGAATGGCGAGGACGAGGACGGCGAGCATCGACACCACGAAGACGACCGGCCACAACACGGGCATGACGGAGGTGAGCGCCGCGAGCAGGAGTGCGGTCCACCATGGGGTGCGTGTTCGACAGGGTGCGAGACCCGGGATCGATTGATCCGGGCCGGCGAGGGTACGGATGAGCGCCCGTGCGGTCGGTGGTGCCAGGATCACCGCCGCGGTCGTGCCGATGCGACCGGTGGCGATGGCGGCGGTCATCCCCGGGAGCACGGCGTAAGCGATCGACGCCCACATGCGCACGCTCACCGAGCTGATGACTCCACGCAGCGACCACCACGCTGAGAGACCGGCGAGGGGCACCGCGAGCAGGAGCAGCGCCCCGATGGCCCAGGGCACCTTGCCGAGCAGGAGCCCGGAGAAAGCGGCCAGCACCGCGAGCCACGGCGGCGCGGGCACGGTGGAGCCAGGACCGACGTCGTGCCAGGCCTGGGCGTATCCCGACCATAGATCGCCTGCCCCGGATGGCGCCGGCAGCAGGGCTCCCCCGAATAGGACTCCATCACCAAACCACAGGGTGCGGGTCGCGATGACGGCAATGATGAGCAGGCCGAAGGTGAGCAGAACCCCCGGGCGGGTCAGGGCGTGACGCAGCCAGGATCCGGTGACGTCGTCGTATAGGTCCATCGATTCATCGGTCGGTCCGGTTTCAATGGAGACTGCGGTGCTCGGTTCGCGTCCGCTGCGAGTGGACCCAATCAGTGCGCTCAATGCCTCGGCTGCCTGACGCGCCTGCACTGCGGCACCGGGCCGGAACTCCTTCACCGCGGCGCGCGAAGAGCGCACTGAGGTCACCGCAATCCGTCGACGCGAGGCGAAGAGTCGACCGGGATGGGCCAGGAGCGAACCCCACGCCAGGGCTTCATCCGCCGCGCGCCGAGGATCTTTGCCGAGTAGGGCCACGAGCGCCACGATGAGCGACCCGAGAGCCAGGCGAAGCGCGGTGAAGGGAAGCAGCAGGGCTGGCTTCTGGGCGAGCAACACGTGAATCGCACTGCGTCGGTCCAGCCGGTGCCCCTGGCCTGCTCGGGTCGAGCCTTCACGACGCCCGTGGGTTGAGGCTTCACGATGGTGGATGATCGCGTCGGGCACCACCTGCACCTCGATATCAGCTCGCCATGCTCGCCAGCACAGGTCGAGGTCGTCGCGGTAGAGCGGCAGGGCAGGATCAAAACCGTCCAGGTTCTCCACCACATCGCGGCGAAGGAACATGCCGGCGGTGCCGACCGCGTGGACGACGTCTCGACCATCGTGCTGCCCCTGATCGTGCTCCAGGGTGTCCAGATCGGTGAAGCGGCGACCCGAGCCGGTGACGGTGAAACCGACCTCGATCAGTAGTCGCCGATCGTTCCACCCCAGTGCCTTCGGGCCGAGAATCCCCGCCCGTGGCGCCGATCCGGCTGCCTCGAGCAGCGCCGCCAGGCAGTGTCGATCCGGCGCCGAGTCGTCGTGGAGCAGCCAGACCCACGTGGTCTGGTCCGATGCGAGCCGTAGACCAGCAGCCACCGCCTCGCCGAATCCGTGGGGGCGGGGGGTTGGCTCGAGCCGGACCACGTTCTCCGCTCCGAGGGCCTCGACGAGCAGTTCATGGCTACCGTCGCTGGACCCGGCATCAACTCCGATGATGCGATCCGGGGCTCGTTCCTGGGCTGCGAGAGCCCGGAGGGTCGTGGGTAGCCATACGCGGCCATCGCGAGCGACAACGACAGCCGTAATGAACTCGGTCGCGTTCAGACCGCCTGCTTCTTCAGCCGTCGGCGCTCACGCTCGGACAGCCCACCCCAGATCCCGAAGCGCTCGTCGTTCTCCAGCGCGTACTCCAGACATTCCACTCGCACCTCGCAGGACAGGCAGACCTTCTTCGCCTCGCGGGTGCTGCCGCCCTTCTCGGGGAAGAACGCCTCCGGGTCGGTCTGAGCGCACAGGGCTCGCTCCTGCCAGCCGATCTCCTCGTCGATCGCGAGAAGCTCGGCTCCCTCCGGGAGGATGGTGTCCGAATCGAGCGGCGCACTCGAAAGTGCGTCGGCGAAGCGCTGGGCGTCACTGGCCACGAGAGTGCCTCCTGCTCACCGCGGGGTGATGCGGTCGTTGGTCATGTGTCGGGCGGGGCCGCGCCGGGGCTTAATCACAGTGGTGTCATTAGATCGGCCCTCGCACAGGCGCGTCAAGCCGGAATCCCCATAAAACCCGTGAGTTCTGTGACAGCTGTGACAGCTGTGACCAATGTTACTCATGAGACGAAAACCCTGCTTTCACCCTCATCGGGACCACACCGGATCGCTTGCGAGCTCGTCGTCGGGGACAAGCGCATAGTCGGTCCGCCGCTGCCGCGGCAGCCGCCCAGCGGAGGTGATGAGGGCGCGCAACTGCTCAACGGACTTCGCCGATCCATGCTCGGAGCCGGCCATGCGCGAGATCGTCTCCTCCATCAGGGTGCCGCCGAGGTCATCGCAACCACCGGAGAGCATTGCGCGCACCCCGTCGTCACCCAGCTTCACCCACGAGCACTGGATGTGATCGATCGCGCCATGCAAGAGCACCCGCGCCATCGCGTGCACCGCGGCGTTGTCCCGCGGGCTCGGCCCCGGCCGAGCAGCCCCGGCGAGGTAGACCGGCGCATTGTGGTGGATGAAGGGCAGAGGCACGAATTCGGTAAATCCCGTCGGCGCCTCCGCACGACTTGTCTCGGCGAGCCGGCGCAAGAGGGACAGGTGATCGACCCAGTGACCGGGATGGTCGACATGGCCGTACATCATCGTCGCGGTCGTCGGTAGCCCGACGCGATGTGCGGTGGTGATCACCTCAATCCAGGCATCGGCGGGCAACTTGCCCTTGGTCAGCACCCAGCGGACCTCATCGTCGAGGATCTCCGCCGCCGTGCCCGGCAGTGAGTCGACCCCCGCTTCCTTTGCGGCCGCGAGCCATTCGGCGATCGACATGCCCGTGCGGGTGGCGCCGTTGAGCACCTCCATCGGAGAGAACGCATGCAGATGGACACCGGGGGCCGCCTGCTTCACCGCCCTCGCGAGATCGAAGTACGCGGTGCCTGGCAGATCGGGATGGATCCCTCCCTGCATGCACACCTCGGTCGCTCCGAGTTCGACGGCTTCGCGCACGCGGTCGGCCACTTGCTCCAGCGACAGGGTGTAGGCGTCGACGTCGGTGCGCCGCTGGGCGAAGGCACAGAAGCGGCAGCCGGTGTAGCAGACGTTGGTGAAGTTGATGTTTCGGTTCACCACGTAGGTGACCTCGTCACCATTCATCTCGCGGCGCAGGTCATCCGCAATGCCCACGAGGGCGGTCAAAGCGTCACCGTCAGCGGTCATCAGTGTGAGTGCGGCGCCCCGATTCTCCGGCTGAGCGAGCGCAGCAGGCTCGGTGGCGGCGAGATCGAGAGCGGCCCGAATATCGGCATTGAGGCGCTCGGGCTTCCGCGCGGCCTGTCGTGCCTGGGTGCGGACTTCCTCCCAGTCTCCGTAGACCTCATCGAAATCGCCTCGCCGATCCGACGCGCGTCCGGTGTGGTCGATCTCGACGTGCAGATCAGCGCGGCCACCGGCATGTGCGGCAGCGAACGCGGCGTAGGCAGCGCCGTCGTCGTCCGGTTCCTGCCAGGGGCGGCCACTGGCTCGAGCTCCGTCCGCAAGCATTCCCGTTCCAGGGTCCGCCAGCGCGTCGACATGGCAACGAAGTCGCGTATCGATCCACTCCCCGGTCCGAACGTATCTGGGGTGGACGGTCAACCGAGGGGTGAGTTCGAAGCCGACGGCCGAGGTTGCTTCGGCGAGCGCTTCCAGATGCGGCCAGGGGCGCTCGGGGTTCACATGATCCGCGGTGAGCGGGCTGACCCCGCCCCAGTCGTCGACTCCGGCAGAGATGAGATCGGGCAGATCGGCAAGATCGCTGAGATTCGGGGGCGCCTGCACCCGCATCCGCGGGCCGAGGAGGACGCGCGCCGTCGCGATCGTGGCGAGGTATTCGGAATGATCCAGGTCGGCGTGCTTGGCCATAGCTGTGTCGTCCTTGGCGCGGAAATTCTGGACGATCACTTCCTGAATGTGTCCGTACCGACGGTGCGTTGCGCGCAGCGCAAGGATCGAGTCAATGCGTTCGGCGGGGGTTTCACCGATGCCCACGAGGATCCCGCTGGTGAACGGGATCGACAGCCGGCCCGCATCCTCGAGGACTTTCAGCCGCACGGCCGGCTCCTTGTCCGGGCTCGCGTAATGCACCTCCCCGGGGGTCGACCACAGTCGCTCACTAGTCGTCTCGAGCATCATCCCCATGCTTGGGGCGACCGGGCGCAACCGACGCATCTCCTGCCAACTCATGACGCCGGGGTTCAGGTGCGGAAGCAGCCCTGTCTCCTCGAGCACCCGGATGGACATGGCACGGACATAGGACAGGGTGTCCGGATAGCCCGCCTCCTCCAGCCAACGGCGAGCATCGGGCCAACGATCCTCGGGCCGATCGCCAAGGGTGAACAGCGCCTCGGCAACACCGAGTTCGGCGCCGCGGGCAGCGATGTCGAGCACCTCATCAGCTGACAGGAATGCATCTGGGACACGGTGCGGCACGGTGGCGAAGGTGCAGTAGTGGCAGCGATCCCGGCACAGCCGCGTCAGCGGAATGAACACCTTCGGTGAATAGGTGATGACACCGGGGCGGCCATCATCGGCGAGACCCTGATCGCGCAGCCGGGACGCCAGGTCGCACAACTCACGCAGTCGTTCCCCTCGCGCAGCGAGCAGGGCGACGGCTTCGGTCGGGTCGAGCGACTGTCCCCGGCCGGCTCGGCTGAGAGCGCGAGCAATCTCGCGGTCGTTGATCTCGGGTGCCGTCTGCTCGTCGGTGCCCATCGTGACACTCTAGGGCGGTGCAGAACTCAGATTCCACGGTGGGTTCCAGCGACCAGCGGCCGCTGCGAGTAGTCGCTCTCGCCGGCGGCATAGGGGGTGCTCGCTTCCTGCGCGGCCTGCGCCATCTGCTCGCGGACCGTGGCGAGATCACCGTGATCGGCAACACCGGTGATGACATCTATATCCATGGGCTTCGGGTGTGCCCCGACCTCGACACGGTGATGTACACCCTCGGCGATGGAATCAGCGCCGAGCGAGGTTGGGGGCGCGAGGACGAGACCTTCACCGTCATCGAGGAGCTGCGCGACTATGGCGTCGAACCGACCTGGTTCGGGCTGGGTGACCGCGATATTGCGACACATCTCATCCGCACGCCACTCCTTTCCGCCGGTTATCCGCTCTCGAGTGTCACCGCTGCCCTCTGCGAGCGGTGGCAACCGGGGGTGCGCCTGCTGCCGATGAGCGATGACCGGGTGGAGACACATGTCGTCGTCGACGATCCTGACGGCGGCGTCGATGCCACTGGTACACCGAAGCGTCGCGCTATCCACTTCCAGGAGTGGTGGGTGCGCCACCGTGCCGCACTGCCCGCGCATGCGTTCGTCCAGGTGGGTCTCGAGGACGCGAAGCCTGCGCCCGGTGTGCTGGAGGCGATCGACGATGCCGA
>JBDQGZ010000071.1:0-9675 GCA_040265115.1 Candidatus Nanopelagicales bacterium
GCCTTGCCACCGCCGTGGGGAAGTCCGGCGAGAGCGTTTTTGTAGCTCATGGCCTGCGAGAGTCGAAGGGCATCGCGATAGGCCGCAGCACCACCAGTGCCTCGCCCACCGAATCCCCCTCGCCTACCGGCTCCGCCTCCCCCTCGCGGATCGTGGCCGTGCTGTGCGACGAGGCCACCGAGGAGTCCGTGGCCGCGATCGAAGCTGCGGTCGATCCGGAGTTCTCCGTCAGCCAACTGGTGGACGTGCGCACCGACGATGACGCCCAGCACGCGATCCTCGGCTTCGTCGAAGGCCCGGGTCTCGCGGTGCTCGCCCAGTGGATCGGCGACACGCTGGAGTTGACCAATCTTCAGTCAGCGGACGAGTTCGCCGCCCAGGTCAGCGATGCACCCCTCATTGGAGCGGTCGATCAGTCCACGCAGGACCTGCTCGACAACACCGTGAAGTGCTACACCGCGCTCTACGGCCCGGACGAGGACGAATAGCCCCCGCAAGAGCAGAGTGACGCCCTGCCGATAGAAATAGGGGCGTGACGGGGCTGCCCTTCGATGTCGCGGAGTTCGACGACCACGAGCAGGTGGTCGTAGGTGCCGACCCCGACACCGGCTTGCGCGCCTTCGTCGCCATTCACTCGACGTCTCGTGGCCCGGCCCTCGGTGGATGCCGCATGGTCGCCTACCCCGATGGTGCTGCGGCCTATCGCGATGCCCTTCGACTCTCGCAGGCCATGAGCTACAAAAACGCTCTCGCCGGACTTCCCCACGGCGGTGGCAAGGCGGTGATCTGGGCTGATCCCACGCGCGATAAATCCCCAGAGTTGTTCCACGCCATGGGTTCTTTCATTGCGTCGTTGTCCGGTCGCTACATCACCGCCGGCGATGTCGGCATCTCCGTCGCCGATCTCGACGTCATCGGCGAGACGAATCCATGGACGACCGGTCGCTCCCCCGAGCGCGGCGGTGCTGGTGACTCGGGCATTCTCACCGCCTTCGGTGTCTGGCAGGGAATGCGTGCCGCCGCTGCCCACCACTGGGGCACGGACTCCCTCGCCGATCGCCATGTGGGAATCCTGGGCGCCGGCAAGGTCGGCGGTCGACTCGCCGTGCACCTCGCGGAGGAGGAGGGTGCCCGCGTCACCGTCGTCGACCCGTCGACCGACGCACTCGATGCCCTTCGAGTTCGGCTAACCAGCGATCGCTTCGACACGGCTGATTCGCTGGAGGACCTGCTCGCTCGTGGCATTGATGTGCTGAGCCCCAATGCTCTCGGCGGCGTCCTCACCCCCGACCTCGCCAGCAGCCTGCAAGTCGGCATCGTGTGTGGTGGTGCGAACAACCAGCTCGCAGCTCCGGAGGTCGCCGACACCCTCGCCGCCCGAGGGGTTCTCTATGCCCCGGACTACCTGGTCAACTGCGGCGGGGTCGTTCAGGTGGCCGATGAACTGCTCGGCTTCGATCCCGACCGAGCGCGAGCCCGCGTCGCCGAGGTGTTCGACACCACCCTCGAGGTGCTGCGCCGGGCGGACCGGGAGGGCACCACACCGACAGCTGCTGCGGCAGCCGAGGCCCGCGAGCGGATCGCGGCGGGCACCCGGGCGCGGTACAGCCCTGCCTAGCCTTCTCCTAGCCCCCTCCAGAGCCTCCCCCTGAGGGTTCCAGACCCCCTCCGACTGTGGAATCGGCCAGCGGGGAGGTATGGTGGGGACTCGCCGATCGGTCTGCCCGGTCACCCATCGGGCGGACGCCTCGGCGCTGCGAGCATCGTCGCGAGCACCCACGTGGCGTTGCCACGCGACGTGCATCTGTCCACCACGATTCACCGGGGCGCTGGCCCTGGTCGAGGGGGTCGAGCCATGGGGCGCGGCCGAGCTAAGGCGAAGCAAACCAAGGTTGCCCGTGCGCTGAAGTACGGGGGTCCGCAGACCGATCTGGAGCGTCTGCAGGCCGAGCTGTCCGGTGCCTCCACCGGATCTGAGTCATCCGCCGCCGTGGATGACGTTGTCGACGATGACTATTCCGATCCGTATGCGGACTACGTCGACTCCGACGACGACGATCGTCGAGCGGGCTAGTTCAGCGCCCCTCAGTTAGCCCTCGTGGTTCCCTGCTCGTGGAACCAGGCGGGGCCGAGCAGGCTCACCACTCCCCCGGTTCCGCCCTTGGCCTCAGCATCCCCGGTTTCCCCCTCGCCACGCCGCCGCACTGTTCCGCAGATCCAGGCGGGCAGACCGCGCTCACCCAGCCGGGCGAGAGCCGCCTCGGCCTCTTCCGCCGCCACGACGGCCACCATCCCGAGACCGAGGTTGAAGGTTCGCTCCATCTCAACCGGCGCAACGCCGGTCGCAGCGATCAGGTCGAACACCGGCTGGGGCCGCCAACTCGCCCGATCGACATCAGCGGCGAGGTCAGTGGGAAGCACCCGGGCAATATTGGCCGCGATCCCCCCACCAGTGATGTGAGCGAAGGCATGGACATCAACGTGCGCGGCGAGATCGAGGCAGTCGCGGGCATAGATGCGGGTGGGCTCGAGCAATTCCTCCCCGATCGTGCGACCGAGCTCCTCGACATTCCGGTGGAGTGTCGCATCGATGCCTGCAGTATCGGTTCCCAGCAGGGCCCGACGAGCGAGTGAGTAGCCATTCGAGTGCAACCCCGACGACCCCATCGCGATGAGGACGTCCCCCGCGCGCACTCGATCCGGGCCGAGGAGTTCATCGGCCTCGACGACTCCTGTCCCAGCACCTGCGACGTCGTACTCATCGGGACCGAGCAGGCCCGGATGCTCCGCCGTTTCACCACCCACGAGCGCGCATCCGGCGATCTCGCATCCACGCGCGATGCCGGCCACGATCGCAGCGATGCGCTCGGGATATACCTTGCCGGTGGCGATGTAGTCGGTGAGGAACAGCGGCTCTGCTCCACACACCACGAGGTCGTCGACGACCATCGCGACAAGGTCCTGGCCGATCGTGTCATGGATATCCATGCGTTGGGCCACAGCCACTTTCGTGCCGACACCGTCGGTCGAGGTCGCAAGAAGTGGACGGCGGAAGCGGGCCAGCGCCGACGCATCGAACAGACCGGCGAAGCCACCGAAGTCCCCTACGACTTCAGGTCGAGTGGCCCGGGACACCGCCGCGCGCATCAGGGCAACCGCACGTTCACCGGCCTCGACATCGACACCGGCGTCGGCGTAGGAACTCATCGACGAATGCTCGATCCGCTGGGAGTGTCTCGTTCGGCACGCATCGCGAGACCTTCGAGCAGATGCTTGCCGATCACCTCAGGTTCAGGCACCGGGACTGGATACACCCCGTCGAAGCACGCGCGACACAACCGGTCCGCGGGGATGGTGGTGGCCTCGGTGAGCTCCTCAAGCGACACATAGCCGAGAGAGTCCGCGCCGATCGAGGTGCGGATCTCCTCGACGCTGAGTCCATTGGCGATCAGCTCGGCGCGGGAGGCGAAGTCGATGCCGTAGAAGCAGGGCCACTTCACCGGCGGTGAGGAAATCCGGACGTGCACCTCACGCGCTCCTGCTTCGCGCAACATGCGGATCAAGGCGCGCTGGGTGTTGCCGCGCACGATCGAGTCGTCCACGACGACAAGGCGCTGATCGGCGATCACCTCGCGCAACGGGTTCAACTTCAACCGGATGCCCAACTGCCGGATCGTCTGTGATGGCTGGATGAAGGTGCGCCCGACATAGGCGTTCTTGACCAGTCCTTCGGCGAAGGGGATGCCTGATTCCTGGGCGAAGCCGATCGCGCCGTAGCGACCCGACTCCGGCACCGGGATGACCAGGTCCGCCTCCGCCGGGTGCTCGCGGGCCAACCGACGACCGATCTCCACCCGGGTCGACTGAACGCTTCGTCCCGCAATCGAGGTATCGGGTCGCGCGAGGTAGACGTATTCGAACAGGCAGCCCTTCGGGGTCGCCTCGGCGAACCGATGAGAACGAAGCCCGTGCTCGTCGATGGCGATCAACTCACCGGGCTCGATCTCCCGCACGAATGCCGCACCCACGATGTCCAGGGCCGCGGTCTCACTGGCGACCACCCAACCGTGCTCGAGGCGTCCAAGCACCAGTGGCCGGATGCCGAGAGGGTCGCGAGCCGCATACAGCGTCGTGTCGTCCATGAACACCAGCGAATAGGCGCCCGCGAGCGTAGGTAGTTCCTCGATAGCCGCAGCCTCGAGTGAGAGGTCGGGATGCGCGGCGATGAGCGCGGAGATGAGGTCGGTGTCGGAGGTCGAACGGCTGATTTTCGTGCCGAGCGGGAGTTCCCCGCGGGCCTCCTCGAGCGCTGCCACCCGTTGGGCCAACTCGGCCGTGTTCGTCAGATTTCCGTTGTGTCCGAGGGCAAGATGCCCCGTCGCTGTCGCCCGGAAGGTGGGTTGGGCGTTCTCCCAGGATGATGATCCGGTCGTGGAATATCGGGTATGACCGATAGCGACGAAACCACGAAGTGATTCCAGGCTCGCCTCGGTGAACACCTGCGCCACCAGACCCATGTCCTTCATCACCACGATGTGGTGGCCATCGCTCACCGCGATGCCGGCTGACTCCTGCCCGCGATGCTGCAGCGCATACAGACCGAAGTAGGTGAGTTTCGCGACCTCATCGCCTGGCGCCCAGACCCCGAACACGCCGCATGCGTCCTGGGGGCCGCGATCGATCGGATCGAGGTCGTGGGTGAGCCTGCCGTCGCCGCGCGCCACGATAGTGAGTCTAGGGGATCGACTCGGCTTATCTCGCCGGCGTCATCGAATCCGTACGGCATCTATAGCGGCGGCCGGAATTGCCGCTTTGCCCGGTGCGGAATACCAGCCAGGTGAAGATCGCGGACAGCACGGAGAAGACCACGAAGCTGACAACAAATCCCGTCACACCGCATTTCCACCGAGGCCGAGAAGCCAGCCCGTGAACTACCGACGCATACCCAGACCTTCAAAGAAGCGACCCCGTCACTCTTGGTTTTGCCAGAACCTTTCCAGCACCTGAGACAAGTTTCGCTGAAATGTTCCACGTAATCCGACAAGATTCGCTACATGGCCGTTCTGGCGTTACCAGCGACGCTTCTTGTTGCGTGGGTGCTCGTCCTCATCGGCGTGACACCGCCGGGGGCCGATCCAGGCGATGAGTTCGCGCAGACCGCGATGCGCTGGATGATGACAATGCCTGCGGGTTACCTCATTATCGCGAGCGGGATCATGCACACTGTTTTCGCACGGTCAACGGCGAAGAATATCGGATGGACCACCAACGGATTCCAATACGAACTCGGCTTCGTCAGCATCGGCCTGGGTATCGCCGGCGTTGTCGCCGCTTACGTTGGTGGGACCTCGTGGCTGGTGCTCTCCATCGTGCTGAGTGTTTTTCTGCTCGGTGCCGCGGGTCTGCATGTCAAGGAGATGGTTCGCGATCGGAACTTCGCCTGGGGGAACACCTGGGTTCTGCTCTACGACATTGGGCTTCCCGTGTCACTCATAGCTCTGCTTGTCGCCGGCGCAGCCTAGAACGGCCTAAGCGGCCGCCGCCGGGATTGGTTCGGGCTCAGGGACAGGGCTCAATGCGGCGACGAGCGCGTCGCGAGCAGCCTTCACCTCAGCACGGAAGGTAACCGTGGCCTCCTTCTTCGCGGCCACGAAATCCTTGTTGATCATCCGCTGTGCCTGGCGGTATTCCTTCGCCGCCGCACGCTTCTCCTCGCGGGTGGTTGCCGCATCACGAGCGGCGCCATAGGCCTCCCGAGCTTCCTTCTTCGCCGCGTGCTTGTCCGCAACAGCCGCAGCCTTGCCGGACGCGAGCGCGGCATGCGCGACAGCAATCGCGTCGCGGTAGTCCGCCACCGGCTGGACCTGATCGGCCGGCAGGGTCGCGGCATCGAAAGCGGCAACCGCTGACTGCATCGTGGCCTGGAAAGCTTCCTTCGCCGCCTGCCTCGCCACGCGATCATCGCCGGCGGCCTCCTTCGCCGCAGCATACGCCTCACGAGCGGTGATCTTCGCCGCTTCGAACGCAGCGTATGCGTCCTCGGTGACGTTTCGATCGACCACGGACTCCAGCCAACGATCGGACTGGGGAGCGTTGGGCTTGGGCTTGGTGGAGGACATGGACGGCCCGTCCCCACCCGGGCGAGCCTGCGCGGTTGTCGCACCAACGGCGGCTCCGCCGAGGAGGAGTGCACCTGCGGTGACGGCTGCGCCGATGCGGCGGCTGGTATTCGAGGTCATGATCATGAGTATCCGCCCGATTCGCGGTGATTCCGACTGCTCAGGTGGGATCCCCGGGGACTCCCAGCCGAATCACAGGCAGTTCGGCGGGAGTCCCCAGGCAATCGGTGGCCGTGGTCAGGACGCCGGGTTGAGTGCCGCGACCAGGGCGTCTTGTGCGGTGGCAATATCGGCGCGGAAGGTGTCCTTCGCGGCCTGCTTGGCCGCCTTCAGTTCACCCTTCGCTTCGCGCATTCCGCTCCGGAAGGTCTGGCGCGCGTCGCGCCTCTCGTCATCGGTGGTGGCTGCTTCCTTCGCGGCGTCATAGGTGGCACGAAGTTCTGTTCGCGCGGCATTGAAGTCTGCCTTGGCTGCAGCTTCGGTGTTGTTCCGAGTGGTCTTGGCCACCACGAGTGCCTCGCGGTAGTCCGCCACCGGCTGCACCTGGTCAGCAGGAAGGGTGGCCTGGTCGAAGGCGGTCACTGCCGTGGACATCGCGGTGCGGAACTCCGCTCGCGCAGCTTCCTTGGCATCGCGGTCATCTCCGGCTGCCTCCATGGCCGCCTTGAGTGCCTCGCGCGCTTCGGCCCTCGCGGCAGCGAAGGTGGCCTGTGCTTCGTCGGTGACCGTGCGGTCGACCTGCTCATCGAGCCAACGGTCGAACACCTGGGCGTGGTGGCTCGGCTTGTTGGTCGAGGAGCTCGGGCGGTTATCACCGGGGTGAGCTGAGGCAGCGGTCGCTCCTGCGACTGCACCGCCAGCGATCAGGGAAACAGCGGCGATGGCCGCGGCAATTCGCTGTGTCGAACGTCGGGACATGGGATCCTCCTGGGCTTCGCGGTGTGCTCGTGTCGAGCAGAACACCACGCAGTCTTGCGGTGTGGGGCAATGGATTTCGAGCCCAGACACCCTCATCCCAGGGTAATCAGCGCAGGTTCTTACCAGCCTCGAACATTCCTTACCGGACGCAGATCATGGCGGCGAAAATCACTCGCTGGATGCATGCTGATCGAACTCGTGGCGTCGGATCCATGCGTGCATCGCGATAGCGGCAGCGGCGCCGGCATTGATAGACCGGGTGGAGCCGAACTGCGCGATCGACAGCACCGCACCACACGCCTCGTGTGCTTGCTCCGAGAGACCCGGGCCTTCCTGGCCGAACAGCAGCAGGCATCGCCTCGGCAGATCGAAGGTCTCCAGCGGAACGGATCCGGGCAGATTGTCGATCCCGATGATGGGAATTCCGTCAGCAGCGCACCACTCGATGAGTTCGGTGACGTTGTCGTGGTGGCGCACGTGCTGGTACCTCTCGGTCACCATCGCCCCGCGTCGGTTCCATCGACGCTTACCGATGATGTGGACCTCGGCGACATTGAAGGCGTTGGCAGTACGCACGACTGATCCGATGTTCATGTCGTGGGCGAAGTTCTCGATGCCCACATGCAGCTCATGCCGTCGTTGATCGAGATCGGCGATGATCGCCTCGAGGGTCCAGTAGCGGTAGGGATCGATGACGTTGCGCGTGTCCCCGTGTTCGAGAAGTTCTGGATCTAGCCGATCATCGGCTTCGCGGGCCGCTTCCCACGCATGAGGACCACCGGGCCACGGCCCCACCCCAACCCCGTCAGGGTGCGAGTCGTTGGTGTCCATAACCCCGGAGCGTATTCACCACGGCCTAGACTCGCCCGCGTGGCGACACCGTCGATGAATCCGACCACCGTCGTCGTTGATCTCGCCCGCGGTGGTCTGATCGGGGCAGCCGAGGTCATCCCGGGAGTGAGCGGTGGCACCCTCGCCCTCATCGTCGGCATCTACGAGCGCCTCATCGACGCCGGCGCAACCCTCGTGCTCGCCGCTCGGCGGCTGCTGCACCTGACTCGATCCGAGCCCGGGGTTCGCTCCGCAGCCCGCACTGCGGCGAGCGCACCCTGGGGTCTGCTCATCCCGGTCGCTGTCGGCATGGTGATCGCGCTCATCCTCGGCGCCCGAATCCTCGAACCGCTGCTCGAGTCGAATCCCGAGCAGATGCGTGCGGTGTTCTTCGGTCTGGTCGCCGCGGGCATCGTCGTGCCCGCGGGGATGGTCGCTCGGCTGGGTCGCTGGCGGCCAGCGGAGTACCTGCTGGCCCTGATCGCCGCCGGTGCCGCGTTCGCGCTTACCGGACTGCCCCCGACTGAGATCGCCGATCCATCTTTGGTGATCGTGTTCTTCGCCGCGGCCATCGCGGTCTGCGCGCTGGTGCTGCCCGGAGTTTCCGGTTCGTTCCTGCTGCTGTCGGTCGGCCTGTATGCGCCGACGATCGCCGCGGTCAACGATCGAAACATCAGCTATCTCGCCGTGTTCGCTGCGGGAGCCGTGATCGGGCTGGCCGTCTTCGTCTCCGTGCTGCGCTGGCTGCTCACCACCCGTGAGCGCGTCACGCTCATCATCCTCACCGGGTTGATGCTCGGTTCGCTGCGCGCACTGTGGCCCTGGCAGGACGATGACCGCGGGCTGCTCGCCCCGAGTGGGGATGTCGGCATCACCGTGCTGCTCGGCGTGATCGCCGCGGTGGTTGTTCTCGCTCTGGTCGCCCTCGAGCGTCGCTTCGCAAACTCCCGGTAGTTATTCGGTTTAGAGGCCGAGATCGGTGAGGGTGTAGGCAGCGCGGTACTCCAGCCCGGCGGCCTCAACAGCCTCGCGCGCCCCGCGGTCGACGATGACCGCGACCCCCACGATTTGTGCGCCCACCTCGCGCAGCGCCTCGACCGCGGCAAGCACCGACGACCCGGTCGTCGAGGTGTCCTCGACGGCGAGCACCCGGCGCCCCGACACATCGGGGCCCTCGATTCGGCGCTGCAGCCCGTGCGCCTTCCCCTCCTTGCGGACCACGAACGCATCGAGCGCCTTGCCGTGGGAGGCAGCGGAGGCATGCAACATCGCGGTGGCGATCGGATCGGCCCCGAGGGTGAGCCCGCCGACGGCGTCGAAGCTCCAGTCCTCGGTGAGGTCGAGCATCACGCGTCCGACCAGAGGCGCCGCCACCGAGTCGAGTGTGATGCGGCGCAGATCGATGTAGTAGTCCGCCTGGGCGCCGCTGGACAGGGTCACCGTGCCATGCACGACCGCCTTGTCGAGGATCTCTTCACGCAGTGCACTCCAGGCAGGTGTTGTCACGCCCCCACCCTAGGGTGTGGCGCATGGAATTCCCCGCAGTGGTGCTCACCAGCGGTGTCCCCTCCCCGCTCGATCAGGCGCTGCCCGGGGCGGTGCGGCTCGAGGACATCCCGGACGCCACTGACGAGGGGACCTGGGTCGCGCGCACCGCGATCGCCATCACCGCAGCCGTCCAGCAAATCCTGCTGGCCCCGCCCCTGCTACTGGTGTTCGCCGGCGAACATGCTCGGCAGGCCCCGCACCTCGGCTTCGCCCAGCGCGCCGCCCGCCGCAGCGTGCACGGCTACGTCCTGATCGATCC
>JBDQGZ010000072.1:0-9609 GCA_040265115.1 Candidatus Nanopelagicales bacterium
GAATATTCCAACTGTGGCTGCTGCTGCGAGACCCTCGACCTCTCGTTGGTCCGGCAGGGCGCTTGCGGCAGCACCAATGAGCAGGGCTCGATAGGTGAAACGCATAGATCCGAGTGCAAAGCCGAGCAGTGTCCACAGGACGAGTTCCGTTTCAGAGAATTCAAGCAGGAAACTCGCGCCGAACACCGCCATGAAGGCTGCTGCCCCCAAGGTTGCCCAGATTGCTGCAGGAAAATCATCCTGTCGTGCCTGGAATCTCTTGACGAGTGTGGGGGTGAGAAGTCGACCAGCGGCCAATCCTGCGAGAACGAGACCAGCCCCGGACGGCAGTGGATTGTGATCCACCGAATTGAGGACAGGAACGATGAGGCTCTGGAATGGAGCGATGAAGATCACCGAACCGACAATGAGGATGAGAACTCGTCGCAACTGTGAACTCGATCGCACAGCCTCAGCGAGCCGCCGCACCGAATAGCCGTGTTCGTGAGCCGTCGGCTGATCCGAGAATGGCTTCACGAGCATGACGAAGAGTGCGAGAGGGATGGTCAGCACGCCATTGGCCGCGATGCCCACGGCGGGATAGGTCTCACTGATCAGGTGGCCGCCGACGACGGCCCCGATGATCGCCGCCACTCCTGAGACTGCGGACCGCAACGACACTGACGCAGCAAGTGTCTTCTTTCCCAGGTACGCCCGCGTCGCCAAGGGAGTCAGGAGCGCTGTGATCCCAGAGAAGACTCCGAAGAGCGGCGCAGCCGCGAAGAGTACGAGGAGGCCTGAATCGGTTGTCGCTTCGATGACGCCGCCAAGAATCCAACTGACAGCGACTCCCGCCTGGGCTGCGGCGAAGATCGCTCGGAGCGACCAGCGGCGCATAAGCCGACCGGTGAAGAGGCCGGACAGACCGGCACTCACCAGGATCAGGGCAAGGAAGATCGCAGTCGTCAACCCTCCGGTGCCTGTCGAGGCAGCCGTTGTGGCGGATGTTGCTCCGAGAAGGCCAACGAGAGTTCCGGCAACACCCATACCACCGACGACCAGGAACCCGCGTGAGCGCCAGTGCTGGTTCATCGGCGAGACAACCCCGGTGCTGCCGGTAGCCGTTGCCTGGAGAAGCAGCCGTCCACGGCGCGTGTCCATGGCACTCCGCCTGGGGTGGAACCCGTCACGTCAGCTGACCCTGCATGGGGTCGGACGCTACACCGTTCGGACTCATCCGGGTGCCCGGTGGTGAGCAATCCACATGTCCCATGAGCCGGAGCCGTACTGGTCGAGGCAGTGGCGGGTCAAGAGTGAGATCCGGGAGGAGTCCGTCGTAGTCTCGAACTATGACGTCGCCGCAGCCGCCTGCTCAGGGCCCCTCGACCCCGAATTCCTCCGATACCCCCGAAAGCGTGTGGAGCCAGGACAGCCCGCTGTCGACCCCGATCTGGATCGTGATTGTCGTCGTGGTGGGCCTCATCGCGGCGGGGCTGACCTGGCTGGTGGTGGGGCGATCCGGCGGCGATGACGCACCCACCTCGGTGACGACGACGAGTGTCGTCGGGTTCACCATCCAGGAGGCGACGACGACGATCGAGGGCCAGGGCCTGATCGTCGGGGAGATCACCCTCGAGCCCTCCGATGTCGAGACCGGCCTCGTCCTTGCCCAGAATCCCCCGGCTGGCTCGCAACTAGCCCCGGGAAGCCGGATCAACCTGGTGGTGGCCGGGGATGCGAATCCGATCGTGCCCGATGTCACCAGTTTGTCGGAGACCGACGCGGTGAATGCATTGATCGCCGCGGGCCTGCGTCCGGGCAAGATCGAACGTTCCGCGTCTGCAGAACCAGCCGGGCAGGTGATCTCCCAGACTCCGGCCGCTGGTGCGCAGGTCGATCCCGGTGCGCTCGTGGATCTGCGGGTCTCCAATGGTCAGGTGGGAGTCGCCGATGTCGTGGGGCTGCCGGTCGCCGAGGCGCGGGCCACGCTGCAAAACGAAGGCTTCCGAGTCGAAGAGCAGGAGGAGGAAAGTGATGACGTCGGCGTCGTCCTGCGTCAGGATCCTCCAGCGGGAACGGAAGCACCTCGCGATTCGGTCGTGGTGATCACGATCGGCAAAGCGAAGCCGTCACCCTCGCCCACTCCCACACCCACGCCCACTGATCAGGCGGTGTGCGGCAGCCAGGTCTTCACCGACATCATCAACGCGCTGCGCGATCCGGCCGATCCGCCGCTGCAATACCTGGAGGACTACACCTGCGTCGGTGGCTGGGCCGTCGTGCTGGCCGCGATCGGCGATCAGCCCGATCAGATCGTGCTCGAGCGTTACATCTTCCAGGCGGATGGCTCGACATGGAAGCGGGTCAGCGAGAGCGATGCCTGCAATGACGGAAGCAGTCTGCCGGCGCCACTTCGCGGACCCGCCTGCGATCCGATCGCGCCCTAAGCGGTTCAGCGGAAGAGATCTACTGGGATAGTTCGTAAATCCCAGCGGGGTGCAGGTAGTCCAGACCGGGCAGTGACCGTCGCCGCGTCTGGTGGCCGCCTGTTTCGACCCCAGGCTATGTCGTCGTGCGGTCTCTTCATTCAGCATGCCTTGGTCTCGCGGTTACGGTGACACTCGCCGGATGCAGCGTTCTGACATCGGCGGAGTCACAGGAGATCCGGCCCGGTGTCGAGGTCACTGCTTTGTCCGCCGACTGTCGGGATGCGCCCTGGCCAATGAAGGTGGAGGAATTAGACGAGGCGGCGATCTCCTACGCAGGACATCCGGGTTTCGCCGGAGGGGATGGCGCTATGGAGGCGCTGCTCACCGATGGTCGACGGCTCGTGCTATTTGGAGACACACTTCGCGCAGAGGACTATCCGGGTGGTGCATTCGTCCGGAACTCGATGATGCTCGTCGAGCCGGGAGAGGCTTGCGTTCTCACCGGTCCCGGCGGGGCAGAGGTGATCCCGGACCGATCCGATGGGATCGGCTACTGGCCGATGTCTGTCATCGTCACCTCCCGAGGGGGCAGGGACGATGTTGCGATCATGGCGCAGCGGGTCGCTGCGAGCCCGAGCGATGACCTGGGCTTCATCGTGTTAGGAACGAGCCTGGTGCGACTGCACATCCCGGTCGGTGGGGTGCCGGTTCTGCGTGGAACCGTCGATTTCGGGCCCGACGACCCGTCTCGTGAGCGCGTCACATGGGGTGCGGCGATGTGGCCCAGCGAGGACGGATGGGTGCACGTCTTTGGCACCAGCAATCCGGAGGGAACCGGTGTCTTCGGGTGGGCGCTGCATGCGGCCAGGGCTCGCGTCGCCGACCTTGCTGATCCGTCCCGGTGGCAGTACTGGGATGGAATGAGGTGGGGCGACCAGAGTGAGACGGCGGCGACGATCATCCCTGCCGAGGGCGGCGTCGCTCAGGTTCTGTCGGTGTTCGAACGCGACGGCCGATGGTTCGCGGTGAGCACTTTGGACGGGGATCTCGGCGATTCGGTGGTGGTGTGGGAGGCACCGGACGCCAACGGCCCATACACCGCGAATCCGGTGAGTCTGGAGTTGGTCACCGATGAGTCGGCCGGGGAGTTGAAGTATCTGGTGATTGCACATCCCGATCTGTTCGAACAGTCGGGCAGTGTCGTGATTTCCTACAGTCAGGGCTCTACCGATCTCGATGAGCTCGTGACGGATCCGCTCAACTACCGGCCGAGATTCGTGCGTATTTCGCTTCCGGACTAGCGGATGTTCTGGATGATGACACCGGATGTTGTCTGCACGGCAAGCCTCGCCTTGCCGACCGTGCACGACAGCACATGGCCGCCGGCCTCGCGATCGGCGGTGAGGCCGTGTAGATGCAATCCGGGTGCTCCAATGCCGGCCATCGAGGGACCCTGCCAGAACCCGACGAGCGTCGCCTTCGTTCGGCCGAGGTCGAATTCGACCTGTTCGGCGACGACCTGGCTCAGCGGAGGGTAAGGCTTCGATTGGCGCGGGACGCTGCGGGTGGTGAGGGCCGTGAATGTCCCGCGTACTCGCACCGCGATGATGCCGTTCGTGGTGCTGGCGAGATTGGTGATGATGGGGCCGAGGTCGGCGCATTTGGTCCCTCGGGGGACACGTTCCTTCGCCTGAGGTGTGAAATCGACGGCCTGGACGAAAGGAGTGCGGGTCGAGGGAGACACTTCGACCGGCACGCCGGTGGTGGGAACGCGGTAGATAGTTCCGCCCAGCATGACGAGCTCACCGTTCAGGTGGTCAAAAGTGCCGAGTCCGATCGTGGTCCCGTTGGTGGCGTCCCCGAGTGGTGCGAGGCCGTCGTAGTCAGGCGACACCAGATAGTCATAGGTTCCGATTTGGCGCACGTACCCGGCGTCAATGGACCCCGCCGTTGCTGTCGGCAGAGTGAGCGCTGCCATGGCGAGAGCAGCGATGGCGAATACCAGGGTCCGATGCATGAGATGAACAGTAGCGACCGGCCTTGTTGTCGAGCAGTGCGGCAGTTCATCCGTGCGAAAGCGAGGAGGGCCTCTCGCGGGAGCATATGGTGTGGCACGCTTCGTCGATGATGATCATCAGCGTTTTGTACCCCGTCGGGTCCGACGACACGTTCGATATGGACTACTACATGAGCAGCCATGTGCCTCTCGTTCAGCGACTCCTCGAGCCCATGGGTATGCGGCAGGCTCGAGTGATGAAGGCTGATAGCGATGCGGCATTCCCGGTCGTAGCGGAGTTGGACTTCGATGATCTGGATAGCCTGAATGCCGCTCTGGCCGCGCATGGACCTGAGACGCAGGCGGACATCCCCAACTTCACCAATGTCACCCCGGTCATACAGATCAGCGAACGGATTCTGTGACCGAGTTAGGTCTTCGGTTGATTCGATGAATCGTCCGGGATTGGTTCATCGAAGTCGGCGACGGCAACCTGGGCTGGGCGCCTGATCACCCAGGTGAACAGGGCAATTATTACCGCCAGGGCCACCACGACTTCAATGGCTTGAAGTGGGCTGGATAAGGCGAACTCCAGCACCCATTCACCGATCTCCTGCACCAGGATGAACACGGCCATAACGAGAACGAACCAGCCGAAAATCTTCCGCAACAGATCGGGATGGATGAGGCCGACGAGTCGCGAGCCGATGAGAGCACCGATGATTGCGGCACCGGTCACGATGAGGATGACTGGCCAATCGAGTTGGATCTCAGGGTTCCACTGCACGACTGAACCGCCACCGAAGGACAGCGCGTAGCCAAAGAAGCCGGCGATGGATTTCATGGCGACGACGAGGAGCGAAGTCGCAACGGCATTTGGCATCGCAAGCCCGCCGAGAAGCACCAGCGCCGGCACGACGAGGAAGCCGCCACCCGCACCGACAAGTCCGGTCACGAGCCCGACGACGAGACCGTCGATGAGGATGCGCACGATCGGTCGTCCACCATGGGATTTGCCGGCGACCTGCTTTCGTCCACGGATCATCGCGACTGCGGTGACGCCCATCATGATCGCGAAGGCGACGAGGAGCACGATGCCGGGAAGTCGTGACCCGATCTGACCCCCGATGAACGCGCCAACCATGCCGGCGACGCCGAACAGGACGCCCGTCTTCCAGATGACGCGGCCGGCGCGCGCGTGGCCGATGAGGCCAAAGATTGAGGTGATCGCGACGACGAAGAGGCTCGCAGTAATGGCCTCCTTGGGATCGAAGCCTGCGACGTAGACCAGCAGCGGCGTTGTGAGGATGGAGCCACCTCCACCGAGGAGTCCCACGGCCATGCCGATAAACACGGCGAGGACGGCGGCGATGACGGCGAGGATTCCCATGGATGGCTGCTTTCGTGAGGTGGAGTAGAACTAGTCGTTGGGGCTGGGCTCGGTAGAGGCGGTGACCTCAGAGGAACGTGGTGACCACGTGATGTCGAGGGCGAAACGGTCGCCGCGGATGTAGGTCTCACGCCATTCGACAGGCTCATCCTTCGAGCGAGCGAGGCGCTCGATGGACAGCACGGCGGCAGGTGTTGTGGCATCGAGGAGTTCGGCGATGTTGCGCGGGGCGGTGAGGGACGTGATGCGCTCCGAGCCGGAGTCAACGGTGACACCGCAGCGGCGCGCGAGTTCGGCGTACAGGCCGGTGGAGGTGAAGTCCACGTCCAGTAGCGGCTCCGCGATCACGGCAGGCAGCCAGGAGGTGTCGACGGCGAGGGGCTCGGAGCCTGCGAAGCGAAGCCGCTCGATGACGACCAACTCGGTGTTGTCAGGCAGTTCGAGCTTCGCGGCGACCACGGCGTTGACGGTGCGGCCTAGCCGGCGGACCTCGCTGGCCTGTTCCACCCCGTGGCTGGTCATCGTGTCGAACAGCGAGTACAGCGTGCCCATGCTTTGGGCGATGCGTGGCCGCTCAAGTGTGGTGCCGCGTCCGCGCTCACGGCGGATGAGGCCTTCCTCGCGTAGCACTCGCATGGCCTCGCGGATGGTGTGCCGGGAGACGTCGTAGGCCTCGGTGAGACTCAACTCTCCGGGGAAGCCCGCCTCGAACTCGCCGGTAGAGATCCGCCGGCGCAGGTCCTCGCACACCTGGGCCCAGAGGGGGACCGGGCTGGCGCGATCGGGCCGACGGGCGCCGAGATCAGCAGCGGAGACAGACACAGGGATAAATGTACGGACATTCGGACAAGATGTCCAGCCCATGAGAGCACTCGGCCCCGAGGCCAGTCGATCGGTGCAGATCTCTCGCAGCCACTCAGCACTCGTCTTCGGGACGCGATCGAGGGTCGCTGAATCCACGCGCATCACCCCGAAGCGCATCGCGTCGAGTCATAGAGCAGTGACTAGGCTCCGCGATGTGGAACTCGTCATCCGGGATGCCCCGAATGAGCCCATCTTCGTCGGTGGTACCGGTCGCAGTGGGACGACGATCGGGGGACGACTCCTTGGCCACCATCGCGATGTGGGCTCGACTAATCCACGCGAACTGCGATTCATCGCCTCGGCCGGTGGCCTCGCTGATGCCTACGCCGGGCGGTGCACCCCGGCGACAGTCGCGAAGAACATGGTGGAGCACTGGTACGAGCGGGTGAAGCCATCAGGGGTGAAGTCGGGGCTGTATCGACGCATCACACGTGACGAACTCGACCGCCTTGTCGACGAATACCTCACTCTATTTCCCGATGACGCCTATACCGCGTCGCGACGCTTCGCGGAGACGATCATCTCCTCGCGAACGCAACGCGATCCCGAGCTCTGCTGGGTCGACACCACTCCGGCGAATGCACGTGCTGCCGATCGAGTTCTTGCGCTCTTCCCCGAGGGCCGCGTCGTGCACATGATGCGCGATGGCCGGGACGTCTCGGCGTCCTTCGTCTCCAAGCCCTTCGGCCCCGATGAGGTATTCGAAGGCTTGGAGGAATGGCGGGCACGGATGATCGAGGCGCATGAGGCCGAGCAGCGCGCCCCTCAGGGCCGAGTGATGCGTGTCGATCTCGAGCAATTGGCGGCTACTCGCCGGGACGAGACCCTGACCGAACTCCTGGAGTTCCTCGGTCTTCGCCCGGACCGTCGCATGCGCGAGTGGTTCGACAAGAAAGTGATGGCGGCGCAGGCACATGTCGGTCGCTGGCGCAAGGACTATGACGACGACACCGCGCGTCGCATCGATGATCGATATGGCGAGATCATCGACGAGTTGAACTCGCTGGGGGTGCCGCACCCGTGATCTCCATCTCTGCGCCACCCAATGAGGTCGGATCGGCGGCGCTTGCGGCGGCAGCGCGCATGGCGGTGGAACGGCTCGGTGGCGATGGAGACGGTTGCGCGCTCGTGGTGCGACTGATGCTCGAGGATGTGCAGTCGCGACAGATCGACGGTGTCGATGCCGGGGATGTCGATCTTCGGATCGACGTCGAGGGAACCGAGGTGGTTCTCACGCTGCGTGACGGGGGTGCGCCGAGCCAGACTGAACCTGCCACTCTCAATCCGCTGGTCATGCTCGGTGTCGTCACCGGCTCCAGCACGGGAACCGATGGGCACGCGAACGTCACCGAGGTGCGGCTGGCGCTGCAGGCCCATCACGAGGTCTTCGATCATTCCGGTATCGATGTCCTCGACGCTGATGCGCCGGAGAGTAGCGACGAAGTCACGATCCGCGATCTCACCGCGGATGATGCCGCGGGCCTCACGACGCTGATCTATCGGTGCTATGGCTGGAGTTACGCCCATCCGGATATGTATTACCCCGATCGCATCGCCTCGGCGATCACAGCGGGGGCGCGGCTCGGAGAGGTCGCGGTGAATCGCGACGGGGAACTCGTCGCGCACTGGGGTGCGGTTCGCCACGGTCCCCATGTCGTGGAGTCCGGCAGCACCGTGACTGATCCGCGCTACCGCCATCGTGGGATCGCCGGCCAACTCGGTGAGCGACTACTGCAACGACTCGGGGAGATGGGCGCCCTCGGCCGGTTCCGTGAACCAGTTCTCACCCACACGGCGACGCAGGCGATCGCGCTCAAAGAGGGTGCAGTGATGGTGGGGCTGCGCGCGAATTGCGGGCACGCGATCGCGCAGGTCGGTATCACTGATGGATTGGTATCGCATCGGACAAGCCTCACCGTCGCCTACGCCGTCCTTCGTCCGCTCGATCCTGCCGACATCTATGTCCCGCATGTGTACGAGCCGATCCTGCGCACCGTGCTGTCAACTGCCGATTGGCCGCGCACGATTCGGCACGCAGAATCACATGTCGAGGCTCCGTCGGGGTCGGTGAGTTCGATCAGCTACGACCATGCGAATCGGTCTGCGGTCATCGATGTGACCGTCGTGGGCCAAGATTTGATCGACGTGGTCGACTCGGCCCTCGATGCGGCACGTCGATCTGGGTCGCGCTATGTCGAGGTACGCCTACCCACGGCACAGCCAGCGTTCGCTGAACTCGGTGAGGGATTGATCGATCTGGGCCTGGCCTATGCAGCGTATGTGCCGCTGCTGCAGGCTGATTCCGATGTGCTTGCGCTGCAGTGGCTTGATGATGCGGAGGTGGACACCTCTGATTGGCACTATGCCGATGATCGGGTGGAGGCGTTTGCGCTCAGTGTGGTGGCGCAGATACGCGAGGCCGCCGATCGAGCGGTCAGAGTGCGGCGGGAAGCAGCCCGACAGGCGCGCTGAGGCATTCGATCAGTCGGGCGCGAAGGGCCTTGCCACGTTTAGCGAAGGTGCGCTGGTGCGCAACGTATTCGGCTCGACCTTCGGAGGTTTCGATCCTGATCGGCTCGAATCCAAGATCGGACAGGTCGTAGGGCGCGGCCTGCATGTCGACGGCCCGGACATCGCGCGCGAGCGCGAAGGCATCGGCCAGCAGGTCCGAACCAACGACCGGGTAGGTGCGATACGCCCACTTGTACAGATCCATGGTGGCGTGCAGGCAGCCCGGTTGCTCGAGGTCGACCTGTGTCGCGCGCGTCGGCTGCACGGCGTTCAATGGCTGAGCGGCCACGGTGTAGAAGCGAAACGCATCGAAGTGGGTGCAGCGCAGTGGCGCAGACTCCACGACATCGGAGATCTCAGCATCGCTCAACCGCAACGGCCAGGTCGAATGCCGAACCTCGTCTTGCCTCAACCGATAGACCATTGCCCACTCGTGCCGA
>JBDQGZ010000073.1:0-9553 GCA_040265115.1 Candidatus Nanopelagicales bacterium
CTCGACGAGCACATGAACTTCGTCTCCGACCGAGGTGCGGCGCTCTGCGAGCGCATCGGCCGGCTCGATCACACGCCCGCCAATCCGGGCCTGCCCGAGGACGAGTACAAGATCGGCTACGAGGGCACGAGCAAGGGCAATCTGGTGGGCGCGCATGAGCGAGGTGATCGCTGACATGCCCGGCGCAGCATCCGCCCAGCCATGCTCGCACCATTGCCGGGTCGCCTCGGCGATGGGATCACCGGATCGCTGGGTCACGGCCCCAAGGGTACCGGTTGACCTCAGATAGTTGGACATCCTAATATCTGTACGTGAGCCAGGACCTCCATGTGCCGGTGAACCCGGTCCGCTTCGTCACCGCGGCGAGCCTCTTCGACGGCCATGACGCCGCCATCAACGTCATGCGCCGACTGCTGCAGTCGCAGGGCGCGGAGGTCGTCCACCTCGGGCATGACCGCAGCGTGGCCGATGTCGTCACGGCGGTGATCCATGAGGACGCCCAGGGTGTGGCGGTGTCGAGCTATCAGGGCGGGCACGTGGAGTACTTCACCTACCTGCGCGAACAGCTCGATGCGCAGGGTGCGTCGCATGTGCGGATCTACGGGGGTGGGGGCGGCGTCATCGTTCCCGACGAGATCGCGGCGCTCGACGAACTCGGCGTCCGGATCTTCTCTCCTGCCGACGGCCAGCGACTCGGTCTGCCCGGGATGATCAACGAACTCGTTCGTGACTGCGATGTCGATCCCGCTGATACCGCCTGCGATGTCGACACTCTCATCGCCGGTTCTACCGCGGAACTTGCGCGAGCTATCACGATCTTGGAGTCCGGCAGCAACGACGCCCTCGTGGCGTCTCTGCGTGCCGCGGCGGCTTCTTGCGCCGCGCCGATACTCGGCATCACCGGAACGGGTGGCTCGGGCAAGTCGAGTCTGACCGATGAGCTCGTCCGTCGATTCCGACGCGATAGTGAAGACAAGCTACGGATCGCGGTCATTGCGGTCGACCCAACCCGTCGACGTGGAGGAGGGGCGCTGCTGGGAGACCGCATCCGGATGAACACCATCGATCCGGACACCGTCTATTTCCGCTCGCTGGCCACCCGTGACTCCGGTGGTGCTTTGCCGCCCTGCATTGACGATGTCACGACCGCATGCCGCGCGGCCGGGTACGACCTGGTGATCGTCGAGACCCCTGGCATGGGGCAGGGAGATTCAGGGATTATCGGTCACTGCGATGTTGCGCTCTATGTCATGACGCCGGAATTCGGGGCGGCGTCTCAACTGGAGAAGATCGACATGCTCGACTTTGCCGATGTCATCGCGATCAACAAATTCGAGCGCCGGGGAGCGGAGGATGCCCGCCGCGATGTGGCACGACAGTTGGTCCGCAACCGGGAGGCATTCGGCACTGACTGGGAGGACATGCCCGTCTTCGGGACGTCGGCAGCCCGCTTCAACGACGACGGCGTGACGGCGCTGTATGGGCACCTGAAGGATCTGCTGCACGACAGAGGACTTGCCGATTTCACCAGTGTGCTGCCCGCGAGTGAGGTCAAGGTGTCGACCGGTCTCACCGGAGCGCTCCCACGTGAGCGGGAGCGGTACCTCGCGGAGGTCGCCTCGACCGTGCGCGGCTACCACGCGCTCACCGATGAGCAGGTGGAGGTGGTGCGCCGCCGCGCTGCGTTTGCCACCACTCAGCAGGAGTTGGTCCAGAACGGTTCCGAGGCGGAGGCCGTGGCTGCATTGGCGGCACAGGCTGAGGGACAGGTCTTGCCCGAGGTGCGCGAACAACTCGAGGGTTGGCCGGCGGTGCGCGAGGCATACTCCGGCGAGGAGTTCACCTACGTGGTGCGCGGAAAGGAATTCCAGACTCCCCTGACGCGAACGACGCTGTCGGGCAATGAGGTCCGACGGGTGGCGTTGCCGCCGGATGACGAGCCCGGTGCGCTCGTCCGATTCCTGCGTTCGGAAAATCTGCCCGGCTACTTTCCCTTCACTTCAGGGGTCTTCCCGTTCAAGCGAAGTGGCGAGGCTCCCGCGCGCATGTTTGCCGGAGAGGGCGATGCCGCACGGACGAACCGTCGATTCCACCTGCTGAGCGAGGGTCAGTCAGCTACTCGATTGTCCACGGCTTTCGATTCAGTGACGCTCTACGGCCGGGATCCCGATCTCCGACCGGATATCTACGGCAAGGTTGGAACGTCCGGTGTGTCGATCGCGACGCTGGACGACATGCGCGACCTCTATGCGGGATTCGATCTGTGCTCCCCGAACACCTCGGTGTCGATGACCATCAACGGGCCCGCGCCGGCAATCCTGGCAATGTTCATGAACACTGCGATCGACCAGCAGGTGGACACTTTCTGCGCCCAGCATGGCCGCGAGCCCAACGCTGAGGAACGTGTCGAGATCTCCGCCCGGACTGTCTCAACGGTGCGCGGCACAGTCCAAGCCGACATCCTCAAGGAGGATCAGGGACAGAACACCTGCATCTTCTCCACCGAATTCTCCCTACGCTGCATGGCCGATATCCAGGAATGGTTCATCGAGCATGACGTCCGCAACTTCTATTCCGTGTCGATCAGCGGCTACCACATTGCCGAAGCAGGCGCCAATCCCATCAGCCAGTTGGCCTTCACTCTCGCTAACGGGTTCACCTATGTCGAGAGTTATCTCGCCCGCGGCATGAACATCGATGACTTCGCGCCGAACCTGTCGTTCTTCTTCTCCAACGGCATGGATGCCGAATATACGGTCCTCGGTCGAGTTGCACGACGCATCTGGGCGGTGGCGATGCGCGAGGGGTATGGCGCAAATGATCGATCACAGAGGTTGAAGTATCACGTGCAGACCTCGGGACGGTCCCTGCACGCGCAGGAGATGTCGTTCAACGACATCCGAACGACGCTGCAGGCCCTGTGTGCGCTGTATGACAACGCCAACTCGCTCCACACCAATGCCTATGACGAGGCGATCACCACGCCGAGTGCGGCGTCTGTGCGTCGGGCGTTGGCGATCCAGATGATCATCGATTCTGAGTGGGGCCTGTCGATGAATGAGAACCCGCTTCAGGGCTCCTACATCGTCGAAGAGTTGACCGATCTTGTGGAGGAGGCAGTGCTCACAGAGTTTGAGCGGATCGCTGAGCGTGGCGGGGTGCTCGGTGCGATGGAGACCGGCTACCAGCGCGGTCGAATCCAGGATGAGTCGATGCTTTATGAGCAGCGCAAGCATGACGGTTCGCTACCGATCATCGGGGTCAACACCTTCCTCGCCGATGGGATTGAGGAGGTCGTAGCCGATCTCGATCTTGCTCGCGGGACGGAGGAGGAGAAGCAGTCGCAGTTGCAACGACTGGCTGATTTCCAGGCGCGAAACCGAGAGGTCGCCCCGCTCGAACTACAGCAGTTGAAGGATGCGGCGACGTCCGGGGGGAACGTCTTCGATGCGCTGATGAGCGCAGTTCGGCACTGCTCGCTTGGCCAGATCACCCAGGCCTTCTTCGAAGTCGGGGGCCAATACCGACGCAACGTCTGAAAAGTAGGGTTCTCCCGACTTTTCGCTTGCCAGTAAGCCGTTGGACTGGCAGGTTGTATCCAACCCTCCGCAGTCCCCCCAACACGAGGGTGGCCTAGGAGGTCCCCGTGTCGTCGCGTGTCTCGCGTCCCCGCTCTCGCCGCCGCCTTGTTGGAGTCAGTGCCGTCGCCGTCGGCGCCCTGCTCTCCACGTATGCAGGAGCGCTGAGGAATTTCACCTATGCCAGAGCGATCACTGCGGCGGCTGCTTCCTGCTCGCCCGGCGCGACTCTTGTCGCGGATGACACGGAACTTCAGGCAGCCATAACGAACTCTGTAGACGATTCTGTCATCTGTATCACGGCAGACATCACCGTGAGTGGGACACTTTCTATCGACGACACCACCCTCACTCTGGAGGGACGCGAGATCGGCGGCCGCAATCCGAAGCTGAGTGGCGACTACGCACGACGCATCTTGGACGTGGCTTTCACCGACAATGCATCGGACGACACACTGGCGATTCGCGATCTGGCGTTGGTGCAGGGACGGGCCTCCGGACAGGGAGGGGCCCTCCTCATCGAAGGCGGCAACCGGTTGGATGCGCTGGTGTTATCGGGAACAGAGATCGCCAACAACTACAGCACTGAGGATGGGGGCGGGGTGTCGGCGAGGAACCTGGCGACCGTCTATATCGACTCTGCGAATTTCCACAATGACACGGTGGGAGATCCAACCGCGGGGGACATCGCCGGCGGGGCACTCAAGATTGCAAATACCGCCCAGACGACGATTAAGGATTCCTATTTCAGGGACAACAGTTCCGTCGAATGGGGAGGTGCGGTTTTCCTCAATGATTCGGGAATCACACGCATCTCAGGAAGTACCTTCGAGCGCAATGCTTCGGGAACATACGCAGGAGGAGCTATTGAGGTTGACATTGACGACTCGACACTGCCCGGTGCGCTCTACATCACATCTTCGGTGTTTAGGGATAACTCCTCAAACTCCGGTACTGGTGGCGCAGTTCGAATTGACGACAATGACGACACGGTGTCGATCTCCTCTGTGATCTTCGATGGGAATTCCACGGGAAGTTCCAGCGGAGGGGGCCTCAATATCAGCTCTCAGTCCGGCCTAGTTTTTCTGACGGGTATCACTGCCACCGATAACACTGCCGGAGGTAGTGGAGGGTTCCTGCGCGTGTCGAGCCTGACCTCCACTTTGACCATAGACGGTTTGAATTCACGGCGGAATTACGCCTCCTCGGATGGAGGATCGATCAAGCAAACGAGTGGAATCCTCGACCTGAGCGGCTCAGTCTTCATGGACGACTCGGCGGGCTCAGATGGCGGAGCGATCTATTTCAATGACGATACCGCTTTGATCGCGAAGAGTACATTTACGGGAAATCACGCGGGAACAGACGGTGGAGCTATCCACGCGAGAGCGACGACCTATCTGGCGATTCGGGAAGGTGTCTTCATCCAAAATATCGCGGATGATGACGCAGGTGGCGTTTACATCCGCTCCGACGATTCCACTGTTGCATCCGCGATCGTGCGATTGGAAGACTCCAAATTCACGAGTAACACATCCGTGGATGATGGAGGCGGCGTTTATCTCCATCAACTCAATGCCGCCTACCTGACGGGATTGACAGTGCAAGGGAACGAAGCCAGCGACGACGGCGGTGGACTGACCACCTACAAGCTGCGCTCGTTGTCTATCCAGTCGAGCACTTTCCGCGGAAATTCGGCGGCAGATGATGGTGGTGGTGCGTGGCTGGGTCAGAGTGCTCTGAAACTGACGACGAGTACCTTCGCGGACAACACCGCGGGGGATTACAGTGGCGGCGCGGGCATCTATGACGTGACCAGTGGTCTGACCATCTATGACACAACATTCAGCGGCAATAGCGCTGTGTCGGGTGCCGGAGGCATCTACGCGGAGTTCGCGGGTCAAGCAGACATCACGAATTCCACCTTCGTCGGCAACTCGCACTCCGATCCCAGCCAACCCGGCGGGGGAGGTCTTTGGCTCGATGGCGCTGCCGGACAGGCAACCTTGGATTTCCTGACCGTCGTCGGGAACACCACGGTCAGCCAAGGTGGTGGTCTCTTCCTGAGTGATCTTGATGCCCTCGTGACCAATTCGATTGTTACTGGCAACACCGCTGGAGGTATTGGTGCAGATGTCTATCTGGGCTATAGCTTCGACGGTAGCGGTGTCCTTGCCACACTTGATGACTCATACTCCCTCTTCACGTCATCTGGATCCGTTGACCGCGATCCTGCCGCGGGTGCATTCACCTTCTCCCCAGGGCCGGGGACGATCTTCGGGGCCCCGAAGCTCAATGGCCTCGCGGACAATGGCGGCCCGACCCTGACGATGTTGCCGCAGTGGGATTCCCCCGCCTTCCAGGCCGGCGATCCGAACTGGACCGCGCCCCCGGCCAATGACCAGCGAGGCGCTGGATTCACCCGTGACGCCGGCGGTCGAGTGTCCATGGGAGCCATCCAGGGGCGTTCTGCGAAGCCGATTCCGCCCGCGGTTCCCGCCTCGCCTCCGCGCGAGGTGCAAGCAACCGCGGGAGACCGTGAAGTCCTTGTGTCATGGACGCCACCCGCAACAACAGGAACCTTCCCCATCACGGCCTACCAGGTCGACGACTCCACGGGAAACAACTCCTGTCTGTTGAATGTGGCGCCGGGAGATCCGCTGTCGTGCGTCATCGAGGACCTCACCAACGGAACCGCGTACTCCTTCCGCGTTCGCGCACTCACGGGCGCTGGCTGGGGTGCATGGAGCGACTTCACCGCCGACGTCACCCCCGAACCAGGACCGAGCATCATGATCACCGGCACCCGCGAGGGCAAGTTCGCAGCCGTCGCCGGAGTGGCGACCGGACTCGTCGGCGAGACATTGATCCCCCGGTTGCGCTTCCCCGGCCCCCATCCCTACAAGGACGGTGAGGCGCGCCCGGTAGTTGACGATGCCGGGGACTTCACCTGGCAGCGTCAGACCCGCAAGAAGGTCTACGTCTACTTCTTCACCGAGGACCGCGAACTTCGCTCGAACCGGGTCATCATTCGCCCCCGCGGCTGAGGTTTACTTGCCGGATGGCCTTGCTCGTGGACCCGGCGATCTGGCCGTGGCGCGGCATGCTGTTCTGCCACCTCGTGAGCGACGAGAGCCTCGCAGAGTTGCACGCCTTCGCCCGCTGGATCGGCGCGCCGACCCGGGCTTTCGGTGGGGACCACTACGACATCGGCGAACTGACCCGTGAGATCGCAATCGAGGAGGGTGCACGCGAGGTGACCAGTCGCGAACTCCTGCGTGCCCTGCATACCAGCGGTCTGCGCCAACCGCGTTGGTCTCCGGTAGGGCTTTCCACCCCCCTTTAGTGACAGTTCACAATCTGGGCGCAGGAATTCTGTCCGGTTCGCCGAAGAGAGATCGGACCTTTTCGACCTAGGCTGGGGGTGCGGATCAGTGCTCACCCCCCCGAGCCGATCCGCCGTGTGGCCCCTCGCAGGTTCCCCCCCGTACCGCGAGGGGCCACCCCCATTCGGGGCCCAGAGTGCAGGTAGTCCGCGACGGTGTACTTCGGGTAGTTCTCGGGGTAGATGTGGCCCTGATAGGGCACTTTTTACCCGGAGAATGACTTAGAGCGGTAGCGCTCCCAGAGGAGTTCGAGTTCGAGGAGCAGGCGGGTCTCGCGGTCGTCGAGATCGACATCGAGGATCTCGGCGATCTTGGCCAGCCGATAACGCAGCGTGTTGGGATGCATGTGCAGCGCTCGTGCAGCCTCGCTCATCGTGCCCATTGCGGCGAAGTAGGCCTCGAGGGTGCGAATCGTCTCGTCGCGATCGCTGGGTTCCAAGCGGCACAGTCGGCTCAGGCCGCCGACGCCCTGCAACTGTTGGCCGAGGTTGGTGGCCAGGTCCATCAGGGCAACACCGGTGTGGACCTCGTCGATGGACGCCATGTGCATCTCGGGGTGATGGCACAGGTAATGCATGACCTGATCCGCGGTCTCGCGCGACTCGGCGACGCCGGCGAGCCGCACAGCATCGCTGAAGGCAATGTAGGTGTCGGGTTCACGACGCAACACCTCCTGGGCGTAACGCTCGCTCACCTGGATGAGGTGTTCGCTGCTGCCCTCGGAGATGAAGAGGGCGTGTAGTCGGTCCTCGCGTGGCAGGCACAACAACCGCATGTCCCACGTGGACGTGTCGATGTCTCGATGCGCCTTGCTCAATCCATTGTGGAGGGTGTCACTATCGGGATGCCACACGGTCGCGACCCGAAGTCGAGTGGTCGGTCCCAGGCCCAGACACTGCCCGAGGAACTCCACGTCCTGACTGCCATCGAGCAGCAGGGACGCGAAGATCCCCTCCTCTCGGCGCTGCTCGACCGTTCGCGTTCCGAAGAAGACGGCGGCCTGTTTCGCCGCACCCTGCAGGATCTCGAAGGCGTCGGGGTTCAATTCGCCGGATGATTCTGCGACCCACATCAATCCGACCGGTACGTCGCCAAGATAGATCGGCGCGACGAGTCGACGGGTCTCATGGGTGGTGATGTGTGGTGCTTCGAAGACCTCGGCGCCATGGGCAAGCAGCTGGTTGATTGTTTCCGTAACCGGGACCTCCCAGAGGTCCTGCGGGATGCGTCGCCGCAGAATCGCCTGGCGCCTGGCCTCATCGATCGTCTGCGGCAGCGTGGAGTATGCGACTACGTTCCAGTCGACGTCGTGGACGAGCACAGGTCCACCAACCTGCCAGGCCAGCCGATTGCAGAAACCGAAGAAATCAGGTGTGTCGGTCGCGACGGGTTCCGACAGTGTCGGAAAGACCTCGTCAGTCATGCATCACTCCCACCCCGCAGCCGGCCCGATCCGACTGTCTGTTTCATTCAGCCTAGGACCCTGCATACACCGCTGTCATCGGGTTGCAGCAACAATTGTGGGAGCGAGAGTGATCTGACTCACATGTATACGAAGCGTTGACGTTACTCAGGAGTAGCGTTCGAGCAGTTCGAGCCGTACAGGTCGTCGATGGCATCGCCCGCGGTGGTGAACGCCTCGTCGCTGAAGAGAACATCGAGCTCATCTAGGATGACATCCCCGCTGACCCCACCGGCGAGGGAATCGAGGACCAGTCGGGACCCCTCCTCCGAGCGTGTCACGAAGTCTTCAGCCTCAGGGGGCAATCCAGGCAGGGCTCGGGTGACATCGAGGGCTGCGGAACCGAAGGCCTCAGCCCCGGCACGCGCAGCATCGGCATCGTCATCGGTCAGCCCGATCACCATGTCGGTGAGGGCGGTGCTGTAGGCCTCGATAGCCGAGGTTGCGACTGCGCAGTCGATGGATCCGGCTGCCCCGCCGCCAGAATCGCCCCCGGAATCAGAGGAACAACCAGCGAGGACGAGGCCGGCCGCGGCGAGGCCCGCTGCGAATGCGAGGCGAGCGCGACGCGAATGTGTGGTCGACATGGCCGGTCCCTTCGGTGGGGGTGAGTCCTGCACGCAGTGATGCTGGAACGCTACCTGCCCGACTACAGCCCCAGCGACCCCGACCCTTCCGAGAGCACGACCCAGGTGAGGTAGGCGGCCACGAGGAGACCGCCGACGACGGAGAGAAGCAGGAATAGTCGGGTGCGCTCGGAGTATTTCAGTGCCTGATCCCATTGGCCGCTGCGCTTCGCTGAATTCGTGCGGACCGCGAAATAGACCGCCGGGATCGCCAGCGGCCAGAAGCAGAAGATCAACGCGAGGATGCTCAAGATGAGGTAGTCGCGGATCACGACGGGGGCACCCTCGGCGGGTGGAGCGCTCCAGGCTGGTGTGGTCATCCCCGACGTGGGAGGAACGGGCGGAGGTGTCGCCGGCATCGGTGCACCGGTGAACGGATCGCGGGGTGCATTGGTGAGCGTGGCGGGGGAGGTCTCCTCCGGGCGGGGTCGGGTTTCCTTCGTCCAGGTCGTGCCGGTCCAGTAGCGCTGCAGGTGGTCGGTGAATGGATCGTCGTACCAC
>JBDQGZ010000074.1:0-9433 GCA_040265115.1 Candidatus Nanopelagicales bacterium
AGCACCGCTACGGCGATGTGGTCCTGGATTGCACGAGCCTGTCGGAGGAGACACTCGCCCTCGACGTCACCTATCCCGTTCTCGGCTATCTCGCCGGAGCGATCGCGACCACGGCCAATCCCGTGTTCGTCGGCCTTCCCGCCGATGTGAGCGAGGACGCGCTGAAGGCGGTCGGTGCGGCGGCGGCATCGTCCGGGGGAGTCGCGCTCTTCCATGTCGTCGGGCGCACACCCGAGGCCCCGACCCTTGAGGCGGCGCTGGGTCCGAACACCGACGCTCCCGTGCACCGCATCACCGCACAGCGACTCAATGCGGCGCGACAGGAGTTGTCGACGGCCCGCGAGGAGCGCCTCGATGCGGTGAGCCTCGGCACCCCGCACGCCTCGGTCGACGAGATCGTCGAGGCCTATGACGCCATCATCGGCGGACCGCCGCTCGCCGAGAGTGTCGCGTTCTACATCTCCACCGGTCGCTCGGTGTTCGCCGAATGCGAGCGACGCGGGATCATCGCGCCACTCGAGGAGTGGGGAGTGACCTTCGTGCTCGACACCTGCACCTATGTCACCTCGATCCTCAGGCCCGGCACCCGAGCCGTGATGACGAACTCCGGGAAGTGGGCGCACTACGCGCCGGGCAATCTCGGCATCGACGTCGTGCTTGCCACGTTGAACGAATGCGTGACTTCAGCGACGACGGGGCGCATCGAATGGAACCGGGAGTTGTTCACGTGACCACCATCACCGGGACCCGGGTCACCTCGGGCGAAGCGCAGGCCGCCGTGATCAAGCTCGACGAGCCGGTGTCGTTCTGGGGTGGGATCGGGCCGGAGGGCACGATCATTGACGTCCACCACCCTCAACACGGGGCGACGGTCACCGACCGTGTGCTGGTGATGCGCACCGGCCGTGGTTCGAGTTCAGGCACCTATGTGCTCGCCGAGCTGATCCGCCTCGGCCTCGCACCGGCGGGCATCATCCTCACCGAACCCGACGGCATCATCGCCACCGGCGCGCTGGTGGCCGCGGAGCTGTACGGAACGCAGGTGCCGATCGCGGTGGTGAGCCCCGAGGACTATGAGCTGATAGAGGACGGAGAAAGCGTCACCATCACGATGGACGGCGACACCGCATTCATCGCCTCGCCGTGATCGAGTCTTCGTCGGCAGTATTGAAGTAATCCGACGGCCGGGACCCCACACCGCTAGCCTGAGCCAATCCATGCTTGCGAGCCCGATGATTTGCAATCCCGTCCCACACACACCGGAGGACTCCATGTCACGCACATCCTCGGCTCTTCTCGTAGGAGCGGGTGCCGTCACGGCGTCCGCGGCACTCACCGTCGCGTTCGCCCTCGGTGCGGCCACGTCCGCAGCACCAGCAGGATCAGGCCAACCGATCGTGGTCGCCGAGGCAGCCGCGACACCGGCGGTCGAAACCCGTGGAGATCAGAGTCACCCCGCACGACTGAGGGTGGTCCTGACGCGCACTGAGCGGCAGGTCCTCAGACTGGGGGAAGACGGTGTTTCCGGCGGTTCGCTGAGTTTTTCGGAGGGCGAGTTACGGTCGAAGCGTCGCGGTGAGGTCATCGGTCGATACGTCTTCCGCGGCCTTGCCCTGGATGCCGACGAGCCCGGCGGGCTGGAGGATCGCGACATCACGGTGGAATACACCCTGCCGGACGGGATCATCCTGGTATCCGGGGTCGTGTCGGCTCCGGGTGGTCTGCCTCCATCGACTCCGCAGGACCAGGTGATCGTGGGTGGCACCGGTCGGTATGCGGGAGCTGGTGGCAGCGTGCGCTACGTGCCTATCGATGACAACGAGCAGCGGGTGATCTTCACCTTCGCCTGGTAGCGCGGCGGTCGAACCACTCGACCAGTGTCATGTGCGGAACTGTCAGGCCCCACACGACCGCGAGGCCTACGAACAGCCATGGCGCCAGGGCATCGAGCGAACCAGTCATGACGACCAGGCCACCCACGGCGATGACGGTGGCGATGAGAGCGGGCAGGCCGAGCGCCGTGATGCGCCCGATGCCCGCCCAGGTCAGCGTTCCGTAGCGCAGTTCCGCGAGTCGCGCGGTGTGGCGAAGTGCATGCCATGCACCGAAGTACACCGCGAAGGCGAGGAGCGGCGAGGCGAAGATGCCCAGCGCGGCCAGGATTCCGAGGTGGATCGCGGCCATGGGGCGGGCTGCCTGCAGGAGCATGATGACGGCGATCACGACCGCGGCGAGCACGATAACGCGAAGGACAGTCGTGCCCGGGGCCGACCAGACCGATCCCAGCGAGGGGTGCAGAGTGGCGAGGGTGGTCATGGCGGCGGGTGAGGTCAGCGGCAGCACGACCGGTGCGCCACCCGCGGCGATGATCAGGACGAGGCGCTGCCAGCCACGGGGACGAGCCGGGTCACCTGTGAGGGTGCGCCACGCCTCGACATCGCCGCTGCCGAAATGCCACACCGTCATGGCGATGACGACGACGAAGGCGGGTCCGGGAGCGATGAGGATTGCGGCGGTAGCGGCGGCGGCGATCGCGAGGTAGGCCGCGGCGAGGCCGAGGAACCGTGATCCGCGGGGCAGTCGCGGCAGCATGAGGTGATCGACCGCGCCGTGGGGGATGCCCACCGCAAGCGCAATGATCGCGACCGCGAGAGCCCAGCCGGGGACCTCAAGGTTCGTAGAGGGCACCTGTCCGAGCAGGCTGGCGAGGATCGCCAAGCCGGCGGCGACCGGCCCGATGAGAAGCACCGCGCGAGCGGTGCCCGTCTCGGGGAGCGGGAGGACCCGCGGAGGCGACAGGGTGGCCATGGCGATGATGCTCCTCCTCCGGACGCCTAGCCGCATCTTGGGCAACTGTGGATTCGTCGGTTCGCCGGGGAACGGGGTAGGGTCGCGCCTCGTGGCAGAGTTCATTTTCACCCTGGCAAAGGCCCGCAAGGCTCACGGCGACAAGGTCATCCTCGATGACGTCACCCTGTCGTTCCTCCCCGGCGCCAAGATCGGGGTGGTCGGCCCGAATGGGGCCGGCAAGTCGACCCTGCTGAAGATCATGGCCGGCATCGAGACGGTGTCGAACGGTGACGCGATGCTCTCGCCCGGCTACACCGTGGGCATCCTCATGCAGGAGCCCGAACTCGAGGAGTCCAAGACGGTCATAGAGAACGTCGAGGAGGGGGTCGCCGAGACCAAGGCCATGGTGGATCGCTTCAACGAGATCTCCGCGGCGATGGCCGATCCGGATGCCGATTTCGACGCCCTCATGGCCGAGATGGGCACCCTGCAGGAGGCCATCGACCATGTCGGGGCGTGGGACCTGGACTCACAGCTCGAGCAGGCGATGGACGCTCTGCGCTGCCCGGCTCCCGACGCCGATGTCTCGGTCCTCTCCGGCGGTGAGAAGCGCCGTGTGGCCCTGTGCAAGCTGCTGCTGTCGAAGCCCGATCTTCTGCTGCTCGATGAGCCGACCAACCACCTCGATGCCGAGAGCGTGCAGTGGCTCGAGCAGCATCTGGAGAAGTACCCCGGAACGGTGGTGGCCATCACCCACGACCGCTACTTCCTCGACAATGTCGCGCAGTGGATCCTCGAACTCGACCGCGGTCGTGCCTATCCCTACGAGGGCAACTACTCCACGTACCTGGAGAAGAAGGCTGCGCGGTTGAAGGTCGAGGGGCAGAAGGACGCAAAATTGCACAAGCGCCTCACCGATGAGTTGGAGTGGGTGCGCTCGAACGCGAAGGCCCGCCAGACCAAGAGCCGCGCTCGCCTCGATCGCTATGAGGAGATGGCGGCGGAAGCGGAGAAGACCCGCAAGCTCGACTTCGAGGAGATCCAGATCCCACCGGGCCCGCGGCTGGGCAATGTCGTGGTCGAGGTCGATCACCTCACCAAGGGTTTCGGCGACCGGATGCTCATTGACGACCTGTCATTCACGTTGCCGCGCAATGGAATCGTCGGCATCATCGGCCCCAACGGCGTGGGCAAGACAACACTGTTCCGGATGATCGTCGCGGCCGCCCAGGGTGGATCCGATGACAAGGCTGAACTACCGACCTCCGGTGAGATCAAGGTCGGTGACACGGTGAAGTTGTCCTATGTCGATCAGTCCCGAGCAGGTCTCGATGCGACCAAGAACGTCTGGAAGGTCGTGTCCGACGGACTGGACTGGATCAAGGTCGGCAATGTCGAGATGCCCTCGCGTGCCTATGTGTCGGCGTTCGGATTCAAAGGCCCCGATCAGCAGAAACCGGCCGGGGTGCTCTCCGGCGGCGAGCGGAACCGCTTGAACCTCGCGCTGACGTTGAAGATGGGCGGCAATTTGCTCCTGCTCGACGAGCCGACGAACGACCTCGATGTCGAGACCCTCGGCTCGTTGGAGAAGGCGCTTCTGGAGTTCCCCGGCTGCGCGGTCATCACCTCCCACGACCGCTGGTTCCTCGACCGCATCGCCACCCACATCCTCGCCTACGAGGGGGATTCGCAGTGGTTCTGGTTCGAGGGCAACTTCGAGGCCTATGAAAAGAACAAGGTCGAGCGCCTGGGAGCGGAGGCGGCCCGACCCCATCGGGCGACCTATCGCAAGCTCACCCGGGACTAGGCGACGGGCGTGGCAGTCCATCGCATCCCCATCGAGCGGCGGTTTTCTGACCTAGACCTCCTGGGGCACGTGAACAACGTCGTGTACTACGACTACCTCCAGGAATCCCGTCTCAGGTTGCTGACCTTGTTGGGGCGCGAGAAAGTAGAGGCGGCTCCCCTGGTGGTGGCGCACCAGGAGATCGACTACATCGCTCCGCTGCCCGGCGGTGTCGAACCAGTGATCGTGGAGACGTGGATCGACAGGATCGGCACGTCGTCCTTCACTGTGGCGGCGGTCGTCTGGGACAGCGATGGCACGCTCGCAGCCCGAGCGAGCACGGTGATGGTGTTCTTCGATCGGGCTACGGAGAAGTCCAAGCCAATGAGCGACCAGGTGCGTGGCTGGCTCGAGGGTGGCTTGCGCGAGGAGGAGAAGGAGGAGTTGTGAACGGTCCGGCGACGGTGACCACCTCCTCCCTTGGCCTGCCCGAACGCGAGGCGCGGCTCCTTCAATCACACCTCGCCCGACAGTTGCGCTGGAACGCGCGCGCAACGGTGCGGCTGATCATCGAGACGGAGCGTCTGGGCGTTTTTGCGGCACCACCCACCGGCGTGTTGAGCTACGTGCAACTCCCACTGCTGGGTTCCGCTGTTCCGGCCGACATGACGATACCTGCAGCGCACATGGGTTTCGGTGAGCCCGAGGCGGGTGCGGTGATCTTGATGCTGCCCGACTCTGTCCCCGGCACCGCCGACCTCGCCGTGCTGCCTCCCAGCGATGGGTGGCACCTGCCGCTGCAGGGAGTAGCAGGCGATGTCATGCCCGAGGTCGAGGTGGCGATTGCGGAATTCAAGGCACGGTCGGTGTCTGCGGTAGACGCAGATGCCCTGGCCGAGGAGATCTGGGCCCGGCCATCCTTCGGTGGGCTTCCCATGCGGGTGCTGCACACCGCGCGGATGCTGGGGATGCTCACCGCGGACAGTTCGCGGATCGCCGCGACCACGCGGACCGGATGGAAGCGCCTCACGACAGTGCGCGGTCAGATCTTCGTGCGCGTGCCCGGCGCGCTCGATCGCACCACACTCACCGTCGTTCGCTGATTAGGAACAGAACTCCTGCAGCGTACCGACTTTCCCGCCCAGGGCGTCAGCAAGGTCTTGAACGCCGATCCCTGATGTCGAGACCGCGAGGCCAACCCAGTTGTCGCCAAAGGCAACGTCAAAGTTGGCGGCTTCATCATTGCCGACCACGCTGGTGCAGGCGAGTGCTCTCACTCCCGTAAAGTCCTCCACTGAATCCACGACGTTGACCACGATTCCACCGGTGGAGCCGAGTTCACAGGTGACGACGCTGTAGGCGTTGCCCTCTTCATCTTGCTCCCGCGCGGATTCAATGCTGGTGCAATCGAACTGCTCAAGTTGTTCGGCGATCTTTGTGGCGGTGAGGACCTCTCCCGACGAGGCAGAGCCAGAGCAGGCGGTGAGGGCAAAGGCTGCTGCCGCGACACTCGTCACGAGCGTGGCGGACAAGGCGTGTGAGGTCATGGCGGGGATCATAGGGCTTCGTGCCCCTGCCGGTGTCGTTCTCGGTGGCACAACGCCCGCCCAGTGGCCGAAGTGGCCAGAGAGGGTTCAGAGGCGAAGCCAGGCGGCGGTGTCGGGGGGTAGCGTGATCTGGCCATCGACGACCACCACGTCGGGGGAGCTGGCCAGCAGGAGTTCGGCGGCCGGCCAGGCGAGAGGTTGCTCGCCCATGGCGGCGACGACGGTGAGGTTGTTGATGGTGAAGGCCAGGGTGTCCTCGGGGGAGTCCAGCCACGAGAGAGTTCCCTCACCCGGGCTCAGTTGGCGACGTAGCCGCAGTGCTTCGCGATACATCTCCAGGGTCGATCCCGCGGAGCCTGCCTGCGCCTCGACGCTGAGTTCGCCGAAGTACTCCGGTTGGGGAAGCCAGGACGCACCCGTGTCGGAAAAGCCGAAGGACGCACCGGTGGTGCGCCAGGGGATGGGGACTCGACAGCCATCGCGGCCGACGACCTCGCCATTGGTCCGGTGGAAGGTGGGATCCTCGCGCTTGTCCTCCGGGATATCCATAACCTCGGGCAGCCCGAGCTCCTCGCCCTGATAGAGATAGGCGGAGCCGGGCAGAGCCAGCATGATCAAGCTTGCCGCACGCGCCCGCGCCAACCCGCGAGCCGCATCGACGTCGTCGTCACCAGCCTCTGGTGCTAGCCGCGTCGCATGCCGACGGATGTCGTGGTTGCTCAACACCCAGGTGCAGGGCGCCCCCACCTGTGCAGCGGTCTCCAGGGAGTGGTCGATCACCTCGCGCAGGTGCGCTGCCTCCCAACGGCTACGCAGATAGTGGAAGTTGAAGGCCGTGTGCAACTCATCGGGGCGGAGGTACATCGAGTGAGATTCCGGTGTCGCCACGACGACCTCGCCGCAGAATACGCGCGGTGGATCGTAGGAGTCTGCGACCCGACGCCAGGCGCGGTAGATGTCGTGCACTCCCGGCTGATCCCACTGCGGGAGAACAAGCACCTCGTTCTCCAGTCCGTACATGTCCGGGTGCTCTCCCGAATCTGGATAGCCCTCGGTCTTCACCAGCCCGTGAGCGACATCGATCCGGAACCCATCGACTCCGCGGTCGAACCAGTGGCGCAGCACCCGCTCATGTTCATCCCGGACCTCCGGGTCGTTCCAGTTCAGGTCCGGCTGGGCGGAATCGAATAGGTGGAGGTACCACCAGCCGCTGGGCTCGCCGGTACTCGGATCCGGGATCTGCGTCCAGGCCAATCCGCCGAAGACGCTCAACCAGTCATTGGGTGGTTGCTCGCCGTTCGGGCCTCGCCCCCGCACGCAGTGGTAGCGACTCCAGATCCCGGATCCCGGGGGAGTCCGCAGGGCCTCTACGAACCAGGGGTGTTCGCTGCTCGTGTGGTTGGGCACGATGTCGAAGATGACCCGCATTCCAAGATCGTGTGCAGTGGCGATCAATCGCTCGGCGTCAGCCGTCTCCCCGAACCGTTCGTCAGCGCGTCGGTAGTCAGCGACGTCGTAACCGGCATCGTGCTGCGGCGAGGCATAGAAGGGGTTCAACCAGAGCGCGTCGACGCCGAGGGCGGCGAGATAGGGCAGGCGGTCGATGATCCCCGGGAGGTCGCCCATTCCGTCACCGTTGGCATCGGCGAAGGAACGCGGATAGACCTGATAGATCACCACATGGCGCCACCAGTCGGTGTCGACACTGACGTTGCTCATGATCTGGCAGCGTAGCGAAGCAGTAGGGGTGCTACGGGGTCGGCAGGTGGTTGACCATCGCAGTCGCGGCCTGGGAGAGATAGCCCCATAACTCCAGTTCGTCGTCGGGAGCCATGTGTCGGGCCTCGACGGCTGCCCGCATGTGGAGCAGCCAGCGATCGCGGGCATCGGGATCGATGACATAGGGCGCGTGGCGCATACGTAATCGCGGGTGCCCGCGCTGGTCGGAGTAGGTCGTCGGGCCACCCCAGTACTGCTCGAGAAACATCCGTAGGCGCTCCTCGGCAGGGCTGAGATCGGACTCCGGATACATCGGTCGCAGCAGATCATCCCCGGCGACGCCGACGTAGAAGTCATGGACGAGGGCGGTGAAGAACTCATGTCCGCCGAAGCGCTCATAGGGGGTCTGCTGCGGGTCGCTCACGTTGACCATTCTGGCTGAAAGCGTCGATCCCCTCAGTCGAGGGGGAGTGTCAGAGGGGCGATCTAGGGTCGCGAGCGAATCAGGGGGCCGAGGAAGGAAGAGGTGCCCGACATGAGTCACGACCAGCAGGTGATCGTCGAATTGCGCGAGGAGATGGAGCAGTTCGGAGTCGCCATCTGCGCTGGAGAGATCGAAACATGCGACGTCGGACCACAGGTTCGCCGATGGTCGACTCACTACACCGTGGGATTGACCCGCCATGAAGGACACCCGGAGGTGATCGCGGTCGATATGTGTTGCGACTGCGCCGATCGGGTGCTGTCGGCGGTGGCCGAGGTGGTCTCCGGTGGCGCTCGGCTCGGTCCCGGTTGGGGACTGCAGATCGATGGGTGGGACTACCTCCTCATCGACGTCGACGATCCGACGCTCCTGCCGGAGGCGCAAGCGCTGTATCGCTCACCTGCGGGACCTGTTGTCCCGGCGCTTCAAGTCATCGGGGCCGATGAGGAAGGTGACTTTCCCTGGGAATCGGGGATTGGGATCGATTCCCTCCTCGGTCCCGTGCCGCAGGCTCTGTGGGCCTGAGGCCTAGGCGATTTCGGCGAGCGGACCGGGTCCGACACCGTCAAGAACGTTCCGGAAGTCCACGGTGGCGTCGATGCTGCACAGCAGGGCGAGTGAGCCCATGACCGCACGATGCTCGAGGAGGTAGTCAGGTGGGAAGCGCAGTTGGTGGACCCCCTGCAAGGCCGCCACCGGATCCTGCCAAGCCTGGGAGCGTGATTGCAGCCATTCTCGGCTGAAGGTGAACTCCGCGCGGGTGTAGGGCCGGGTGTCGACGTCGAGAAGCTGCATGAGCTGCTCTGTCGTGGTCGTCTCGGCGATGAGACCAGCGTTGACCCAAGCGTCGCGCACCGCATCAGGACGGCCATCGACCGACAGCAGCATGGTGTCGGTGAAAAGGTGGGTGAACAAGCCCGCGTCAGAGGCGACGCTACCGAAGTCGAGAACGGCGAGTCGATCATCGGCGAGCAGCCGGAAGTTGCCCGGGTGCGGATCGGCGTGGGTGGCGCCGACGAGGCGAGGCGACCAGAACGCGAAGCGCGCCAGCGCACGACCGGCGGCGTTGCGGCGCTCCCCGGGCAGGTCGACCAGCGACGTGAACGG
>JBDQGZ010000075.1:0-9136 GCA_040265115.1 Candidatus Nanopelagicales bacterium
CGCCCCACGAATCCCATTCGGGAAAGTCGCTCTGTGCCAGAGCGAAAGGCTTCGAGGTCCCGGAATTCGACACTCACCGGAGCAACCGGGGGCAGCAGTCCAAGTGCGGAACTCACGATGACCACGCGTTGGCGCACGAGAAGCAGTTCGGATTCATCCTCGCCGAAAGTGACACCGAGATCGGCGCGGAGGTCCGCCTCTCCGACCTGTAATTGAGTGACACCGGCAACAGATGCGAGGTCGGCGACGCTGAAGACTGCCCGGCCGGTCTCGATCAGCGGCATGAGCCCGCGAGTTGCACCAGGAAGGGCCCGCAGCTTCTCGGCGACGGACCCCAATTGCTCGACATTCTCGGCCTTCGCCAGGACGATCCCGTCGAGGCGAGGGTGAAGAGCGACGGTGAGGTCGCGTTCCAAGCCATCGGGATCGCTCGTCACTCGAACCCAGATCGAGACACCTTCCGGCGCAGAATCCATGAAGTCGGCGAGGTTCTGTCGGGCTGTTTCCTTGGCGGAGGGGGCGACTCCATCCTCGAGATCGATGATGAGGGCGTCGGCGCCACGCCCAGCGGCCTTCGCTAGGCGATCGGCATTGTCAGCAGGAACGTAGAGCCAACTGCGCGGGATCATCCGATCGAGTCGCGCCCGGAGATCAACGACTTGGCGATGATCATCCGCAGGATGTCATTGGTTCCTTCGCCGATCGCCATGAGGGGCGCATCCCTGTAAAGGCGCTCTACGACGTACTCGGTCGAGTAGCCGTACCCACCGTGGATGCGCATCGCTTCGAGCGACGCATTGATCGCAACCTCTGAAGCGAAGTACTTCGCCATGCCCGACTGCATGTCGGCGCGCTTGCCGGCGGCCTGTTCCGATGCAGCCCAGTAGGTGAGGAGTCGTGCTGCTTGCAGGTTCGTGGCGATATCGGCGAGCTTGAGTTGGATCGCTTGAAAGTCGCTGATGGGCTGACCGAAGGCAGTGCGGTCCCGGCTGTAATCGAGGGCCGCGTCATAGGCGGCCTGAGCGATGCCGACGGCGCGAGCGGCAATGTTGATCCGGCCGGATTCGAGTGCCGGCAGCGCCTGCTGCATGCCTCGTCCTTCAACACCACCGAGCAGGTTCTCCACCGGTACCCGGGCGTTGTCAATGACAACCTCGCACGACTCGGGGCCCTTGTAGCCAAGCTTCCCAATGTCCCGCAGCACCTCATATCCGGGAGTATCAGCCTCGATAAGCAGGATGCTCATGCCCTTATGGCGCGGATCGGCATTGGGATCGGTCTTGACCATGACCGGCAGCGGATCAGCGTGTCGGGCATTGGTGATCCAGGTCTTGCGGCCGTTCACGATGTAGTGATCGCCATCGAGGATGGCTGTCGTGCGGATTCCCTGCAGATCCGATCCAGCGTCTGGCTCGGTCAGCCCTACGCCTGTGCGGCGCTCTCCGGTGGCGAGAGCGGGGAGGTATTTAGCCTTCTGCTCCTCGGTCCCGTATTTCGCGATCATCCAACACGAGAGTGAGTGGCTGCCAAGCGTTCCGGCGATACCCATCCACCCGCGGGCAATCTCTTCGAACACGATGGCGAAGGAGACCGCGTCGAGATCAAGGCCACCGTATTCCTCAGGAATCGTCATCCCGAACAGGCCCATGTCCTTGAGTTTGTCGACGATCTCAGTCGGGTACTCCCCGCTGCGCTCCATCTCACTGGCGACAGGCTTGATCTCCTTGTCGACGAACTCGCGCATGGTGCGCTGGAAATCCCGCTGCTCGTCATTGAGTTCGAAGTCCATGGCTAGTTCCTCCTGTAGTCGCTCAGTGGTTTCCGAAAGCGGAGTCGTTGTTGAGTTGGCTGATGCGTTCGTCGTCGTAATCGAGAAGGTCCCGCAGGAGCTCCTCGCGATGCTCGTCGAATAGTGGTGCTCTCTGGTGAGGTTCATCTCTGCGGCCGACGCGCCAGGCCGAGGCAACAGAACGCACGTCACCCAGATCTGGGGTGGATGTCTCCACGATCAACTCACGCGCGATCGTGTGATCATCGGTGAGTGCTTCGGCTACGGACTGCACGGCACCGCAGGGAACAGAGGCGGTGCGAAGCAGATCCACCCACTCGATCACCGTCTTGGTCGCGAAGACTTCATCAAGGATTGCAAGGAGCTCTTCGGAGTTTTCAAATCGATGCGCGAAGGTGTCGTAGCGGGGGTCAGTGGAGAGTTCCGGACGCCCGATGGCCTCAGTGAGTCGTACCCAGAACTTCTCCTTTGCGCAGCCGACCACAAACCAACCGTCGGATGCCTGAAATGCCTGGAAGGGAACGAGCGAGGGGTGGGCACTGTTGCGCGTACGGGTGGGCTCGTAGTCGGCACTCAAGTGCCAGGTCGCGACATAGGACAGCATCCCGATGGCCGTGTCGTAGAGGCTGAGATCGCAGTCCATACCGACGCCGTCTCGGCGAGCGGCGATGACTCCGGCGAGAATCGAGCCCGCAGCGACCAGGCCACCGGAAAAATCCACCAGCGACAGACCCGTTTTCGTGGGCGCGCCCGCGGGATCGCCGGTGAGGGACATCCACCCGCCGAGGGCCTGGAGCATGTAGTCGTAACCGGGGTCCTTCGCTCGGGGGCCCTCCATTCCGTATCCCGAGAGTGAGCAGCACACGATGGCGGGATTGAGGTGCTTCAAGTCCTCGTAGGTGATCTTGATCTTCTTCGGCACATCGCCGCGGAGATTGGAGAAGACGGCGTCGCTGACTTTGACAAGATCCTCGAATACGGCTCGGCCCGCGGCCGTGGAGATATCGAGCTTCATGCTCTTCTTATTGCGGTTGAACGTCTCGAAGAACAGGGATGTGTCGCCGGCCTGGTAGGGAGGAACGTGTCGCCCGACATCCCCGCGCTCACGAGGATCCTCGATCTTGATGACCTCGGCACCGAGATCAGCGAGATGCAGGGTCGCGAAGGGACCCGCTCCGTACTGCTCGATGGAAATGATCCGGACACCCTCTAGTGGCTTCAACGTCGCCTCCCTCGAAGGCGATACTAAGTGTCCGATATTTATTTGGCAACCAGATCGGGGGGTTTGGCCGACGGACGGGGAGGTTACGAGGTGGCGAGGTCCAGATAGGCCAGGTGAACAGCCTGCAGGTGGTTGCGCATGGCGGCTTCAGCTCCCCGTGCGTCACCTGCCTCGATGAGATCGGTGATTTCCCGGTGCTCTCGTTCGATCCTGCGCCAGTGGTCGCGACGGCCCTTCTGTCGATCGAATCGGCTCTTGAGGAGGTCGTAAACAGGGGTTGCGAGGGCGGGGAGGAGGGGATTTCCACTCAGCCGAAGAACTGTCTTGTGCCATTCCCAGTTCATGGCGTCCCGATCGGGTGCGCTCGCGGCCACCTGGAGCCCGCGCAGCTCTTCCAGGGGGCCGGGGCGATGTCGATCGGCGGCGAGGGCCGCGGCGTGGGGTTCAAGGATCTGGCGCACTTCGACGAGATCGCTCAACGCAATTCCGTCGTGGGTGAGGAGGACACCCACCGATGTTCGCAAATACTCGGAGATGGTTTCGGGAACCACGCGCGCGACGAAGGTGCCTCCCGATCTACCCCGCACAGTCTCCACCAGGTTCTGGCTAGCCAGCAGCCTGATGGCCTCGCGCACGGTGCCACGACTGACCTCGTACTGATCCGCCAGATCAGCCTCGACCAGTCGATCACCGGGTGCCAGGGCACCGGTCAGGATGGCCGCCTTGATGTCGTCTGCAAGGCGCTGGTATTCGGTGCCGTTGAGCGACACCTGACCATCATCATGCTGAGTCATCGGCCCGCCACTTCACCGAGTTCATCTGATCCCCCTCGTCGTGCACGGATTACGGCATCACATCGCCGCTGTTGGGACCGAGATTAGCTCCCACGTAGAGATTACCGCCGGGATCGCTTGCGAGTAGGACGGCTGTGGGAGCGACCTCCTCGGGCTGCCCAAAACGACCAAGGGGCAGCTCTTTGCGCTTGGCAGCCTTCCATTCCTCATCGATCCCGGCGACCATCGGTGTCTCGATCGGACCGGGCGAAATCGCGTTGACGAGCACCCCTTCGGAAGAAACCTCGAGGGCGAGGGACTTGGTGAATGCCGTCACGCCAGCCTTGGCCGCACAGTAGTGCGCGAGGGACGCTCCGCCCTTGATTCCCAGTTGGCTGGCGATGTTGATGATGCGTCCGGACTTCCGTTCGAGCATCTCGGGGAGAACATGGTGGGTGACAAGGAACACCCCGGAAAGATCCACCGCCAGGGTCTCGTTCCACATGTCCAACGACATCTCGGCGACCGGAGCCTGTGTCGCGATTCCCGCCGAGTTGACCAGGATGTCGATGCGCGACAGCACATCGCGTGCGGCCGAGACGCCGGTGATGACTGAATCCTCATCGGTGACGTCGATACCGATTCCTGCATCTGCGCCAACCGCATTCGCCGCTTGATCGGCGGCCTCGGCGGATCGGTCTGCGAGCACGACTCGGGCGCCTTCGGCAACGAAGGCGGCACCGATGGCCTTTCCGATTCCACCGGCTCCCCCGACGATGAGGGCAGTGCGGCCATCGAGTTGTCCGGGCATGTTTCCTCCTAGGGAAGACGGGGTGCTGGTGCTAGGACGGTCAGACGGGAAGTCGAACGGTGTACCCGCCATCAACAACGATTGCCTGGCCGGTCAGATAGCGGGCGGATGGTGACGCCATGAAGTCGATGACCGCGGCGATGTCCTCCGGTGTTCCAACCCGGCCGGCGGGAATGGAGGCTGAGATTGCCTTCAGTCCCTCGGGGCCGAGGGAATTGACCGGGTCCAGGGATTGCGGGGTTTCGATGATGCCCGGAACAACGGCGTTGACGGTGACATCGGGGGCTAGCTCAACGGCCAGTGAACGAACGAGTCCGATCAGACCTGCCTTCGCCGTCGCGTAGTGCGCATGGTCCGGCCAGCCGTAGACGGCGCCGGCGATGGAGGACACCGCGATCATGGATGAGCCGGCCGCCATGTGAGGCCGAGCGGATCGAAGGGTTCGCAGCACGCCGGTGAGGTCAACCTGAAGCATGTCGTCCCAGCGTTCGTCCGTCATCTCCGTCAACGGCGAATCGCGAAGAATGCCAGCATTCGCCACCACGACGTCGATCCCGCCGAATCGTTCAGCGCTCTGCGCCATCAATTGCTCGACCTGAGCGCTGTCCCGAACGTCGACCTCGATGATGACGGCTTCCCCGCCCACCTCGGTCACGGCATCGACCGTCTCCTGAGGATTGTGCGGATCGCCAGGGAACGTTGCGACGGCGACGGGGATACCTCTGGAAGCAAGGGCAACCGACGTGGCCCGTCCGATTCCGCTCGCTGCCCCGGTGACGACTGCGCACCCCATGGCCTTCTCCTCTCATGGCTTTCGGGCATACGGAATGTCCGCTCAGCCTCGTTTCCGGCGGTCGATTCGGCCGCAATTTGTCCGATGATATTCAGATCTGGGGATGCGCGGGCGGTTTCGGCGAAGCCGCGGAAATCACCCCAGGCCGATGGCCTCAGGCCTCGAGTTCCGGGTGGGGTTGGTCCCGGTCGGGTGGCGCGACCGTCGTACTTCCAGCGAGCCGGCCGACTAGCCGGAGACCGTACCCAACCGACGGTCCGATGAGCAGGGCGAACAGAACCGTTCCCAGGCCGACGGTTCCGCCGAGTAGCCAGCCGGTGCTGAGGACAAGGACCTCAATCGTCAGCCTCACGGGGGCGACGGCGATCCCGGTGCGGGCATGCAGTCCGGTCATGAGGCCGTCGCGTGGCCCTGGACCGAGGTTGGTGGTCAGGTATAGGCCACTTCCGAGTCCGATCATGGCGATGCCGGTGAGGACGAGGAGGATCTGCCACAAGAGCGACGTCGGCGTGGGGAGGTACCACAGTCCGGTCTGGAGGGAGAGGGCGATCACGATGGCGTTGGCGATCGTGCCCAGGCCTAGTCGCTCGCGGAGAGGAATCCAGAGCAGGAGCACGAGCACGCTCGTGGCGAAGTAGGTCACACCGATAGTGAGAGGCAAGCGCACCGACAAGCCCTCGGCGAATACCGTCCAGGGGCTGACGCCAATCCCGGCGTTCACCAGCATCGCCTCACCGGTGCCGAACAGCCACAACCCCAAGACGAGCACGACGAGCGTCGGAGGGCGAGCGCGCCATCGACTTTCGGAGCGCCACCGGGTGAGCGGGATGGACCGAGAGGGTGACAGGCGCGCGAGAAGCCCGCGCATCACTCGATCACGGCGCGACGTGGACCGATGCCCCAGGCGAGGTAGTTCCATCCCCAGTCGGCGATGACGCTGACACGGTTACGTCCCCCGGCCAGATAGCCGACATGCAGGCCGAGCCAGGCGAGCCAGGCTGGAGTGCCGTGCAGTCGCCACCCCTGCGGAGTCTCGGCGACGGCTCGCCGACGCCCGATGGTCGCCATCTGGCCCTTGTCGGTGTAGCTGAAGGCTGACAGTGGCTTTCCGGCCACCGCCTCCCCGATGGTGGTAGCGACGTGTCTCCCCATCTGCATCGCGACAGGAGCGACCATGGGGAGGAACGCCCCGTTGTCATCGAAGGCGGCGGAATCGCCCACGACCCAGATATTCTCCGACCCCCGCATGCGCAGGAACTCATCAACGAGGAGTCGTCGACCTGGACCGGTCACCCCGATCTCCCCGATACGTTCCGGGGCAGCGACTCCGGCTGCCCACACCACGGTGCCCGCCGGAAGGATCTCACCATTCTTCAGGTGCACATCCCGCTCGTACATCCGGTCAACAGCAGCGTCGACCTTGACGCTTACTCCGAGATCCTCGAGCTCTTCCTTCGCGTGCTCACTCGATTCCGGAGTGAACATGGGCAGGAGACGGGGTCCCGCCTCCACAAGCGTGACGCTGGCGTGATCGGCGATCATCGGATACTCCCGATGCATGCTGCGCTGCAACTCGGCGACTGCTCCGGCGACCTCGACCCCGGTGGGGCCGCCGCCGACGACGACCACGCGAAGGGATTCACGTGGCAGGCGTGATTCCTGAACGTCCTCATACGTGCCGAAGAGGCGCTGCTTGATACGTCGAGCGTCGGCGATGCTCTTCATCTGCAGAGCGTGCTGCTCGACTCCGGGGATGCCGAAGGTCGTTCCCACACTCCCGGTCGCCACCACGAGATGATCGAAGTCGACATCCTGGCCGTCAGCGAGTCGGATGCGGCCACGTTCCGGATCCATGCGCACGACCTCGCCCCGGATGAAGGTCACGCCGGGGAGTGCGGCGCGAACGGGATAGGCGATGTCATCCTCCGGGAGTCCTCCGGTGGCGACCTGATAAAGGAGTGGACTGAAAAGTTGATAGGGGTGGGCATCAACGAGGATCGCCTCGATGTCGGGGTTCTTCCGCAATGCCTTGACAGCGGCAAGCCCGGCGAACCCGGCACCAACGACGACGACCCTTGTCTTCACAGGGTCATCCTTCCATGCGGTGGGCTACCGTCGGGGCATGGAGCGAAGAAAGATCGGTGACCGTCTGGTGACGACGATGGGTCTGGGGTGCATGCCGGTCTCCTTCCCCGAGCATGCAGGTGACCGGGATCGGGGGATCTCGGTGATCCATCGCGCGATCGATCTGGGGCTCACGCTGCTCGACACCGCCAATATCTATGCCCCTTCTTGGGACGCGGTCGGCCACAACGAGGAGATCGTGGGAGCTGCCCTCCGCAGTTATTCCGGGGAGTCCGATCTCGCGGAGGTCCTGGTCGCGACGAAAGGCGGAATCACTCGCAGCATGGGTGAGGTGTGGGGTCGGGACGCCACTCGGGAGGGGCTGGTGCGGGCGGCCGAGGCCAGTCGGGATGCCCTCGGTGTCGAGGTCATTGACCTCTATCAGTTGCACCGCCCGGATCCTGCCCTTTCGTATGCCGAACAGGTGCGTTCTCTTGCCGCCGTCCGCGACGAGGGGATCGCGCGGATGATCGGGCTGTCCAATGCCACGTTGCCGGAGTTGCACGTGGCCATCGAGGAGGTAGGCGGGCCGGAGGAGGGCGGCATCGTCTCGGTACAGAACGAGTTCTCCCCGCGCTTCCGCGGTGACCCCGAGGTGCTCGAGGCGTGCACGCAACTCGGGATTGCGTTCCTCCCCTGGTCACCCCTCGGGGGAGCTGACCAGGCGCGGGGGATCGGCGACCGGTACGAGGCGTTCGCCGAGATTGCCCTCGATGTCGGCGCGAGCGCGCATGAGGTCGTGCTGGCCTGGCTGGCGGCCATCTCACCGGTCATGATCCCGATCCCGGGGGCGAGTCGGCCTGAGACAGTGGACTCGATCGTGCGGGCCGGTGACGTGGTGTTGACCGATGAGCAGGTCGAGCGCCTCTCCGCGACCGTTCCGGAAGCCACCTCGATGTACCCCGAGGACCAGCCGCGCCCCCGGCTACGCTAACCCCAGCATTCCTTCACCCCCAGGAGAGTTCATGTACACGATCGATCACTGGATTTCAGGCACCCGAGTGCCCTCTACCTCCGGCCGTAAGGGTCCGATCTTCCAGCCTGCGATAGGAGAACAGCAGGGCGAAGTCGGCTTGGCGAGTGTCGAGGAGATCGATGCGGCTGTCGCTGCTGCGCACGACGCCTTCACCTCCTGGCGGTCGTCCTCGCTGTCCAAGCGCAGCGAGATCATGTTTCGCTTCCGCCAGATCGTCGATTCGCGTCGCCCCGAGATCATCGACCTCATCAGTTCCGAGCATGGCAAGGTGCCCTCGGATGCCGCTGGTGAGTTGGCGCGTGGCGTGGAGAACATCGAGTTCGCATGCGGCATCCCGCAGTTGCTCAAGGGGTCCTACTCCGAGCAGGTGTCCGGTGGTGTCGACGTGTACTCGCTACGACAGCCGCTGGGAGTGGTCGCGGGAATCACCCCGTTCAACTTTCCAGCAATGGTGCCGATTTGGATGTTCGCTACCGCGATCGCCTGCGGCAACACCTTCGTGCTGAAGCCCAGCGAGAAGGACCCGTCGGTGTCGATGCTCGTGGCGGAGATGTTCGCCGAGGCCGGACTCCCCGACGGGGTGTTCAACGTTGTGCACGGTGACAAGGTGGCGGTTGATCGGATCCTGGAGCACCCGGACATCTCGGC
>JBDQGZ010000076.1:0-9111 GCA_040265115.1 Candidatus Nanopelagicales bacterium
AACGCGAGTGATCATGTCTGTCCCCTTGGGGTAGCCATCGCCTCACGGTATTGCCATAGACGGCTCACTCATCACGCCTCGCTGGGATTGGGGTGCTAGGGCCCCATGAGGCGCTGAATCAGGCCTGGGCAACCGGAATCGGGACCGAGAGACGGCAGCGCTCCGGACCGCGCTGGAAGTGCGGACAGGCAACTGCGGGCATCGGCATCGGCGCCGAGCACCTGAAGCCCCCTCACATCCCCAGGATGCCACGCCCTGGTTCGGACTACCCTGGCGTCCGTGGCGCTGACCAACCTGCGGGCCGTCATCGCCGTCCGCGACTTCCGCCGGCTGTACGCCACCCGGCTGCTCGGCCAAGGGGCCGACGGGATGCTCCAGGCCGCCCTCGCCACTTTCGTGCTTTTCTCCCCCGAGCGTCAACCCACCGCCGCCAGCGTGGCCGGAGCCTTCGCGGTGCTGTTCCTGCCCTATTCCTTCATCGGCCCCTTCGCCGGCGTGTTCCTCGATCAGTGGAGCAGGCGGCAGGTCCTCGTCTACGCCAATCTCCTCAGGGCTGTGATCGTGGTGGTGGTGGCCATCCTCGTGGCGCAGCGACACGAGGGGCTCTCACTCGCTGTCACCGTGCTCATCGTTCTCGGCGTCGGACGATTCGTCCTCGCCGGCCTGTCGGCCTCACTTCCCCATGTTGTCGCCGGCCCGGTGCTGGTGACAGCGAATGCCCTCACTCCGACCTCCGGAACGATCGCCGCAGCCGTCGGCGGTCTGCTCGGCATCGTCATCCGCGGATTAGTCGGCGGTGGCGACATCGGCAGTGTGGTGGTCATCGGCTGCGCGATCCTGGGCTATCTCGCCGCCGGGGCGATGGCCGCCACCCTCGGACGGAATCGCCTCGGTCCCGACGCCGACACCGTGCGCGACACCGTGTGGGGCGTCCTCAAGGGATTCGCCGACGGCTTCCATCAACTCAGGGTGCATTCCATCGCCGGGCGCGCTGTGCTCGTGGTGATGATGCACCGCATCGCCTTCGGGGGGCTCACGGTCATCGGACTGCTGCTCACCCGCAACACCCTCGGCGCCGCCGACGCCGACGCAGCGCTCGGTCAGTTCGCTCTCATCACCGCCGCAGCGGCCGCCGGTGCGCTGTTCGGGGCCATCATCACTCCGGCCATGGCTCGTCGAATGGGCTATGTCCGCTGGAGTGTCGTCGCGCTGCTCCAGGCGGCCATCCTCGTCACGATCACCCTGTTGATCACCGGAGCTTCGCTGACGCTCGCACCGGTGCTCCTCGGAGGCGCATCGCTGGGCTTCACCGGGCAGGCCGTCAAGGTCTGCTCCGACACCCTCGTGCAGCGGGAGGTGCCCGATGAATATCTGGGCCGAGTCTTCGCCCTGTTCGACGTAGCCGTGAACGCCTCCCTCGTCCTAGGGGTCACCGTCGTGGCGTTCACCTCACCTGAATCCGGGGTGTCCCCGATCATCTACGTCCTCTTCGGTTTTCTGCTCATGGTCACCGCCGGTGCCTATTGGAGGTCTAGGATCACTGTGTGACTCGCCTGAGAATGATCGCCGCCATCCTCGCCTTCGCACTCGCGGTGGTGATCACGCCCATCGGCATCGTCAGCTACTGGGCCCAGCGCACCATCACCGATTCCGAGCGCTATCTCGAGACCGTCGGACCGCTATCGGAGAACCCCCAGATTCAGGACGCGATCGCCACCTTCCTCGCCGACAAGCTTGAGGAGCAGATCAATCCCGAGCAGCTCGTCGACGACATCTTCGGGGATCTCGTTGAGGAGTACCCACGTCTGCGCGCCATCGAACCGATCATCACCGGGGCGGTCGACGCACTCATCGTTGAAGTCACCAATCGCATCGTCCGATCGCAAGCCTTCGAGGAGTTCTGGCAAGCAGCCAACCTCGCAGCGCAGAAGTCGATCATGCTGATCCTTCAAGGCGACAGCGATAGTGCCGTGAAACTCGAGGGTGATGTCGTGGTCCTCGATGTCTCCGCCGCACTCGAGGCCGTCAAGCAGGGTCTGATCGATCGCGGACTCACCATCGCCGAGCGCATCAACATCCCCGAGAGCGATACGCAGATCGTGCTGCTCGAGGCCCCCCAGCTCGCCCAACTGCGCACCATCTATGCCATTGCCTCGCCGGTGCTCGCAGCCCTGCTCTTCATCGGCCTGGCGCTGTTCGTGATCTCCGCTGCGCTGTCGCGCCGTCGCGCGCGGACGATCGCCTGGACCGGTGTCGCCCTGTTCGTCATCGGCCTCGGCCTCGTCATCGGCCTCGGCATCGGTCGTACGACCTTCGTCAACACCCTGTCCGGCACACCATTCGGACCCGCCTCCGATGCGTTCTACAGCCAGCTCTTCCTGTTCCTCATCAACTCCGCCACCGTCACGATCGTTGTCGGCATCATCGTGGCCGCCTGCGGCTGGTACCTCAGCGGCTCGCGCATCGCGGCTGAACTGCGGGCAGTAGTCGACCGTGGCGCCACCTCGATCGCACGGACGGTTCCGCCCGGTCCGCTCACCCAGTCAGGACCCTGGTTCGCCCGCAACGGTCGCTGGGTGCGTATCGGCATCGCTGTGGTGTTCGCCATCATCGTCGTCCTTGGAAACGACCTCAGTGTGTGGCGCACCATCATCGCCGCGATCCTGGCTCTCATCGCGCTCAGCATTGTGCAGGTTCTCGCTCGGACCGATCCGACAGAAGAGATCGTGGTGATCGAGGAAGACGTCGCGGTCTAACTCGACGCTTGGCGCTGCTCCCACCACGCGCGCAGTTCCGCCTCCGCCTCCGCCTGATCCATCGGGCCTCGATCAAGCCTTAATTCCAACAGGTATTGGTAGGCCTCGCCCACCTCGCGGCCCGGTCCGATCCCCAGGATCTCCATGATCGCGTTGCCGTCGAGATCCGGCCGGATCGCTGCGAGTTCCTCCGCCTCCGCGAGTTCACTGATACGCCGTTCCAGATCGTCATAGGCGTTCTGCAGCGCACGAGCCCGACGGGCGTTGCGGGTCGTCGAATCAGCTCGAGTCAACTTATGCAGTCGCAGCAGTTGATCGCCCGCATCACGGACATAGCGACGCACCGCCGAGTCAGTCCATTCCCCAGTTCCATATCCGTGGAATCGCAGATGAAGCTCGGTGAGCATCGACACCTGATCGATGACGTCATTGGGGAATCGAAGAGCGGTGAGGCGCTTCTTCACCATGCGCGCACCCACCACCTCGTGGTGGTGGAAGGACACCCCACCATCCGGCTCGAACTTCCGGGTCCGAGGCTTGCCGATGTCATGCAACAGCGCGGCGAGGCGCAGGATGAGATCTGGCTCGATCGTCGGCTCATGAGCGGACTCCAGATCAATGGCCTGCTCGAGCACGGTGAGCGAGTGCTCGTACACATCCTTGTGTCGATGATGCTCATCGAGTTCGAGTTGGAGGGCAGGAAGTTCCGGCAGGATGCGCTCGGCGAGCCCCGTCGACACCAACACCTGCAGGCCCCAGCGGGGATGATCCGACATCAGGAGTCGGGTCAGTTCCTCCCGCACGCGCTCCGCTGACACGATCTCGATGCGATCGGCCATGGCCGTCATCGCCTCGAGTACTTCCGGTGCGACCGCGAAACCAAGTTGGGCAGCAAACCGAGCAGCACGCATCATGCGCAGCGGATCATCGGAGAAAGACTCCTCCGGTGTCGCCGGTGTGCGCAGCACACGTGCATGAAGGTCAGCGGTTCCGTCATGCAGGTCGACAAACTCCAGGCTGGGCAGGCGCACTGCCATGGCGTTCACCGTGAAGTCACGGCGCAGCAGGTCACCCGCGAGAGAGTCGCCGAAGGTCACCTCGGGCTTGCGCGAGTCGGCGGAGTACTGCTCCGATCGGTAGGTGGTGATCTCGTAGGTCCGTGACCCACGCCGACAGGCCACCGTGCCGAATCTGATCCCGACCTCCCAGACGGCATCGGCCCAGCCGTCGACCATCGCCGAGATCACCTCCGGGCGGGCGTCGGTGGTGAGATCGAGGTCGCTCGTGGGACCGAGGCGCCCGAGGAGCGTGTCGCGCACGGTGCCCCCGACCAGGGCGACCTCATGGCCAGCCTCGGTGAACCGGTCCACCAACCCGGAGAGGTCCGCGGCAATGCCGATCAGAGCTGCGGCAGCCGCGGCTCGATCAGGGGGAGAGGTGGGAGTGACCGGCACGGCACCCCACCCTAGGACCCCGACGATGGACATCCGCGCAGTTATCCTTCGAGACATGTCCTCCGGCGAGAAGAACACCTCCCCCACGCCGGGGTCGATGCGGCGCCGAGCCCCCCGCCCAACGGCAGTCCCCATGCCCACAGTGGAGGAGACTTCGGCGGGAGGACTCGTGATCGAGCGGGGAGCCGGGGGGGCCCACGCGGTCCTCATCGCTCGACACGATCGCCGTGGGCGCCTGGTGTGGTCGCTTCCGAAGGGTCACCTCGAGGAAGGGGAGACCCCCGAGGACGCGGCACTGCGTGAGGTTCAGGAGGAGACCGGCATCGTCGGCCAGGTTCTGGCACCGCTCGGGGTCATCGATTTCTGGTTCATCGCCGAAAACCGTCGCATCCATAAGACCGTGCACCATTTCCTCATCGAGGCCCGCGGGGGAGAGTTATCCGATGAGGACGCCGAGGTCGAGCAGGTGGCCTGGGTTCCACTGGATGATCTGCGCGCCCGGCTGGCCTATGCCGATGAACGCCGCCTACTCGACCGACTCCCCGATCTGTTGGCGGACGCCGGGTGAGGCGGGTCGTCATCGGGCTCCTGACCGTCCTCCTGGCACTCGGGCTTCCAGCAACCGGGATCGGCGTTCCCTCGGCCCACGCAACGGAGTCCACCCCGGGTCGTGTCGTGCTCACCTCGGTGAGCCCCACGATCGTCAGCCCCTCGAGTCGCATGATCATCAAGGGACGAGTGGCGAATACGAACACCGACTACGACCTCACCGACCTCTCGGTGCGACTCACGATCTCGCCAGCCCCCCTGCCCTCGCGTGCCGCTTTAGACGAGGTATCCGAGGGGAGCAACGCCTATGACGGTTTCGCCATCTCTTCTACCACGACGCCAGTCGCAAATCGGCTCAAGCCAGGGCGGCAGAAGGACTTCTCGATTCGGGTGCGGATGCGCGATATCCCGATTCCCGGTCCGGGGGTCTATGTCCTGGGCATCGAGCTGATCGGCATCGATCCTCGCTTGGGCTTCACCGTCCTCGGCGTCGGCCGGACCCTCCTGCCCTGGGTGCCCGACGCCCCTGAGGCGCCCCTCGATCTCGCGTGGCTCTGGCCGCTGGCCGCATGGCCCGGAACCACCCCCGACGGGGTGCTCCTCGGCGACTCCACACCCCAGGCGATCTCCTCTGGCGGCAGACTGGACCACCTCCTCGAAGCGGGCACGACTGCTCGCAAGGAAGTGTCGTGGATCATCGACCCTTCTCTCACCGAGGCCGTCTCCGCGATGAGTTCGGGTTATCTGGTCGCCGAGGGCGACGACCTTGTCCCCGGGACGGAGGAGCAGGCAGCCGGGCGCTGGCTGCGCGACGTGCAGTCCATCGCCGAGCGCACGAGTATCTGGACACTGCCCTATGCCGATATCGATGCCGACGCGCTGCAGCGGGGCGGCCTCGACCGGGATGTCGTGCGCGCAGTGTCAATTGCCGGACCTGTCTCTCGCGCCACCATCGGCTCCACCGGAGCCGGCAGCCTCTACTGGGCTCCGGGTGGACGCATCGGCGAGTCGACTCTCTCGCTCCTAGCCTCTACCGGGGTGAGCGCAGTGATCCTGCGCGATGACGTTCTCGCCCCCATCCTCGACCCCGGGCTGACCCCGAGCGGCCTGGTCGATCTCGATACGCAGTTCGGGCCGATGCGAGCGGTCCTCATCGACTCCGGACTCCGCGATGCCCTGGCCATGCCCGAATCCACGAAGGTGGACCGGTTGCAAGCCCGACAGCGCTTCCTCGCCGAGACCGCATTCATCACGCTCGAGGCACCCGACATCGAACGCACCATCATCGCCGGACCCGGCAATCCCCGGTGGAGCAGCGATCCGCGTCTGCTGCGCGAACTGCTCGTCGGACTCAGACTCGCACCCTGGGTGAATCTGGTGCCGCTGGACGACGTGCTCGCCACCCCAGCCAGTTCCGTGTCACGCTCCCGGGCCACCTACGGCCCGGCTCAACGGGAACGCGAATTGCCACCTGATTACATCGACCGCATCGAGCAGGCCCAACTCAGCCTCGGTCTGCTGCGTCAGGTCGTCGACAATCCTGTCGACATCACCGAGCCGATTGCCGGGGCCCTCTTGCGCAGTGGTTCAGCCGCATGGCGGTCGCAACTCGCCACGGGATTCGAACTGCTCAACATCATCCAGGCCGATCTCGATGCCGACACCGCGAAGGTCACTGTCGTCTCGCGGGGAACGATCACCTTCAGCGGGGACACCGGACGCATCCCTATCACCGTGGCGAATGACTTCGACCGATCCGTCACCGTTGGTCTTCGCGTCGAGGGCGCCCCTACCGCGCGGCTGCAGGCAGATCCCCTGGAGCCGGTGGAGATCGAGGCCGGACGCCGAGCCAGCCTCGAGATCCCGGTCCGCATCATCGGCGGCGAGCCTCTCCCGGTGACCGTCCACCTCATCACAACCGAGGGTGAGGACTTCGGGGCGAGCGCGGATCTGCAACTCCAGACCACCGCCTATTCGCGCGCTGCGCTCTGGGTGTCCGTCGGTGCGGCCGTGCTGCTGTTCGTCCTTGTCATCCTTGATGCAGTTCGGCGTTCCCGAGCCCGACGCAACGAGGCGGCGGAGTGAGCAGCCCCAACCTCATCAACTCCAGCGCGGTCATGGCCGCGGGAACGATGGCGTCTCGTATCACCGGCGTGCTGCGCGACATCGCGATGACCACGGCGCTCGGCTTCTACATCGTGTCCGACGCCTATTCCCTCGGCAACACCATGCCGAACGTGCTCTACATCCTGCTTATCGGTGGGGCGCTGAGCGCGGTCGTCATCCCGCAACTGGTCCGACGGATGGCCGAGGACGAGGACGGTGGTGCTGCGTATGCCGATCGCCTCATCACTCTCGTCGGCCTGGTGCTTCTCATCTTCGCGATCATCACGGTTCTCGCTGCGCCACTGCTGGTCGATCTCTATGCGACCAGCGCCTACGACGAATCGCAACGGGAACTCGCGACTGCTTTCGCGCGGCTGCTGCTGCCACAGATCTTCTTCTACGGCATCTACGCCATGAGCCAGCAGGTGTTGAACTCGCGCGGGGTGTTCGGGCCCCCGATGTTCGCTCCCATCGCGAACAACATCGTGGCCATCGCCACCTTCGTCCTGTTCATCATCATCGCCGGCACCTCAGCAGCGGCCGATGGCGTTCTCACGACCGATCAGATCGTGCTGCTCGGCGTCGGCACGACCCTCGGTGTCGCGGTGCAGGCACTCATCCTCATCCCGGTCCTATTTCGCGCGGGCTACCGCTACCGTCCCCGCTTCGATTTCAAGGGCGCTGGGCTCGGCAAGGCCGGCCATCTCGCCGCGTGGACCCTCGGCCTCGTCGTCGTCAACCAGGCCGGCTACGTCATCATCACCAGACTGGCCACCCTCGCGAATGTCAACGCCGCCGACGCGGGGCTCGTGGCGGCCGGTCTCACGACGTATCAGAAGGCGAACCTCGTCTTCATGCTGCCGCACAGCGTCATCACGGTGTCAATAGTCACCGCGCTCCTGCCTAGCCTGAGCCGAGTAGCGCACGCCGGCAACATGCGAGGTGTCGCCCAGGACGTCGCCTCCACTATGCGTTTGGTTGCGGCACTGCTCGTGCCGATCATCGCGACGCTGCTCGTGGTGAGTCCCAGCCTGCTGGTCCTGCTGTTCGGCTACGGCGCCGCGACTCCCGACCAGGCCAGCATCGCCGGTCTCATCACGAGCGTCTTCATGCTCGGTCTCTTGCCGTTCAGCCTGTTCTACGTCGTCTTCCGCGGCTTCTACGCCCTCGAGGACACCAAGACACCGTTCTGGGCCAGCGTCATCATGAACGTCGTCGCGCTGGCCATCGCCGTCCCCCTGTTCTATTCGGGTCTCGGCGGCGGAACGCAGGTGGCCGCCCTCGCCTTCGGCTACGTATGCGGGTTCTGGTCGACGTTCATCGTGTCGTGGATCGTGCTGCGGCGTCGACTCGGCGGACTCGATGGGCGTCGCACCCTGCGGGCCTTCGCCCGCATGCTGCTCGCCGGGCTCATCGTTCTCGTTCTCGCCATCGCCACTCAGCTGCTCCTGGTCACCTTCGTCACCGGCGGTGGACTCGCCAACTGGTGGGGAGTCCTCATCAATGTCGTCGTCGTGTCCGGGGTCGCCCTCCTGTCTTATCTCGGTCTCGCCCGAGTGCTGCGCATCGACGAGGTCGGCCAGGTTGTCGGGCTGCTGCGCCGACGCGTCCGCCGCGCATCGAGCACCCCCGATGCGTAGCCTGATGAGGTGAGTTCGCTGCAGCCGGGAACGCCCGTCGATCGCTACACGCTGCGCGCGCTCATTTCGACCGCGGGCGGGAGCGGTAAGGGAATCGAGCTGTGGCAGGCCTACGACCCGGTCCTCGATCGTCCCGTCGCGATGCGTCTCATCCCCGCCTCCCATCTACGCGCCACCAATGCAGCCGAGGCCGCGCGGGCGGCCGCCACGGTCGAGCATCGCAATCTGGTCGCCGTCCTCGATGTCCTCGAGGACATCAACATCGACGATGAGAGCTTCGTCGCCATCGTGCACGAATGGGCCGAAGGGCGGACCCTCACTGATCTGTTCGAGGAGCGCGAGGGGGAATCCCTCCCGGTCGCCGATGCGATGCACCTCACCCGACAGATCGCCCTCGCCATCGTCGAGGCGCACCGAGCAGGGGTCATCCATGGACGGATCCGGCCCGGCTGCCTGCTCATCTCCGGCAGCACCGATCCCGAGGGCGAGGGCCAGGTGCGCGTCCGTGGGCTCGCCGTCGACCGAGCCCTGTGGGGGGATTCCCCGTCCCCGGCCGTCGACCTACCCGACTGTCACGGAATCGGATCACTGCTCTACGCGTTCATC